>NZ_CP110854.1:329500-659000 GCF_027594745.1 Saprospira grandis | reverse complement strand
ATAATTTAAGCGCAGATCAACCGATTATTGCGCTTTTGCCCGGTAGCCGAAAACAGGAAATTCGCTCTATTCTCTCTTTGATGTTGACGGTTTTGCCCAATTTCCCCAAGGCCCAATTTGTGGTGGCGGGTGCCCCCAGTTTAGAACCCGAATTTTACCGCAATTTCTTGGCGCCTTTTCCACAAGTCACTTTTGTCCAAAACCAAACCTACGACCTGATGGCGCACAGCCAAGCGGCCCTGGTCACCTCGGGCACGGCCACCTTAGAGGCCGCTCTTTTCGAGCTCCCGCAGTTGGTTTGCTATAAAACGCACCCAATTTTTTACTGGATAGCCAAGCAAATTATCAAGGTTCCTTATATTTCGCTGGTCAATTTGATTATGCAAAAGGAGTTGGTGCCCGAATTGATCCAAAATGATTTGAATCCTCAACGCCTAAAAATGGAACTCCAACAACTTTTTGAGGACGAAAATCGTCAACGTATAGCCCAAGAATATAAGGCGCTGCGCAATAAACTTGGCCAAGCTGGCGCCCCTCAGCGAGTGGCCCAAGGCATTCTGAAGTTTCTGGCGCCTCCAAAAAATTAAGATATGATGTATTTAGCACAAATTGAATTTGCCTCTCCCAATTATGACGATTTGGTGGCCCTCCGCAAAGAGGCCCTAATTGAGCCCCTAAAAATGACTTTTGAACTGGAGGACTGGGCCGCAGAGGCCGAGCTTTTGCATTATGCCCTCTTTTCTGAAGAGCATGAGCTATTGGGGGGCGTGATCCTCAAACCCGAAATCGAAACGGAGGCCGGCAAACGCAACGAAAAAGCCGAATTGCAGCAAATCGTGATCGCTCCTGAATATCAGGGCCAAGGCCTCGGCCGATTTATGCTCTCTCAACTGGAAAGAGTGGCCCTTTTTGCAGGTTGGAATCACCTCAGTCTGCTCACGCATACCGCCGCTAAAGCCTTCTACGAAAAGTTAGGCTATAAGCAACAAGGCAAAGAAAAAATGATTCAAGATCAGGCCCACCACCTGATGGTTAAACGCATGAAAGAAGAGTTGTTGGTAGAGGCCGAAGCCCCTCAGTTGGAGGCCCCCACTACCGAAGAAACAACGGAAGAAGAGCAGTAGGATGAAGGTTTGGGGCCTCCGCCTCGCTGCGCTCGTCGGCGCTACGTTTCGGGGCTCGCTATTCGCTCGGCCCTGCGGCGCAAAGCGCCTTGGTCTGGCCTGTGGCCACCCCTGCACATCGCTAGGCCTGCGGCCCTTCGGGCCTGCTACATCCAAAAGTACCTTCGCTTCATCATAAAAACAGCTAAATTGAAAAAAGGAACTACCTTAGAATTAGATATCGTAGATATGGCCTTTGGCGACAAAGGCATTGCTAAACTCCCTACCGAAAATGGGGAGTTTATTGTCTTTGTAAACAATAGTATTCCGGGCCAAAAAGTAGCGGCTCGCATCACCAAAAAGAAAAAGCGCTTTGCCGAGGCCAAACTCATTAAGGTTTTGCAGCCCGCAGCCGAAGAAATAGAATTGCCCTACCAACGGATTCCAGGCGCTCCTTTTGCCGCCTGGCCCATTGAAAAGCAAAGAACGGCCAAAGAGCAATCTACTCTAGAGATGTTCAAGCGCCTAGGTGAATGGGAAAATGTAGAAGAGGTTTTTGAGGGCTATATTGCCTCGCCCAAAAGTTGGCACTACCGCAACAAAATGGAATATTCTTTTTCTAGCCTTCGCTCTGAGCTAGGGACCGAAGAAGAAAGTTGGGATTTTGCCCTGGGCTTCAAAAGAAGGGGTCAATGGTGGGCCGTAGAAAACCTAGATGCAGATTCTGGCCTCTTTGATGAGCAGTTGGAGTCGCAGCTGTTCCGCATTCGAGAGTTTTGCGAAAAAACGGGCCTTCCCGCTTGGGATCCCGCCAAAAGCAAAGGCTTTTTCCGCTTTTTGGTGGTCCGCAAATCATTTGCTCAAGATGCGCTTTTGTTTAATTTGGTGACGACCTCTAAGGGCTTGGACCAATTTGACCAGACCGCTTTTGTGGACCTGCTCAAGGATATTTTAGGCGAAGACCGCCTAGCTGGCGTTTTGCATAGCCTCAATGATGAGGTAGGCGATGCCGTTAAGCAATTGCCCGAAAACCAAAAGCTACTTTATGGAGATCCCAAGGTGGTAGAAGAATTATTGGGCCTCTCTTTTGAGATTTCTATGCAGAGCTTTTTCCAGACGAATCCCGCCTGCGCAGAGCTGCTCTACCAAAGAGCCATTGCTTATGCCGAAGAAGCCATGGCCAAATTGGGCCAAGAAGGCCTTTGGGTGATGGACCTCTTTTGTGGAACGGGAACCATTGCCCAGCTTTTGAGCCGTAGCCCAAAAATTCAAAAAATTATTGGGGTAGATATTGTCCCTGAAGCCATTGAGGATGCGGCCAAAAATGCAGCCCGCAACAATATTGAAGGTATTGAGTTTTATGCGGCCGATGTGCGCAAATTCCTTTGGGAATATCCACAGTTTAAGCAAAAGATTGGGGTCATTGTTTTGGATCCACCTCGTGGAGGAATTGTGCCCAAGGCCCTGAAAAGAGTGATTGAATTGGAGGCGCCTGCTATCGTTTACATTTCTTGTAATCCAGCTACACAAGCTCGTGATAGCTTGGTCCTAAGAGAAGCAGGTTATGAGGCGGTTAAACTCAGTTTGGTGGACCAGTTTCCGCACACCAGCCATATCGAATCAGTCATTTTATACTTGAAAAAATAGCCCAGACGTCTGGGAGGTGGCAGGTGGGCTTTGCCCGCCTGCCATTGGCCTAGCGATCTGGCTGTTTTTACTGTAGGTTAAAACCCACAGCAACTGTGGCATCGCTTTGCGATCATATATGAATGAGGGTTAAAACCCTCATGAATTAAACTAGCGCCCGCAGCTTGCTGCGGGAGGCCCCAAAAAATAGAAAAGTCTTGCGATTTTATAAGAATCTGATTCCCCCAATTTGGCAAACTGCCCGCGCCATTTTGCAAGAGGGAGCCCATGCGCACCGCAGCATACAGCAGCTTTTGCGGAGCAATAAGAAATGGGGCAGCCGTGACCGCCGTTTTGTGGCCGAGCAAATTTATGAGCTCATCCGCTGGTATCGTTTGTATTATGAGGTAGCCTTGGAGCGGCCGCCAGAAACCGAAGCCGATTGGTGGCTGATGCTAAAAACTGCTTGGTTGTTGCAAGGGCATCAGCCGCCAGAAGATTGGCCAGAAATGCAGGGATTGGATAGTCTAGAAATCTGGCGTCGGCATCGTGTAGCAGTAGAAAATCGAGCAATTCGGGAGTCTATTCCGGATTGGTTGGAGGAGCGTGCCTTGGAGGAAGTGGGGGAGGAGCGCTGGGCCAAATTGCTGCCTGCCCTCAATAGCTCTGCCGATGTGGTTTTGCGAAGCAATAGCCTCAAGGCGCCTCGGCAAAAGGTATTGCATCGTTTGCGCAAAGAGGGCTTGCCTGTAGAGCTTTTAGGCGATCGAGAAGCTTTGGTATTGGGCCAAAATCGAAAATTTACCCATTTAAAATCTTATGAAGAGGGTTGGTTTGAGGTGCAGGATTATGCTTCTCAGCAACTGGCTCATTTTCTTAAGCCGCTGGCGGGCCGTTATTTGGTAGATGCTTGCGCTGGGGCGGGGGGAAAGAGTTTGCACCTAGCCGCCTTGATGAAAAATCGGGGAGAAATATTGTCTATGGACCTCTCTGAGCATAAGCTCAAAGAGCTGCGAAAGCGGGCCAAAAGAGCGGGAGTAAGCATCATTAAAACAGAGAAAATTCCTGCCTCGGGGCGTTTTTCGCCAGCCTATTACAACCTTGCCGATTATTTGGTTTTGGATGTACCTTGTTCTGGCTTGGGCGTATTGCGTCGAAATCCACAAACAAAATGGATCATCAAGCCGGAGTTTTTGGAAGAAATACAGGCTACTCAGGCGCATATTTTAAGAGAATATTCGCTTTTGTGTAAGCCTGGAGGGCAGTTGCTCTATGCCACCTGCAGCATTTTGCCTTCAGAAAATGAGTGGCAGGTCCAGCGCTTTTTGAAAAGCCCCGATGGTCAAGAGTTCGAATTGCTCAAAGAGCAGCATTTAGGGCCAGATCGTGGGCCAGAAGATGGCTTTTACATGGCGCTATTGCAGCGCAAAGGCTGATTTCTGAAGCGATAAAAGCCTTTTTTCGGTCAACTTCATTATTTTAGGGCGCTTTTAAGGAAAAACTAAAAAACCTTAAGGCGCTAATAAGGTCCAAAAAAAGTTAAACAACTTATATATATTTGCTTCATCCCCATTGGGCCAAATATACTTTGCGTAAAGAGCGAAATCTCAATAAAATCTAGCAAATTGGCAAGTGAAAATTTGGTGATTATACCCACCTACAACGAAATTGAAAACATCGAGAATATTATTCGAGCAGTGCTGGCTTTGCCCGCAGATTGCTCCTTTGATATTTTGGTTGTCGATGATGGCTCTCCAGATGGTACGGCCGAAAAAGTACAAGAATTACAAAAAGAAGTGGCTTCTCGCTTGTTTCTCTTGCAAAGAAAAGGCAAACAAGGGCTAGGAACGGCTTATATCGCAGGCTTTAAATGGGCCTTGGAGCGAGACTATCAATATATTTTTGAGATGGATGCCGATTTTTCGCATAATCCCAAAGATTTGCCTCGTTTGGCCAAGGCTTGCCAAGAAGCGGGAGTGGGCGTAACGGTAGGCTCTCGCTATGTTCGGGGCGGAAAATTAGTCAATTGGCCCATCAAACGCATCCTGATGTCGAGAGGAGCCTCTATTTATGTTCGCCTGATTACTTGGATGCCCGTTTCTGATGCTACGGCTGGCTTTGTTTGCTACAAACGAGATTTTCTGGCCCAACTCGATTTTGAGAAAATTCGCTTTAAGGGCTATGCTTTCCAAATTGAAATGAAGTTTGCCGCCTGGCAATTGGGCTTCAAACTCCGAGAAGTACCCATTACCTTTAAGGACCGAGAAGAAGGCGCCTCCAAAATGAGCACGGCGATCTTTAGCGAGGCCTTTTGGGGCGTTTGGAGTATGCGCTTTAAGGCCTTTCGCGATTCTTATGCCCGTCAATAGGGACTTTCTTTGCTACAATAATCATAATCTTATATATGGATATCCTCTATTACCTATCGGTATTTATCTTGGGCTACCTACTGCCCTTTGCCGGTATTTCTAAACTTTTTGAAAAGGCTGGAGAAACTGGCTGGAAAGCTTATGTTCCCATTCTAAATTACCTGAGTTGGGCCAAAATTGTGGGCCGCCCTAGCTGGCATATTATCTGGCTTTTTATCCCTATTGTCAATATTTTTACCCTGGCCGCTATGGCTATCGAGCTCAATCGTAGCTTTGGTAAATATGGCTTTTGGGACAATGTTTTGGCTATTGCAGCACCCTTTGCTTGGTTTCCCTACCTGGGCTTTGTCAAAAAAGATGAATTGAGCTATAAAGGCCCCGCCCACCAACAACGAAAGGAGTATAAGGCCGCCTATAAAATGGCCGTTAAAAATAAGGACCAAGCCGCTATCCGAAAGCTAGAAAAAGAACGCCCTTTTCCCAAAAAGACCTTTATCCGAGAATGGGCCGACTCTATCCTTTTTGCGGTTTTTGCCGCTCACTTTATTCGCCTTTTCCTGATCGAGGCCTACACTATTCCCACGCCATCGATGGAGGGCTCGCTTTTGGTCGGAGACTTCCTTTTTGTGAGTAAGCTGCATTATGGCTCTAGATTGCCCATGACGCCACTTTCTTTCCCCCTTTTGCATAATGTGATGCCCATAACGGGGGGCGAATGCTATTCGAAATGGCCCAGTTGGGACTATAATCGCGCTCCCGCCCTACAAAAGGTCAATCGCTACGACCCCGTGGTGTTCAATTACCCAGAAGGCGATACGATTATCAAAGGGGTAGATTATTCTAGCGATTATCATAATATTCTCAAAGGGACGCCCAGAGCCCAAAGAGAGGCGACCCGCCAGCAGGTCCTCAAACGCTTTAAAAACCGTATTGTTACCCGGCCTGTAGATAAGCGCGACCACTATATTAAGCGCTGTGTGGGACTGCCCGGCGATAGCATTGAGGTCCGTGCCAACCGACTATTTGTCAATGGCCAAGAGCCCGATATTATCCCCGGCGTGCAGTATCGCTATGAGTTGGTGCCCCAAGATAATAAGAGCATCAATATGAGTTATGTAGATGATAATTATGCGCTTTCGATTCCGTCTGGCCCCGGAAAAGCCAGCAATTTCAGAAATATTTCGCCTTTGGTGGTCGAGCAGATGTTGCAAGATCCTCAGTTGGCCCCAATTCTCAAGGAGATTCGCCCTGTGGTGGGTGCCCCAGGCTACAATCAAGGGATTTTCCCCTACAATGGCGAGCTTTTCCCCTGGAATAACCATAATTATGGCCCCATCTGGATCCCCAAAAAGGGCGAGACCGTGAATCTGAGCATGGATAATATCGATCTCTACAAAAGAGTGATTACGGCCTATGAAGGCCACGATCTACTGATCCGCGATGGCCAAATTATTATTGATGGCCAAACCACCAATAGCTATACCTTTGAAATGGATTACTACTGGATGATGGGAGACAATCGCGACGATTCTGCCGATTCTCGCTCTTGGGGCTTTGTGCCCGCTACCCATATTGTGGGCAAGCCGCTCTTTGTCTGGATGTCTATTGGCCCCAAAGGGATCCGTTTTGACCGCATTTTGAAAAATGCCGCCCAATAAAAAGTAAGCTTACATTTTTTAAGCCCTTCTGCAGTTTGTTGTAGAGGGGCTTTTTTGGGGCTGCCCACTCGCTTCGCTCGGGTCGGGCTGTGCGGGGGCTCGCTGTTCGCTCGGCCCTTCAGCCGCCTGCGGCGGCTTCGGTCTGGCCTTCGGCCACCCCCTACCATCCCTCAGCCTGCGGCCCTTCGGGCCTGTAGGACGCAGATCTTGGTCCAAAATAAAAGGCCCAAACCTTTAGGTTTGGGCCTTCCTTGCTGTAGGTTTCTACCTACAGCATCGGCTGAGGGGCTGTAGCAGGGCCGCCGAAGGCGGCAGACCAAAGCGCTGAAAGCGCTGCAGGGCCGAGCGAACAGCGAGCTGCGAAATGGCCCGACCCGCCCGATCATTCATGAGGGTTTCAACCCTCATTTTGTATCGCTTCGCAAAGCGATGCCGCTTTGCGCTGGGTTTTAACCTAGCGGAAGGGGCAGCCCCAAAAAAAGAAAATCCTAATCTCTAATAATCAACGCTTCTCGCTCTGGACCAGTAGAGATCATTTTCATCGGTACGCCTAGCTCTGTTTCTAGGCTATGAATGTAATCCTGTAGCTTTTGCGGAAAGTCCTCAAACTTTTGAATGCCCTTGAGGCTGCTTTTCCAACCCGCATAGCTGCGATAGTCCAAACTAATGTCTTCAAGGACCAAATCATGCGGCAATTCTTGGCTTTTTTGGCCCCCATAATTATAGGCCGTAGCCACTTTGAGTTCTTCCATTTCGTTCAGGACATCTACCTTAGTAATGACCAATTGGGTCACGCCACTCAACATAATGGTATATTTGAGCTGCGGCAAATCGAGCCAACCGCAACGGCGGGGACGGCCCGTAGTCGCGCCAAACTCTCCACCCGCTTGGCGAAGATTTTCGCCTTCTTCGCCAAAGAGCTCAGAAGGGAAGGGGCCGCTACCTACGCGGGTGCAATAGGCTTTGGTAATGCCAATCACCTCCCCAATCTTTTGTGGGGCCACGCCTAGGCCGTTGCAAACCCCGGCGCTAATGGTATTGGAAGAAGTGACAAAGGGATAAGTGCCAAAATCAATATCGAGCATAGAGCCTTGGGCCCCCTCGGCCAAAACCTTTTTGCCTTGGGCCAACTGCTTATTGATAAAGTACTCGCCATCTACCAATTGATGGCCCTTGAGGGTTTCTACAGCGGCAAAAAAGTCGGCTTCTTGTCCCGCCAAATCAAAATCTACAGCAGGGTAAATTTGGGCCATTTTCAAATGCTCTGCTTTGAGTTCTTCATAGCGGGCCTTAAAGTTAGGGAGCAGAATATCGCCCATGCGCAGCCCACGGCGAGCTATTTTATCGGTATAAGTGGGGCCAATTCCTCTGAGGGTAGAGCCAATTTTACCCTCGCCCTTGGCGGCTTCCATTACGGCATCGAGCAAGCGATGCGAGGGCAGGATCAGCTGAGCTTTTTTGGCAATAAAAAGCCGCTCCCCAAAAGTTGGGACAGCGGCAGCAATACTTTCCATTTCTTTAATCAGGGTAGTGGGGTCAATCACTACGCCATTACCAATCAGGTTGAGCACCTGAGGTCTAAAAATCCCAGAAGGGATGGTGTGCAGTACAAATTTTTGGCCGTCTAGGACCAAAGTGTGCCCAGCATTGGGGCCTCCTTGAAAGCGAGCGACAATATCGTATTGCCGAGCTAAATAATCCACGACCTTACCTTTTCCCTCATCTCCCCATTGGAGTCCCAACAGAACATCAACCATAGTTGCAAAATTTTGTGTAGCAAAAAATGTAGATGGAATCTACTTTTGGCGCACAAAAATAAAAACAACTTTTGAAAAGCGGCTAAAGATTAGGTTTTAGTTCTTTGTTAAGGCTTGCAAAATGTTCAGGGCCTCTTCTCGGCTGTCGGCCACCTCAAAGGTAGAGCGCAGACGAGTCATGAGTAGGAGCTGCTCAATTTTTGGTGAGATCCGGCAAAGGGCCAATTCTCCACCGGCAGAGCGGGCACGGGTGAGGATGCTAATTAAAAAAGCGAGTCCAGAAGAGTTCATAAATTGCATCTGCCCCAAATCAATGAGAAACAGGCGTTGCCCCTGAGCAATTAGGCGTTCTACTTCCTGAATAATCGACTGGTTTTCTTCTGGATTCCAAAGGTCATCCAGTTCCAAGATGCAAATTTCATCTTGTTGTTCTAATTGAAAAGTCATTGGGCCCTATTTCTTTTTTTCGCGGCCTTCTTTGCTATAACCATAGAAGGTTAGCGAGTGGTGAGTAATTTCGAAGTCGAGCATTTCGGCTACCAACTCCTTGATTTGCTGAATACGGGGATCACAAAATTCAAAGACTTCTCCAGTCTCAATACAAACGGCATGATCATGCTGCTTAAAGCCATAGGCCTTTTCATACTGAGCTAGGTTTTTTCCAAATTGATGCTTGCGCACCAAATCACAGGCGACCAAAAGCTCTAGTGTGTTGTAGACGGTAGCTCGGCTCACCCGATAGTTCTGGGTTTTCATATGGATATATAACGCTTCTGCATCAAAATGATCGTTGCGCTTATAGATTTCTTCCAAAATGGCAAAGCGTTCGGGGGTTTTGCGTAGGCCATTCTTTACTAAATAGGTAGAGAAGATTTTACTTACTTCGTCTATGGTGTTTTGCGTTTTGTTTTCTGACATAACTTTGGCGGTTGATTTAACGGCCTAAAATAGGGAATTTTAAATGGATAACAGGGCTTAGCCACAATAGTTTTTGTGACATCTACAAAATGGAGTAGAGTAGGATGCCCAAAATGAGGACGAAAAGCACAAAAACCCATTGAAAATAAGAGGATTCGCTTTTGTAGTCTTGAAAAAGCAGCTCTAAAAGCTCGGGCCATTCTCGCCCTTTTGCTCGCCCCTCTCGGGCCAAAACAAAGTAGGGACGTCCGCCCTTGGGGCCCTGCTGCCCATGCTTTTTCAAAATGAAAAAGTCAAGGTCCAAAAAGACCAGTTCATAGAGCTCATGCTTGCCCCCAAACTTAATGATCAGGCCGCCCAAACTGGCCTCCCAACTGCCACTGGCAATATCGCCATCCAAGATGCGTAAATAATTGCCCCCTTCCTTAAAGACATGCAAAACCGACTCCTGAAAATCAAGATCATCCCGCACTTCTAGCCAGCGTTTATCTACATAAACCTGGCTGTCGGCCAAACTATCACTCATGCTTCGCACTCTTCCCATTAGGTAGCCAATGCCCTCGGGCAGGCTCTTAAATTCGGGCAGCACCTCGTCTACGGCACCAAAAGCATTGTTCCAAAACGCCATTTTTCTATCGTTTAGTAGGGGCAGTGTTTGCAGCCGTTGCCACAACAATATCCCCGCTGAATGAGGTAGTATTTACTAAATATCCAAAGGCCATTTTCCTTATAAAAGTGCTTGCCTTCTACAAATTCATGGGCCTTCTGAGGCAGGGGCTCTCTAGCGGCCTGCTCGCAAATTGTATTCAGTTCTCGCAAGCAGGCAGCACAGTAACAGCTTTTTTTGCTCTTGGCCAAATGAGCCCTCAAAGCAGGCCCAATAACTAGGTCCACACACTGGCAATTGCTGATGTTTTCTGGCTGGCACTCAAAGTTTTTGTGACAGCTTGGACATTCTGTTTTCATTTTGTTTTCTTTTTTGGGGCTGCCCTGGCCTTCGGCCGAGCCCTGCTAGACGCAATGGGCCAAAAATCGGCTTTTTTGTGCCAACCGCCAAGAAAATTATCCCCTAAGGCCGAAAAGGCCGCTCCTCAAAGCGAAGTAAAAGGTAGATTTCTCCAGCTCGGCAGCTTTTTAAGAAACGCTGCAAAGCCCGCAACTGCCGATTGAGGTCCAGGTCCAAACTGCGATCATCAAAAACAACTTGCTCTAATATATAACTGGCCTCTGGCCGCAGAATGATGCCGTAGGAGTAGGGAATAAGCGGCTTTTGACCAATTCCCCCAGGATCCTCTCCATATGGACCAATCTGCAAGTACCGCTTCATCTGGTCCAATTCCCAGGCTTGTAGGGCAGACATAGGCGCAAATTCTTTGTGCAAATCCGAATGCTCAAAAATAGGCGGTAGGTCTTTGGCCGCCGCCGCTCGAACCCTACGGACTAAGGTCTCTGAAAAGTAACGCTCTTGCCCCATAAACCAATAGTCCGGATAAAAACGCTCGCTCTCAAAGGCCAATACTTGCATCAAAAAGGCCGTATGATCAAAATAATGACACTGATTGCGCCGCCATCTGGCCCTGTAAATCTCTAATGACTTAATGGTAGATTGCCGCACAACGGCCAACTGCTGCTCAAAATCACTGTAGTTGGCCTGATACCAAAGCTCAAAACTACGATCGGTCTTTTTACTGTCAAATTTGCGCAAATCACGCAGCATTTTGCGAATCTGCGCCTGCACTTTGCGCTCTTTGCCTTTTTGGACGGCCTCGACCACCTCCATAAAACGCTCAAATCCTTGCTTTTTTATGGTGTAAAAACAAACTTTAGAGTAGGTAATCGGACGCTCCGTTTTGTTTTGTGCCTTGGCCCAATTAACGAGCAAAACTAAAGATAAAATAAGGCAGAAAGTTCCTAAACTGTTAAATTTCATAAGCTTAAGCCTTCAATAAAGGAGATTCTTTTGGTTTTTGGGCCAAAATGAATACATTTGCAGCCGCTTTATATGAAAAAAGATTTTTGATCGCGTTCAAGCCTCCTTAAACAAATGGCTTTAAAGTTTAAGCCAAAAGAGAGGCCGAACAGAAGAATAAAATATATGAATTCCATATCTAAGGTAGAGATCTTTCAGATTTTTTTGCTCTATATGACGCTACTGATCGTCGGCGACCAATATATTCGCATGCAACAAGAGCAATTGGCAGAGGAAAAGGCCCAGGCCGAACAATTGGCCGCTACCATGGCTACCTTCGCCGAGAAAGTTAAGGTCATCCAAGCCCTAGAACTAGAAAAAGCCCAAATCGAACAATCGGATATCACGGGCATGAAGTCCCTGATCGAACGCAAACGCCAAGCAAAAGCTAAGGCTAAACGCAAAGCGAAGTTGGCCAAGATGCGCCAAGCGGTTTATCCGCCCGTTCCCGTCAAATTTCAAGGGGAGCTGACCCTAGAAAAGCGAATTTTGATTCGCTCCGAAATTACCGCCGCCGCCAAAAAATATCTGGGCCGTCCCTATGTTTATGCCGCCAAAGGCCCCAATGCTTTCGACTGCTCTGGCTATACTTCTTATGTGATGCGCCTGTTCGGAATCGAAATCTCTCCCGGCTCTCGCTATCAAGCTAAACAGGGAAAACATGTAGATCTTAAGGATGCAAAGGTAGGCGACCTCCTCTTTTTTAGCCGTTATGGCAAGGGCGGAATGGTCACTCATGTTGGCCTTATCCTAAGTAATACCGCCGAAGGAATTACCGTGATTCATGCGAATGGCCCCCGCCACGGTATCATGATCGAAAATGTAAGCAAGTCTTCTTATTGGAAAAAGAAGATTCTCTTCGCTAGAAATGTAATTGATCCTATTGGGGCAGAAAATCAAGCTGCTCCGCTGGCCGAAAAATAAAGCAAAAAGCCGCTCTCGCCTAGAGAGCGGCTTTTTTTTGTCCAAACTTGGCCCAACTCAAATGTTTTTATAGCTTAGAGAGCCTAAATGATTAGTTCATGGCTAGATGTACAGTAGTTTTTGCCCTGCTGCACAAAAGGCCCTAAATCTATAGAATGATGAGCAAGATGTATGCAATGGTCTTGGACCAAAAAAAATCTCCCGCTGTTTATCGCCAAATTGAAAAGCCTAGCCCCCAAGCCGATCAGGTATTGATTAAGGTGGAGGCGGCTGCGCTCAATCACCGCGATTTATATATTACCCAAGGCCTCTATCCTGGCGTTCGAGAAGGGATCATCTTGGGCTCGGATGCTAGTGGCGAGGTGGTGGAATTGGGTCCGCAGGCCGATAAAAAATGGCTGGGCCAGAAGGTTATTGTCAATCCCAACCAAAATTGGGGCGAAGAGCAAGCCGTACAAGCCAAAAACTATAGCATCTTGGGCATGCCGCAGCATGGCAGCTTTGCCGAATATCTGTTGGTCCCCCAAGATCGCCTGTTTTTGCGGCCCGCTCATCTTTCTGCCGAGGAGGCGGCGGCCCTGCCTTTGGCTGGACTAACGGCCTATCGGGCGCTCTTTAGCCGAGGCCGTCTGCAGGCGGGCGAACGCCTATTTATTTCGGGTATTGGTGGGGGCGTGGCCCTAACGGCCCTGCAATTGGCCCAGCCCTTGGGCATTGATATTTGGGTGAGCTCTGGACAGGCCGAGAAGATCGAAAAGGCCAAGGAAATGGGCGCCCTAAACGGCATTTCTTATAAGCAAGAGCAATGGCATAAGGCCCTATTGGCCCAAGATCCCGCTGGTTTTGATTTGATTATTGATAGTGCTGGCGGTCCCGACTTTAGCTATTTTGTCGATTTGGCCCGCCCTGCTGCACGGATCGTTTTTTATGGGGGAACCCGAGGCAAATTCCAAATCAATCCCCAAAAGATGTTCTGGAAACAGCTCGATATTATGGGCAGCACTATGGGCAGCGATGAGGATTTTGCCCAGATGATTGCTTGGGTAGAAGAGCACAAAATCAAACCTTTGGTCGAGCAGGTTTGGCCTTTGGCCCAAGCGCAAAAAGCCTTTGATTGTATGGACAAAGGCCAGCAGTTTGGCAAATTGGTCTTAAAAATGACGGATTAAGGGAATCCCTTTAAGTAGGAAATAGAAGAAGTTATCGAAAGGTAGCTTCTTTTTTTTTGGGGGCCCGCGGCCGACTAGGCTTCGCCTAGGTCGGCCGCCGCTATGCTGCGGGGCTCGCTGTTCGCTCGGCCCTTCGCTTTTTTCGCTTTGCTCAAAAAGCTCGGTCTGGCCTTCGGCCACCCGCTCCGCAGCGCTGGGCCAATGCCCGCCTGGCCCATAAAAAAGGCTGGGCAAAAAACAGCCGATTTATGCTTATTTGTAAGGCCTAAAGCGGGCGGTACTGCCGTTTTGGAGCAGGCAGAAAATAAAAATCCCCTCGCAGAGAGGGGAGAGTAGAAGTAATGATAAACCTCTGTTTGTTAGTTAGCTATAGGGGCTTCATCATCTTCCAAAACTTCAACTTCTACCTTAGCAGAGCTGTTTTCGGAATTCTCCAAGACCAAGAGGCGATGCCCAAGCGGTAGCTGTAGGCGAGCATTTTGGCCGTTAGTTAGACGATAAACTTGATCGGGAGTATCTGCCGAATTAGCTACAGTATAATACTGAAGGCTGTCTCCTTCTAGTAGCTGTAGGCGAATCGTTTCTCCACCTGCAAGCAAGCCCTCTAGCTTGACGACTCGGCTTTGGGGGGCAAGATCAAATTCAAAGAGGTCGTAGTTTTCTTCTTCCTCGCTATTGTTGTTGCTGCTGCTTGGGCGGCGACGGAAATACTTCAGTTCGTAGAAGTTGGTCACTCTGTGCAGTTCTCTATAGTAGTGCCCAATTAGGCGACCAAAGGCCCCAAAGAGTACGGTGGCCAATTCCTTACGCAAGGCCTCTAGGCTGGCTGAATAAATGCTTTTTTGGCCTTCATTCCCTTGCTGTTCTTGGCGCAAAAGCTCTAGCTGCTGCCCAAAAGCAAGGATATCTCCGCCCAATGTCCCTAGTTGCGGGTCCAAGCTAAGCGCTTCTCCTAAGCTCATTACAGCTTCAATACGCATTTCATAAGCTCCTTTCTGAAAAGGGGCGCGAGCATTAGGCAGTAAAGATTGATACTGATTGCTTTTAGCATCATAAGTCATCTGAATCTCTACATCCCATTGCCGGATTTTATCGCTAGAAAGGAGATTTAATTTTGACTTAAAATCAAGCGTATTTAGACGATAAGCATTGATTTGGAGCGTTTTTGCTCGATACTGCCGAACAAAGTTGCTATAGGCGGGCTGCACAAAGGTCAAGATGTCTTGAATGACCGCATCATTCGGGGCCTCTGCAATGAGCTTGTGAATGTGGTCCGTAGACATGAGGTACATTTTCTTCAAGCTTTTTTCTGTAGAGCTATTGACGAAGTTCTCAATCTTGCTCCAGTCTTCTCTATATCCCATAAGTTTTGTGTTTAAATGGGGTCAATGAAATAATTACGTTATAAAACTAGGGATATACTTTTAAAATGTCAAGCCTTTTGCCAAAAAAATATAACTTTTTAACATTTGCTGTTTACGTAGACCTGTTTTTTGTAGTTGATCAACTAAATTTAGTACTGTACTATAATAGAACAGTTGTTTTGGGGCAAGAGCTGAATGACAGCAGAGAAAAAGCTAATGTTTAGTGCTAATCTGCAGTTTACAAATAGCCTGGGCTTGGCGCCAGCCTCACTCTGCAGATACATAATGAGCAGAAACAGTTGTTCAGCGTTAATCTGCAGTTGCAGAACGGCCAGAAACAAGTCCCCCAGCTAATTTGCAGTTGCAGAATGGCCAGATACAGTTGTTCAGAGCTAATTTGCAATTGCAGAATGGCTAGATACAGTTGTTCAGAGCTAATCTGCATTTGCAGAATGGCTAGATACAGTTGTTCAGAGCTAATCTGCAGTTGCAGAATGGGCAGAAACAATTCCCCCAGCTAATCTGCATTTGCAGAATGGCTAGATACAGTTGTTCAGAGTTAATCTGCAATTGCAGAATGGGCAGAAACAATTCCCCCAGCTAATCTGCAGTTTACAATTAGCTGGGGGAGTATCTATAATGCCCTATCTTTTTTTTCTGGACCGACCCTACTACAGTTTAGAGATAGGCGCTTAGAATCGAAATATGGAAAACGCTTGTATTTTGGGGCCAAATATCCTGCAGCCTAAAGGCCGCAGCCAATCCAAGGGGCCTTGAAATTTCTTGCCGCAGGAGCTTAAAAGCCCCTGCTTCATTGGAGATAGGCGAATGCATTCGGTTTTCAGGTCCTGCGGCTTTTAAGCTGCAGGCCAATTGTTGCTAAGGAGCTAGCTCTGCTGTTCCTAAATTGGCTGCTGGTTTCAACCTGCAGCCACAGCTAGCAGGCGGCGAAGCCGCCGCAGGCCTAGGGATGGGCAGCAGTGGCCGTTAGGCCAGACCAAGGCGCTGAAAGCGCCGAAGGGCCGAGCGAACAGCGAGCTGCGAAACAGCCCGGCCGCCTTTGGCGGCAGGCCCCAAAAAAAGATAAAAAATAGTATCTTTAGCTCTCGTTCTTTGAAATAGAAGGGGCATTGGAAGCTACTTATGAGTATGAAGCCAAACCCGCTTGGACGCCCTACTCAACAGTGACGACAGAAATCTCTACAGCAGTTTATTTGCGTACGCAAGAACTAGGCGTGGCGACATTGAGAAGAGAAGGCATAGCGTTTTATAGTGATATAGATAGCGCAGCTCCAGTACAGTATCAAAATGAAAGAGGCTATCATCGTTATGCGCTAAGCAATTTCCGAGGAGATTTGCGGATGGAAATTAGCGATATTAAGCTTCCAATGGGAAGAGACTTAACGGTAGCGACTTACTATCTTGCAGATGTATTATCGGCTACAGATGCTTATGCCTACGGTTGGGAAATGCCTGGCCGGAACTTTCCTGGGGCTATTCCTCCAGAATATGGCCATAACGGAATGCGCAAAAGCCCAGAAATTGGCTCAGGGCACCATACTACTTACTTTAGAGAGCTAGATGGGCGGATAGGGCGCTGGTGGTCTGCGGACCCTATTACCTTCCCACATCAATCGCCCTATAATACCTTTGATGGAAATCCGATTTATTATACGGATGCTTCTGGGGCAAGTGTGAGCTATCCGAAAAAAGAAAAAGAAGAGTCTTATAAAGCTACTGTATCAACGGAAATTAGCTCTACCTCCTTTGCGAGGAGTTATGTGGCAGAAGTGGCTAATGGTGGAGGTGATCCTCCTAAAAAAAGGATAAATATATATATAACAAATACACACAGGACCAAGAAAGAAAATGGCAAAACTGTTCCTGATAAAGCACTTGTTTCATCATATAATTCAGCCAAAGATGTTGAGAATAATAATGGGTGGACTATTTGGGCTAATGAAACTAATTTTTATGTAGTAGAGGCTAAAGGAGTGAAAGATGCGGCGGCTAAAATTAAAAACTTAAAATCAAAATATGATGCAGAAGTAGGGATTTTATACATTGATAGCCACGGTTATAGATCGACAAATAGTTTCCGTATAGGTGATCAGATAGTTGACGCAGGCAATATAGGGTCTAGAACGAATACTGTTTTGGCTCCAATAGCTAAAGAGTTAGCTAAAGATATAAGTACAGTTGTTATTCTAGCATGTAATGCAGGAGCCAATGACCCAGGTACATCTGGGGCGTTAGGGAGAGGAGATGTTTTTGTACAAAAGCTTGCTAATAGGTTTCAGGCTGATGTATATGCCAATAGGAGTTGGAGCCCCTCAGGAGATATTTTTGGGAGCTATTGGTTGGGAGGGAAATTACAATACAGTCCTAACAGCTTAGACGCATCTCATTATGGAAATGGAGTGAGTGAAAAGATTACAACATATAAGTCATGCCCTCATTGCTTTGAAGGGTTAGGGCTATGGGGGTGGGCATCACCAACTCCTTCTGGGCCAGCAATAAATACTAAAACAGTTAATGTGATAAAATTAAAGCCTGGAGGTGATTTTGAAGTGTCGGGGAAGAATTATTATAAAATTCATAAAGGAGATATTGATTTAATTAGGTTAAAGAGTAAGAATAAAAAGTAATAAAATATGAGATTTCTTTGTCTAATATTGGTTATGGTTTCTTATAACTGTGCGGTTAATTTAGAAGAGGCCACAGAAAGAGATACAATTATAGCACCGCCTGAAACTTGTGATTATTATCTTGAGCGGTTTGATTTGGGCGCTTTGCAAGTAGGAAAATCTATTGAAGGGAGGGATAGTTATTGTTGCGTTAACGAAACTGAAGATTCTTTTTTATTGAAATGTTTTACAGCAAATAGAGCTGTGAAGGATGTTTTTATAAGAAAAACAATTGAAGGGGGTGAATACATAGAAAATGAAGAAGATAATGGGGGGGTAATTAATGATAAGTATTATTTTAATGGTAATGTTATAGGCGTTAGAGAAGCACGAGATTTATATGATCATAGTTATTTTGGCCAGAGTGTTCTGATAGTCAATAAAGACTCTATAGTTACTTATACTTTTAAAGCAGGAATACCTAAATTAAATTTAGCGCAAATTATTGAACAAAATTTTAAGGATGTAGATTTAGTTATTAGAAGAGTGCAAAAAATTAAAATATTGAAAGATGTAGTAATTATTGATACAGATGAGATGCATTATGATGAAATAGGTCATGTTCATTATAGGAGAGAAATTTCTTTGGAAGAATAGGGCCTTGTTGCATAAATAAAACCCTTCAAATCAGTTAATTACAAAAAACCTTGCGAATTAGGCATAAAAAAAGGGACAAGCCCCGTAGATTTAAGTTTTTTCGACGAACAATAAAACCTCGAGCTGTCCCATGACAAATGTAGAAAAAACCTTACAGAATTACGCACTAACCAACAGATTTTATACCGCCCAAGGGGAGTTTATTTTTAATGTTTGGTTCCCGCCTTTGGCAAGCAAAAACTTCATCGCTAAGCGCCCAAAACGCGGCAGACCTAAAACAATTTCTGATGAATTTATTCGCTATTTATTCCGCTTAAAAGTGCTTTTTTCGTTTGGATACCGACAATTAGAAGGTATTCTAAAATGCGTTGTTTCCGAATATAATTTGGATGTCAATCCAATATCTTACAGCCAAATATGCCGTAGAGTCAAAAAACTAAAGCTGAATATTAAGCCTAAAAAAACGGATGACGAGCTGTCTATAGCAATAGATAGTACAGGACTAAAAATAAAAGGACAGGGAGAATGGCGGAGAATAAAACATACCGAAAAGTACCGTTCTGGCTGGATTAAAGTACATTTGGCCGTAAATGACAAAACAGGAGAAATCCTGGTTGTAGAGATTACCACAGAGCAAAAAACCGATGCTTCTCAACTCCTCAAAATGATAAAAAAATTGAAGCCATTTAATATTAAGCAAGTTTATGCAGATGGCGCCTATGACCAAACAAAATGTCGAGAAGCAATTTGTGATGCTGGGGCGGTTCCATTGATTCCCCCACGTAAAAATGCTCGCCTAAAAAAAGGAAAAAATGGAGAGCTAGTCGATAGTTATCGCAATGATGATATTTTATATATCTGGGAGTTAGGAGCGGCTGCTTGGAAACAAGATTTAGGCTATCATCGTCGAAATTTAAGCGAAACGGCAATGATGCGACTCAAGCACTTTTTCTCTGAACGGCTCTCTTCGATCAGCTTCAAAATGCAGAAACAAGAAGTGCTGATGCGTATTCAAATTTTAAATGAGCTTAATGCCGTCAAGCTAGAAGTTGCTGCTAATCAGTAAATTACGATTTATGCGACAAGGCCGAAGAATACTCGTTAGATCAGGGACAGATAAAAAATTTAAGCGATTTCTTTTTTTGGTATCATATAGTATTTGACGTGATAAGATTTTAGGGTTTTGTAATTCTTCCTTATGTAGAACTCATTAACTATTAGTAACCTAATTTACTTCATTCAAAATCATGGGGCCTCCCGCCTTCGGCGGGCGCTACGTTCGGCAGCTCGCTGTTCGCTCGGCCCTGCGCGGGCTGCGCCCGCTGGGTCCACCCCTGCACATCGGTTACTCCCGTTGGTCGTCGAAGACGCCCTAAAGGGCTTGTTGTGGCCGTTTGGCCTTCGGCCATGGCGGCTTTGCCGCTATCTGCAGCCTAAAGGCCGCAGCCATTCTTGTTGGGCTTTGGTCTTTCTCGCCGCAGCGGCTTAAAAGCCCCTGCTTTGTTTGTGGGAAGGATATATTTGGTTTTCAGGTCCTGCGGCTTTTAAGCTGCAGGCCAATTGTTGGTCAGGAGCGGGCTCTGCTGCACCTAAATTGGCTGCTGGTTTCAACCTGCAGCCACAGCGAGCAGGCGGCGAAGCCGCCGCAAAGGAGCGAAGCGACTTGGCCTAGGGGCCTGCAAGGGTGCCGCGCAGCGGCAGACCTAGCCAGCTTGCTGGAGCAGGGCCGAGCAGACCTGCGAGCCCTGTAAGGGCCCGGCTGCCGCAGGCGGCAGGCCCCAAAAAAAAGAAAAAGCGTATAGCCTATTTTATTCTATGGAAAAGGGGGCGGATGGGCCAATAATGTTTTAGATGTGATCTAAATTACCTAATAATTTTGCAGACTTGAGTAAAATTGAGTACTATTATATAGATATTTATATACATCGCTAAAAAAAGCCTAGATTATGCCTGAGAAGACCTATGAATCGCTCTATAATTGGAGTATAGAGCAGCCGCAAGAATTTTGGAAAGCGCAAGCGCAGCGAATTGCTTGGCATAAGTTTCCGGAAAAGATATTGGATGAAAGTGGGGATTATCCGCAATGGTTTGGAGATGGGGAGTTGAATCTTTCGGAGCTTTGTTTGGACAAGCATATTGCGGATGGATATGGGGAGGATACGGCCTTAATTTATGATTCGCCGGTGAGTCAGAGCAAGGCAAAGTATAGTTATAATGAATTGCGGGATTTGGTAGCGGCTTTTGCTGGTGGATTGCGAGAATTGGGTTTAGAGCCAGGAGATCGGGCGGTCATATATATGCCCATGATCCCTCAGGCAGTGGTGGCCATGTTGGCCTGTGCGCGTTTGGGGGTCACGCATTCGGTAGTATTTGGTGGATTTGCGGCCCATGAGTTAGCGATACGGATAGACGACTGCAAGCCCAAGGTATTGATTACGGCTTCTGCGGGAATAGAGATAGAGAAAATCATTCCTTATAAAGTATTGGTAGATGCGGCCTTAGAGGAGGCGGAATTTCCGCCCGAGAAGGTGGTATTATATAACAGACGGTTGGGGGTAGAGCATCCGGAGCGGGATTATGACGTTGATTTTGAGGAATTGCTCAAGGCGGAGCCTGTAGGGCCGGTGATGCTGAAGTCTACACATCCTTCTTACATTCTGTACACCTCGGGAACGACGGGAACGCCCAAGGGGGTCGTTCGGGACACGGGGGGTTATGCGACCGTCTTGCACTTTAGTATGCAGCATATTTATGGATTGAAGCCTGGGGAAGTATTTTGGGCGGCTAGTGACATTGGCTGGGTCGTGGGGCATAGTTATATTGTATATGGGCCATTATTGCATCGGAACACGACCGTATTATTTGAGGGCAAGCCGATTCGGACGCCAGATGCGCGGACCTTTTGGCGGGTCATAGAAGAATACAAAGTATCGGTGATGTTTACTGCGCCCACGGCCATACGGGCGATACGTAAAGAGGATCCTGAGGGGGCGTGGATCAAGAAGCATGACTTATCTTCCTTGCGGTTTCAGTTTTTGGCAGGAGAGCGATGTGATGCGGCTACATTGGAGTGGTTGCAGGGGCAATTGCAGAAGCCTGTTATAGATCATTGGTGGCAGACGGAGTCGGGCTGGCCGATGTTGGCCAATATGGCGGGGCATGAGCTCTTGCCCATTAAGGCGGGCTCTGCGGGCAGGCCAGTTTGTGGTTTTGCCTTTGATATATTGGATGAGGAGGGGCAGGTATTGCCAGCGAACGCCGAGGGATTATTGAGTATACGTACCCCCTTGCCTCCGGGTTGTTTGATGGGGTTGTGGGAGAACTCAGAACGGTTTAAGAAGAGTTATTTTAGTTAGTTTGAGGGCTACTACAGTACTGGAGATGGCGCTTATATAGATGAAGAGGGCTACTACTTCATTACGGGCCGTGTAGATGATGTCATCAATGTGGCGGGTCATCGTTTGTCTACGGCAGAGATGGAAGAAGTATTGGTGGCTCATCCTGCGGTAGCAGAAGTGGCGGTCATTGGACGGGCATGTGAGCTCAAGGGGCAATTGCCGATGGCTTTTGTCGTTTGGCAGGGCCAAGAGGGGAGAGCGGAATCGGTTTTGGAGAAAGAGTTGGTTCAGTTGGTGCGGGCCAAGATTGGGGCGGTAGCTTCTTTGAAAGAGATTTTGCCCGTAGAGCGTTTGCCCAAGACGCGGTCGGGTAAGACCTTGCGTCGCTTGTTACGTGATTTAGTAGATCAGCGGCCCTACAAAATGCCCTCGACAATAGATGATCCTGCGGTTATTCCTGAACTTCAGGCCAAGATACAGGCCTATCGCTAGAGTATAAAAGCCCCTAAGAAAGGGGCTTTTTTGTCAGATAAATAGATGTTTTTCTAAAAAAAAAATAGCATCTTAGTAGGCGCTTCTAAAAGCAAACAGATTTTTAATAAGGAATAGCTATGACAAAAAAAATAGATACAGAAGTAGGCTATCTACTTCAATTAGGGCCAAATATCGCCAAGGAGGTTTATTTAGTACCCGAGGTAAAGGATGTCAATATGGTCAAGGGGCATGTTCAGAAGGGGCAGGAGATCTTTGGAGTAGGGGGGTATTGCCTGAGTGACATTCGCAAATTGAAGTCTATGAGCAGAGAGGTGAGAGAGTATATGAAGGAGCACTCTACAGTTACCGCTGTGGCCGTATTGGTGAATAGTGGTCTATCGAAGATGGTGAGTAATCTATTTATAAATATCAGTCGCCCCCCCTATGTAGCCAAAGCCTTTCAGAAAGAATCGGCGGCATTAAAGTGGTTGGAAGAACAAGGGGGAATCTTGTATTCTGAGTAGGGGGATGGCTTTGTCTTTCTAGGGAAATACTTGAACTTTCGGGAGTATCCATTTGTCTTTGTATTAGTACCAACAAGCGCCTAGATTTATGAAAAAGGAGGTAAACACAGACTTAGCGAGAGTATGGGCCTTGAGTCCAAATTTGATGAAAGAGGTCTATTATAGAACAAAAGCCAATGATATAGCGCTAGTGCGAGAGCATATTCGGCTTTGTCATGAGACATTTGGGCTAAAAAAATATTATATTACGGACATTCGCCTGCTAAAGTCGGCCTCTAGAGAAGCCCGAGAGTACTTGCGGGATTATTCTGGGGCAGCGGCGGCAGCTATTATTGTGGGAGGAGGTTTATCCAAAATGCTAGGCAATATGTACATGAGTTTTAGTAAACCCCTTTACCCTACTCGAATTTTTCGGGATGAGAAAAAGGCCATAGCTTGGTTGGTAGAGCAAGGGGCAGAGGCGCCAAAAAATATGCAGAGATGAAAAAAGTAGTTACTCCATTAGGAGAAGCTTACCAATTGTCGGATAACCTAGTTAAGTCAGTTACTCTACTAGATAAAGTAAATGATTTAGAAGTTGTGAAAGAACATATTCGGTTATTAAGAGCTGAATATGGAGAGGGTTTATATTATCTATCCGATACACGTCTTGTAAAGCATGCGAACTTAGAAGTTCGAAAATATTTGGCTAAGCACAGCAGGGCAAAAGCAGCAGCTATATTAGCTATAAATAGTACAACAATTATGTTTAGCAACCTATTTATATCTTTTAGTCGGCCTCCCTATCCAACAAAACTTTTTAAAGAGGAAGCAGATGCGATTGCTTGGTTGGTAGAGCAAGGGGCCGAGGCCCCAAAAAAATAAAGTGTATGAATATGATAATGACTCCTTTAGGCAAAGTAGAGCAACTATCTGAAAACCTTATTAAGGTTACAACAGTATTGAAAAAAGCAACAGATATTAAGCTTGTACAGAGGCATGTAGAGGAGATAGAAGAACATTTTGGAATAGATCATTATTATCTCTCAGATCCTCGTAGTCTTCTTTCTACCACCTTAGAGGTCCGTCAATATTTAGCCAATCAAAAAGAGATTAAAGCAATAGCGGTTCTAGTTAAAAATGGAACAACAGCTATGCTGGCCAATATGTTTGTTAGTTTTAGCCGGCCCTTATACCCAACTAAAGTCTTTAAGGATGAGACAAAAGCTATAGCTTGGCTGGTAGAGCAGGGGGCTAATGCGCCTAAAAAATAAAAGCTAATGAAAAGGGTCAGAACAAACTTAGCAGAGGTTATACAATTGTCAGATAATATGATTAAGTCAACGGTTGTTGTTCCTTATGTTACAGCAGTAGAAGATATAAAAGAGCATATTCAAACGGTACATCAACATTTTGGAAAGAATATCTACTACCTATCCGATAGTCGCCAATTAAAGTCTTCTAGCACAGCCGTAAGAAAATATCTGGCAGAACATGGGGATGTAGCCGCTGCTGCAATTCTTGTAGGAAGTGCTTTAACAGCAATGATCGCAAATATATTTATTAGCTTTAATCGACCCGCTTACCCCAACAAGATATTCAGCTCTGAAGCAGATGCCATGGCTTGGTTAGTAGAACAGGGGGCGATAGCTCCAAAAAACTAGTTTTTTTAGTAGTTTTGTCGCAGAACAATATCTACTATGAATCAAACTATACTCGAGCTTTATCAGGAGCATTTTGGCGAGGCGGCCCAGCACATTCAAGCACTGCCTCTTTCTGGCTCCGACCGAAAATACTATCGTCTTTCTTCGCCCAATGGCCAAGCGCTAGGGGTCGAAAACCCCGCAGAAGAAGAGAACTTAGCTTTTGTCTCTTTTACCCAAAGTTTTCTGGATTTGGCCTTGCCTGTACCCAAACTACTGGGCCAATCCTTGCCGCAAAACTGCTACTTAATAGAGGATTTGGGCCCCAACACCTTGCTTCAAAGCCTAGAAGAGGCCCGCAAAAATGGCGAGGGGCATTTTCCCGATCGTTTTTACAACTACTATAAAAATGCCCTGATTGCCTTGCTCGATATGCAGCTAGAGGGCCATAAGAAAATAGATTATAGCTTGGCCTATCCCAAGGCCGACTTTGACAAGCAATCTATGCAATGGGATTGCCAGTCGTTTAAGTATTGGTATTTGTTACCCGCCAAACTCCCTTTTGAAGCCGAAGCTTTAGAGCAGGATTTTGAGCGCTTGGTCGATTTTCTGGCCCAAGCTCCCGCCAACTATTTCATGTTTCGAGATTTTCAGGCTAGGAACATCATGATCAAAGAGGAGCAGCCTTATTTTATTGATTATCAGGGTGGCCGCCGTGGTCCTTTGCAATACGATTTGGTATCTTTGCTTTTTCAGGCCAAGGCGCAGCTCTCGAATAAAGACCGTCAGCGTTTGCAGCAGGCCTATTTTCAGGCGCTCAAAGCGCGAGAGCCGCATTGGGACCGCCAAGAGTTTGAGCGCTATTATTTGGGCTTTGTGCTCTTGCGTAGTTTGCAGGTGTTGGGCGCTTATGGCTTTAAGGGGCATTACCAAAAGAAGGGGCATTTTTTGGCCAGTATACCCTTTGCACTCGAAAATATTCGCTGGTTGCTCGAGCAAGATTTGTTGCCTTTGCCAGAGCTCAATCGCTTGCTCAAGGCCCTCATTCGGCAGCCAAAAGAGCAGCTGCCCAAGCCCAAAGAACAGGCGCTCCGTCTGCATATTTCTTCTTTTTCCTATAAAAGAGGCTTGCCCGAGGACCCCACGGGCGGACATGGAGCGGGCTTTATCTTCGATTGCCGATTTATCCATAATCCTGGCCGCTATGCTCCCTACAAGAAGAAAACGGGCCTAGATGAGGAGGTTAAACTCTTTTTGGTAGAAGATGGCGAAATCGAGCAGTTCTTAGCGCAGATTTTCCCCATTATTGAGCGGGCCATACAAAAGTATCTGGATCGTGGACATTCCGACTTAGGAGTTCATTTTGGTTGCACGGGCGGCCAACATCGCTCGGTCTATTCTGCCGAGCGTTTGCGGCAGTTTTTGCAAAGTCGTTTTGGTCCAGAACTCGACCTTCGTTTGCAGCATCGAGAACGTCCTCATTGGCCAAAATAGGCGGTTTGTTTTTAAGGTGTTTTGGGGCCTCCGCCTCGCTTCGCTCGTCGGCGCTACGTTTCAGGGCTCGCAGGTCTGCTCGGCCCTGCGCCAGCAAGCTGGCTGGGTCTGCGGCTTTCGCCGCCCCCTTTCACATCGCTAGGCCTGCGGCGGCTTCGCCGCCTGTCCGCTGCACATCGGTTACTCCCTTCGGTCGTCGAACTGCGGCCTAAAGGCCTTGTTGTGGCCTGCGGCGGCTTCGCCGCCTGTCCGCTGCAAATAGGGCCAAATAGAAAAGCCGCATACTTTCTGTTAGAGTATGCGGCTTTTCATCATCTTTTCGCTAAGCGATTAGATTTTTTTAAAGAGGGTAAGGATATCGCCCACCTTATCTTTAAGGTCTTTGCGTTCCACAATAAAATCGAGGAAGCCATTATGGAGAAGAGACTCTGCTCTCTGGAAGCCTTCGGGCAATTCCTTAACCTTAATGGTTTCTTTAACGATACGGGGGCCGGCAAAGCCAATCAGGGCGCCGGGTTCTGAGAAATTAAAGTCGCCCAACATAGCAAAAGAAGCAGTAACGCCTCCAGTGGTGGGGTCGGTCATAAAAGAAAGGTAGGGCAGGCGGGCATCGGCTAATTGAGTAAGTTTGGCTGATACTTTGGCCATTTGCATGAGAGAAAATGCTGATTCCATCATGCGGGCGCCACCAGACTTAGAGATAATCATGAAAGCGCAACGGTGTTTGATACAGTAATCAATTGCCTTGGCAATTTTTTCTCCAGTTACAGCGCCCATAGAACCTCCAATAAAAGAGAAATCCATAGCGGCAATAACGAGGTCATTTTTTTGGACCTTTCCCTTGGCTACGCTAAGGGCATCGACTAGGCCTGTTTTTTTGCGGGCGGCTTCTAGGCGTTCGGTATAGGGTTTAAGGTCTACAAAGTTGATAGAATCTACAGCGGCGATATTATCAAATAGCTCCTTGTATTTTCCATCATCAAAGAAGAGTTCAAAGTAGTCGCCAGAGCCTAGGCGTTCATGATGATTACAGCTAGGGCAAACATAGAGATTTTCTCTAAGGTCTTTTACGGTAACCCGGTGTTGGCATTTTCCGCATTGGTGCCAAATACCTTCTGGGGCTTCTTTCTTTTCTCGGGTAGAGGTAGTAATACCTTTATTGTCTCTTTTAAACCAACTCATAGGCAATTCATTTTTCTTCGGTCGGGCCGATGGTTTTGGATGATCTGTGGTGCATCTATAGGATGCAAAAAGGAGAAGCCTTCCCCTAAACAATCGCTTGGGGGAAGGCTTATTTTATTTTTCTTTAGGGAGAATCTTTGCGAAGAGGTCGTATTCGGTAGCATCGGTAATTTCTACCCAGGCAAAGTCTCCAAGGCGAAGGTAGTCATTTTCTTGCATTTCGATAAGGACCTCATTATCTACTTCGGGAGAGTCGAACTCGCTACGGGCTACAAAGTAGCCACCTTCTATGCGGTCGACCAATACTTTGAGTTTTTGGCCAATTTTTTCTTGGTTCAGTTCAAAGGAAATGGCTTGTTGGGCCTGCATAAGGCGGTTGGCGCGTTCGGTTTTTACCTCAGGGCTGATGTTGTCTTCTAGTTGGTGGGCCAGGGTGTTTTCTTCATGAGAGTATTGGAAAACGCCTACTCTTTCGAAGCGCATTTCTTCGATAAAGGCGAGTAGGTCTTCAAACTCTTCTTCGGTTTCGCCGGGGAAGCCGACGAGGAAAGTGGTGCGTACGGCAATACCGGGCACTCGGCGGCGGGCTTCCTCGATCACTTCTTTGGTTCCTTGGCGATCGATTTGGCGGCGCATTCTTTTGAGCACCTCTGTATTGATATGTTGCAGGGGCATATCCAGATAATTACAGACTTTGGGTAATTCTCGGATAGCGTCAAAAACATCGCTGGGGAACTTAGAGGGGTAGGCATAGTGCAGGCGGATCCATTCTAGGCCATCAATATCATTGAGGGCATGTAGGAGCTGAGCTAGGCGGCGTTCCTTATAAATATCGAGGCCATAGTAGGTCAGTTCTTGGGCGATCAGCATAATTTCCTTCACGCCATTTTTGACCAAGCCTTTTACCTCTTGGACCAAATCCTCGATAGGTTTAGAAATGTGTTTGCCACGCATGAGGGGGATAGCACAGAAAGAGCAGGTACGGTTACAGCCTTCTGAGATTTTGACATAGGCATAATGCGGGGGAGTCATGAGCATGCGTTCGCCTAATAAATCTTGACGATAATCGGCCTCTAGTTTTTCGAGTAGGGCGGGGAGTTCTAGGGTACCAAAAAAGGCGTCTACTTCGGGGATTTCTTTTTGGAGGTCCTCTTTATAGCGTTCGGAGAGGCAACCCGTTACGTATAGCTTTTCGATATTGCCCTCTGCTTTTTCGTCGGCATAGGCGAGGATAGCATTGATAGATTCTTCTTTGGCTCTATCGATAAAGCCGCAAGTATTGATAATAATAATATCTGAATCATCCTCTTCGCTATCGTGGCTGACCTCAAAATCGTTGACGCGGAGTTGGTGCATAAGGATTTCGGAGTCGACCATATTTTTGGAGCAACCCATGGTGATCACATTGACCTTATCCTTTCCTATCTTTTTGGTTTTCATTTTCTTTCGTTCTAATTTTTGGCCCTAATTCCGATTAGGGTAGGCGCAAAGATAAAGAAGTTGAACGAAAATTGCCTTTGTTGGCCAACTTTTAGGCATTTTTGCGGGGCTCTTTTTTAGGGAACTTTAGTGGCCAGAAGTTTTTTTTTAGGGTAGGGCATATCAATTAGGTGATGCGGCACCATTATTTTTGGCGTTTTGCAGGCCCGAAGGGCCGCAGGCCTAGCGATGTGGAGCGGGTGGCCGAAGGCCAGACCGAAGCGCGCAGCGCTGAAGGGCCGAGCAGACCTGCGAGCCCCGCAACGTAGCGCCTGCCGCAGGCAGGAGGCCCCAAAAGAAGATTATACATTTAATACCATATATATGCGATATTTATTAGGAAGTTGTTGCTTGTTTTGCCTTTTTTTCGTGGCTTGTCAGTCAGATCAGCCGGCGGCGGTAGTGGATAGCAAGGCGAGTTTGGCGGTAGAGCGAGATGCTGGGCCGGGTTTTCAGTTGCAGGTTTCGGGAGATACGGCAGATTATGAGCAGATTGTTTTGGCCAGAGAGGTAGAGCCCTTTGGGGAGGAGGCGCAGGTGACGCAGATTCGGTTGAGTTATCCGAAGATTACGGATTTTAAGGCTAAGGAAGTGAAAGACAGCATCAATGCGGTGATTTATGAAATCATGTTGCTCAATGATGCGGGGGAGATTGCTTATGATAATTTGCAGCAGCGATTGGATGCTTTTATACGGGAGTATGAGATGGCCAAGGAGGAGATGAAAAAGCAGTTAGTTTTGCCTAATCGTTGGACCTGTGAGGTAGAGATCAAGGTTGTTTTGAACAGCAATCGGATTTTATCTTTGCAATTGCATGAGGCCAACTTTACGGGGGGCGCGCATCCGAACAGCTACACCCGTTACTTCAACTTTGACTTGAAAACGGCCAAGTTGCTGGCCTTAGAAGACATCTTTGTAGAGGGCTATCAGCAAGAACTATTGCAGACAGCCGAGCGATATTTTCGGATGGCTCGGGAGATTCCGGCAGACAAACCGATGGGAGAGACCGCTTATGAGTTTCCTTCGGGGCGTTTTTTATTGCCGAGGAACTTTGCTTTGGGGAAAACGGGCATTGCTTTTTGTTTTAACCCTTATGACATTGCGCCCTATTCTATGGGAACGATAGAATTTGAGTTGCCTTATCAGGCCATCTTGCCAATTTTGAGACAAGAGGCTGTTTTATAGGGAATAATGTTTATATTTGCCTTCTACACAGGCTAGTCTTGGGCTAGTCTGTGTTTTTTAATGGATTTCCCCGACTAACTTTGAAGAACAAGCGCATGTTTTACGCAAAAATGTTAAGCATTTCGGCTTTACCTCAGCCGGCACTCCCTAAAAACAACCAAACCGTATTAAGTAAGGCAAAAGAAAGAGCTCAATCTCTGGGTTTATATTTAGATGGGCTTTATTTGGGCCATCATGATATGTCTGCCTTTCTTTTTCCCTATGCAGATGAAGATCGTTTGATAGATGCAAGCTTGATGGCTAGTTTGCTCTATTACATAGATGATCTATTTGGAGAAGACAGCCAGACCCGATATTTATTTGATTTGGAAAGCTTTAAGGCCGCTTGGGAGCGGGGCGAACAGCCTGCTGCAAGAGATGAAGTTGAGCAGCGTTTATATGCTGTTGTAGCCCAATTGGGGGCTGACTTTAGGGCTAAGACATCAGCAGCTTTTTTGACCTTTTATCAGGGGTACCTTTATATGCATTTGGACCATAGTCTGCAGCCCTGTTTATATGCGAATAGTCAGGAGTATATAGATTCTAGGGTTCATTTTGGAGGCATGTACCCCACCATTCTGCTTATTGAGTATTGTGCAAATCAGTATTTATCGCCAGAAATGCATGCAAATTTAGATCTTTTGGCGGCACAAGAAGCTTTGGCCTTAATTGGGGCTATTTCTAATGATTTGATTTCTTACCCCAAAGAAAAGCATAGCCAATTCAATCTGATCAATGTGTATTTGGCCACAGGAGAGGCGGAGAGCTTGCCCCAGGCTATCCAGAAAACTATTCTCTACGTCAATCAGTTACATAAGGATTATCAGGCAGCCTTGGCGCGATTTGAAGCCATAGGCCAAGCCGAACCCTTTGTTAAGCAATATGTAGAATATATGAACAATATGTTGGCCGCCTGCTACCATTGGCAGTTGCACAGCCAGCGTTATAAGCATCCAGAACATATATTAGAGGAGCTAAAAGTGGGCTAGGCGAAAAGCTAGGCATATAAGTTGATGCGAAACAGAAAATGATGCCCCCCCCATTGACAAATGAAAAGAAAACTAGGGCAATCAGAGCAGCTAGAATACTGGCTTAGAGCAAATGGCATTTTTGAAATTGCCCCTAGCTCAAATAGCGGAAGAACCAAAGAAATTTCGCTAGAAGAGGCGTTGATTACTGTAGATATGCAAAAAGCTTTGTTTGAAGAAACTGGCAAAAAGGTTAGGGTATTGGCCAATCTGTCTAATGTGAGCAAGGCCGCCCGAGATTACGGCAAAACAGAAGAAGGCCAAGCAATTAAACGATATGTTTTGGCTTATGCCCTAATTGCGCCCAATCTCTTCGGTCGGCTAATCGGGAATATGTTGGTCGGGACTTTTCAGACTGATTATCCCGTAAAGTTGTTTTCTTCAGAAGAAAAGGCCGAGGAATGGCTCCTCTCTCTAGAGGATTAGGCAAAAAAAGATAGAAAACGCAAACGGTTTTAGCGACAGTTTGCGTTTTGTAATTTAGGTCACAAAACTTTTTGGCTTGCCTGAAAAACATTAACTTTAAAGCCTAATAAATATCAACTAAAGTTATGGATGAGCTCCAAAAAATGGGAGAAACTCAAAATAGTGCCTTTTTTCTTGGTGCAGACGGTATTGTCTATGCCAAAACAATAAATAGCATGCCCTTGACTAGAGAAGTGCTAAAGGAAAATTTTGAGCTGATCCAAAAAATATCTACCGAACTAGATCGCCCAATTAAGGTTTTTGCCGAATCTTCTAAAATGCAACGCCTCAGCCGCTGTGCTCGAGAATATATGCGAAGCGATGAGGCCAAATCCTATGATCAATATATTGTTGCTTCTATTTTGCTGACCCCCAACCAGCTTTCCAAAATGTTGGGCAACTTTATTATTGGCCTGAGAAAACAAGCTCGCCCCATGAAAATCTTTACCGATGAAGTCGCAGCCCTTGATTGGCTAAAAAAAATCTAGCAGAATAAGAGAATAAGTACTCCCCTAAGTATTTTCCCCAATCTCAACAATATGCAAACTGAAAAAATCGGAGTAGCCGGCCCCACGCACTACTTCCAACGCCCAGATGGTATCATTTATACCGAAAGTTTTGAGCCCACAGTGGTGACTAAAGAGGTGTTTATCGCCAATTTTGAGTTTATTAAAAAGATTGCTTCTGAAAAGAAGGAACCCATCAAACTCCTCATCAATTTTACGCAGGCCAGCAAGCTCGATAAAGAGGCCAAGGCCCTGGTCAAAAGTAGTTATCTCAATGATAATTACGGGCAATATATAGAGGCCGTGGCCCTACTCAGCAATAGCCGATTGTCCACTCTTATTGGCAACTTTATGGTCGGTATTAGTAAAAAAGGGCCCAATAAATACCCTATCAAAATATTTATGGCGGTCCCCAAGGCCGTTAAATGGCTAGACCAATTATAAGGCAGTTATGAACTTGAAGGAACTTGGCCAAGTTGGCCCAACCATTTATTACCTCCGAAAAGACGGTGTTATACATACCGTAACCACTGACCCACAAGCCATACAGCTTGATCTGATGATTGCGAATTTTGAGTTTATTAAGACCATCGCTATAGAAAGAAAACAAGCGTTGCGCATGCTGACGGACTTTAGCGGTAGCCAAAAAATGGGCAAGGCCGAAAGAGATTTTCTCAAAAGTGAACAAATGAAAACTTATGCGCCTTATATCTTGGGCACAGCCTTGGTCACCCCCAATTTCCTTTCTCGAATGATTGGCAATTTTGTCATGAGTGTGAGCACAAATAATCATAATGTAAAACTGTTTGGCCAAGAAGAGCAAGCCCTGCACTGGCTGCTCCAACTCCCAAGCAGAATTGTCTAAATCGCCGTTTTATGTCTCTCGAAAAAATAGCTACCCTAGGCGAAACCACCTATTACCTCCGCCCCGATGGTATTATTTATACCGAAAATTCTTCTGATTCTCCCCTCAGCATTGCCGCTATCAAAGAAAGTTTTGAGTTTATTAAAAAGCTGGCGATCGAAAGAGGTGAAGCCCTACTGCTGCTCAATAATTTTAATTCGGCCCAAAAGCTAAGCAAAGAAGCAAGAAGCTATATCCGCAGCACAGAAAGCGAAATCTACAACGATTATGTCTCTGGCTCTGCCTTGGTGGCCAGCAATCCAGTTGCTCGAATGATCGGCAATTTTATTTTGGGCCTCAAACAAAGTGAACAGGAGGTGAAAATGTTTGCCTCAGAAGAAAAAGCCGTCAAATGGTTGCTTAGCCGCCCCAAAAAAGTGGTGGCTTCCGCAAATTAAGTCGGCTATTCTTCATGTTTTGGGGCTGCCCCTTCGGCCCTATGGGCCTGCGGGTCGGGCTGTGCCGCAGCTCGCAAGTCTGCTCGGCCCTGCAGGCCTTTTCGCTTTGCGAAAAAGGCCTTTGGTCTGCCGCCTTTGGCGGCCCTGCTATCCATCCCTCAGCCGAGGCGCTGCGCGCCTTTGGCGGGCGCTTTGCGCCCTTCGCAATTGGACCAAATATTTAGGTTTTGCAGGGCCGAAGGCCCGCAGGCCTAGGGATGGTAACTGGTGGCCGCAGGCCAGACCGAGCTTTTGAGCGCAGCGAAAAAGCGATGGGCCGAGCGAATAGCGAGCCAGTGCACAGCCCGGCCGCCGAAGGCGGCAGGCCCCAAAAGGAAAAGGTCCAAAACAGCAGTTCTGAACCTTTCTCCTTATCGCAAATAGCCATTAGATAACCTCTAAGGCTTTACCCACTTTAGTAAAGGCGGCAATGGCTTTTTCTAGTTGTTCGCGGCTGTGTCCGGCCGACAACTGCACCCGAATGCGGGCCTTGTCTTTGGGCACCACAGGATAGAAAAACCCAATCACATAAATGCCTTCTTCTAGAAGTTGGCTGGCCATTTTTTGGGCCAAAACGGCATCATAAAGCATAATAGGGACGATAGGGTGGTCGCCAGGAATGATATCGAAGCCAGCCTTGGTCATTTCCTCACGGAAAAAGCGGGTATTTTCCTCTAGGCGGTCTCTCAATTCCGTAGATTCCATCAATAAATCGAGGGCTTTAATAGAAGCGCCAACGATAGAAGGGGCCACCGTATTAGAAAAGAGGTAGGGGCGAGAGCGCTGGCGCAGCAGGTCTACAATTTCTTTGCGAGCGGCGGTAAATCCACCAGAAGCGCCACCTAGGGCCTTGCCCAACGTACCCGTAATGATATCTATGCGGCCCATTACGTTGCGGTATTCATGGGTTCCACGGCCAGTTTTGCCCAAAAAGCCTGTAGAATGGCATTCGTCAATCATGACCATAGCGCCGTATTTATCGGCTAGATCGCAAATTTTGTCTAGTTGGGCAATGGTGCCATCCATAGAAAAAGAGCCATCGGTAACGATCAGTTTGCGGCGGCAATTGGCGGCGGCCTGCAACTGCTTTTCTAGCTCCTCCATATTATTGTGCAGGTAGCGGAAACGCTGGGCCTTACAAAGGCGAATGCCATCAATAATAGAGGCATGGTTGAGTTGATCGGAAATAATGGCGTCTTCCTTGCCCAAAAGGGGTTCAAAAACGCCTCCGTTGGCATCAAAAGCGGCCGCGTAGAGGATACTATCTTCAGTACCTAGAAATTCGGCAATTTTTTGCTCCAATTCGCGGTGAATATCTTGGGTTCCACAAATAAAACGGACCGAAGAAAGGCCATAGCCACGTTGGTCGATAGCATCTTTAGCTGCCTGAATGAGTGCGGGATGCGAGGAAAGGCCAAGGTAGTTATTGGCGCAGAAGTTGAGCACATCGCCAGCTTCTTGGGTATGAATTTGGGCAGCTTGCACACTATCAATAATCCGCTCGCTTTTCCAAAGGCCAGCATCTTTAATGTCTTGAATTTCGGCTTCAAAGCCAGCTTTTACATTATCGTACATAAATTTAGAGGAATTGAGTCTCGTTATAATTCGGTTTCTTGCGCTTTTGCAGCTGTTCAATCATATCTTTGGTCATGCTGCTTAGGTCATATTCTTCTTGCCAGCCCCAATCTTTTCGGGCTAGGCTATCATCAATATTCTCAATCCAAGAATCGGCAATGGCCTGACGGAAGTCGGGCGTATAGCTAATACTAAAATCGGGAATATGCAATTGAATTTCGGCGGCAATTTCGGCGGGGGTAAAGCTCATGGCCTGTAAATTATAGGCATAATGGATAGACAGTTGGTCCAAAGGGGCCTCCATTAGTTCCAAAGTGGCCCGAATAGCGTCGGGCATATACATCATAGGCAGTTTGCTATCGGCCCGCAAAAAGCAGTCGAAATGTTCGCCATTAACGGCCTTGTGGAAAATATCCACGGCATAGTCGGTGGTTCCTCCGCCGGGCATAGACTGATAGCTAATCAGGCCGGGGTAGCGAATCCCTCGCACATCGAGTTGGAACTTATCAAAATAGTAATTGGCCAAATCTTCGCCCACCTTCTTAGTAATGCCATACATAGTAGAAGGTTCAAGGGGGGGAAACTGCGGGGTATTTTGCTTGGGGGTGCGTCCGCCAAAAACCGCAATAGAGCTGGGGTGGAAAATTTTGCGAATCCCAGTATTTTGGGCCACCTGCAGCACATTGAGAAAGCCCTGCATATTGACATTCCAGGTCAGCATCGGGTTTTCTTCTCCTTTAGCGGAAAGCAGGGCGGCTAGATGGTAAATTTGGCTCACCTTGTACTTCTGAACAATTTCGCCCATGCGTTTGGCATCTAGCACATTGAGTTGTTCAAAATGCCCAATAATCGTTTGTCGAGGAGCCTGTAAATCGGAGCAAATGACGTTGGCTATGCCATAAATTTGGCGTAGTTCTTCGGCCAGTACACTTCCAATTTGGCCATTGGCTCCAGTAATTAAAATGACTTCTTTGCCCATAGTTGTTATATAGTAGCTGGTTTGAAATAATAAGGTTTGGGGGCCTCCTGCCTGCGGCAGGCGCTACGTTCCGCAGCTCGCTATTCGCTCGGCCCTTCAGCCCTTCGGGCTTCGGTCTGGCCTTCGGCCACTGCTACACATCGCTAGGCCAAATGGCGCCGGGCCAGAAACTAGGCCTTAAAAGCGCAAAATAGAGCTTGGGCTCAAATTATTGCTTTTTTAGCAAAGCTTAAAGCCTAAAAATCAAAGAATATTTTTTTGTTAAACCGCAGTTTTGTAGATATATATTTTTATATATAGCTAAAGGGCAGCTGCTTAGGGCCTTATATAGAACAACTTATACTTTTAGGGGGTTAATTAGCTGGAAAGCCTTATCTTTGGGGAGAAAAACATCTTTACCTATATTTTACGCAAAAATATTATGCTAAATCTCATTTTATTTGGCCCTCCCGGTAGCGGAAAAGGCACCCAAGCTGCAAAATTGGTAGAACGCTATGGTCTTTTGCACATTTCTACGGGAGACCTCTTTCGCTCAGAAATTAAAAATGAAACGCCCCTAGGGCTAGAAGCCAAGTCTTATATTGATAAGGGCGCCTTGGTTCCGGACCAAGTGACCATTAACATGTTGGCCAAAAAAATGGGCGAGCATCCCGAGGCCAAAGGCGTTATCTTTGATGGCTTTCCTCGCACAGTAGCGCAAGCCGAGGCCTTAGATGAGTTATTAACTCAAAAAGGTACAGCGGTCAGTCAGTTGCTCTCCTTAGAAGTGGAGGAAGCCGAAATCGTGAAGCGCCTACTTGCCCGTGGCAAAGAATCTGGCCGTAGCGATGACCAAGACGAAAGCATTATCCAAAACCGAATTGCGACCTACAAAGCACAAACTACTCCTGTAGCCGACTATTATGCGGGCCAAGAAAAAACCCAAAAAGTAGCCGGTATGGGCAGCATTGAAGAAATTTTTGAGCGCCTTTGCACTAAAATTGATGCTGTTTTGGTATAAAATCCAAAGTTTTTTTGTTTTTTAGTAAACGGTTTAGCGCAAAGTTTTAGAACTTTGAACTAACAGACAAGCCCCAGCAACAAACTGCGGGCTTGTCTGTTTTACTTTTTTGGGACGGAAGTGGTACTGCCTGCTGTTCCCATTCACTCATTTTATGAGTACTTTAGCAAACAGTTCTTCGCTTCACCTCATTAAGAAGTATCATTTAACACCCATACCTTAAGATTTTTAAACTTATGTACTACCGCCTGTCCCTCTTGGCAGAAGACCGGATAGAAATGCCTGGCCCCTCACATTTTATTGACGCCAATGCCGCTGTCCTCAGACTATTTGAAACCGCAGAAGACAATGTTGTCTACGAAATGGTGGAAAAATATGTGCGCGATGCCTTCGACACAGAAGACTTTGAATTGCTGGTCCAAAATATTCAGACCTTTGCCAAACGCTCGGACCAAGACGAGTTTGAACGTTTGATGCAATTGCTGGCTGATGACCACTGGAAAACTATCCAGGAAAAGGGCTTTCAAGCCCTGCCTGCAGAAGCTACTGAAAATGCCTCAGGCTATTGGTATCTGACCAACATTATGGGCGGCGCTCGCCCTGATCGCGTTCAGCCCAAAGAGGCTCTACGCATCCAATTTGAAGTGGAAGGAAATGGAGAAGACCCATTATTTACCGCTGATGATACAGGCCGCTATGGCGACCTCTATCCCTTTGCTGTTCGAGCATTGCTAGATGCCTCTGCTGCAGAAGGTGAAATTGGCGACTATGAACTCACTGGCCCTTTGGTTACGTACTTTGAAAAACTCAAGGAGTCAGAAAAAACAGCTTTGCCAAGCAATGAGCCCTTTGACTTTGGTAGCTTTGGAGATGATGCCTATGGTGTGGTCTTTGGCGCCCAAGTGATTCAGGGCCCTGCTGATAATGCCGATGGCGTAGAAACGGCTATCTATGAGTTTATTGTAGACCCTAATTGGTTGGCTGCTCCCCTTAAAAAGGAATGTCAAACTTATGCCTTCTCTGAATTTGGAGAATAAGCAAATGAAGTACTACATATAAGCTAAAAGCGCCTGAGCTAAACTGCTCAGGCGCTTTCCTTTTTGGCCCAATGGCTTTATGCTAAAAAAAGTAAGGGCTTTTTAGTAGTTTTGCAGCAAGAAAAGAGCCAGGCCCTTTTGGCCTAGCGATGTGTAGGGGTGGCCGCAGGCCAGACCGAAGGCGAAACGAAGTGAAGCCTGAAGGGCCGAGCAGACCTGCGAGCCCCGAAACGTAGCGCCGCAAGGCGAAGCCGCAGCGGAGGCCCCCAAAAAAAAGAAAATTAAAAAAGAACAATGGCAGATAGTCCAAACTTTATAGATCATGTGAAAATGCATTGCCGCTCAGGTGCTGGGGGCAATGGTTCTGTACACTTTTATCGCGATAAATTGACCTCTAAAGGGGGACCCGATGGTGGCGATGGTGGCCGTGGTGGCCATATTATTTTGAAGGGAAACAAGCAACTTTGGACCTTGTTGCCGCTCAAGTATATGAAGCATGTGATCGCTTCGGCAGGGCAGCCCGGTAGCGGTAGCCGCTCTTCTGGCGCCAATGGAGAAGATATTATTTTGGAGGTGCCTTTGGGGACCATTGCCAAAGATGTGGAAACAGGCGAAATTGAGGCCGAAATTACAGAAGATGGGCAGACCTATATTTTGTTGGCCGGTGGACATGGCGGAAGAGGCAACTGGCACTACCGCTCGGCCACCAACCAAACGCCCCAATATGCCTCTCCAGCTGGAGAAGGTAAGGAAGCCTGGAAAATTTTGGAGCTGAAAGTCTTGGCCGATGTAGGCCTGGTAGGTTTCCCGAATGCTGGAAAATCTACTCTTTTGTCGGTGCTTTCTGCGGCCAAACCCAAAATTGCCAACTATCCATTTACTACTTTGGTGCCCAACCTTGGGGTGGTCTCTTATCGAGACAACCGCTCTTTTGTGATGGCCGATATTCCTGGAATTATTGAGGATGCACATAAGGGAAAGGGCATTGGTCACCGATTCTTGCGCCATATTGAGCGCAATGCGGTACTCTTGTTCATGATTCCGGGCGATACGGAGGATATTAAGGAGGAGTACCGGATTTTGCTCAATGAGTTGAAGAGTTATAATCCAGAACTACTCGATAAGCCTCGTCTTTTGGCCATTTCTAAGTCAGATTTGCTCGATGAGGAGCTCAAAGAATGGATCAGGGCCGAATTGCCCGAAGATTTGGAGACCCTCTTTATTTCTTCTGTGGCCCAAAAAGGCCTGCAAGAACTCAAGGATAAATTGTGGCAAATTATGAATATTAGTATAGAGGATTAGTATGAGAAAATCACAGCTATACGGTTTGCTAGGAGGTTTTATTTCCTCTGCAGCCTTAGCCGTTTTGTATGTAACCGACAAAAATTATTTGTTGGAGGGCTATGAAAAGCTAAGTTGGCTCATCATCTGGGCCGCTTGCTTTATTGCGGTGGCGCAGGAACGCTCGGCCAAAGAAGACCAATTTATTGGCTTTTATGAGGCCCTACGACCCGCTTTTCAAACCTTTGTCTATGCCTATGTGATCAAGACAATTTTTATTTACCTTCTTTTTGTGTACATAGATCCCGATTTGCTGGAGCTCTCTAAGCAAAAGGCAATAGAAATTTTTATTGAGCACAAACCCGCCGAAGAACCTCAAGAAATTTTTAATGGGCGACTAGAAGCCTATAAAAAAGAGTATTTTGGACCAAGGCTTTTTGATTTGGGCATTATGCTAGAAGTTATTCTGGGGTTTGTTCTCTCGGCTATTACGGCCTTTCTGATGCGCCGCGATCGCCCTGATTATTAAATGCTATGGAAACAATGATCAAAAATGTATTGAGCTGGGGCCAAATTGCCAAACAAGCGGCCTATTTGGGCTCCCTAACTGGACTAGGCTATTTTGTTGGAATTACCCTGATGCATTGGGCCGGTATGGGCCTAGGCGACTGGATTAACTGGGTCTATAGAATTGCCGTGATTACCGCAATTATCTGGACCATTATGGCGCTGCGCCTGCGTTACCCCAGCGGCCTCTCTTTTCTAAAAGCCTATTCGGCTGGCCTAATGGCGTCCTCCGTTTTGGGCCTCTGGATGCTGATCTCTGCTTTTTTGTTTTATGGCCAAATTGCTCCCGATTATCTCCAAGAGTATGAGGCTTTCTACCAAAGAAACCGAGAAGTGCAGATGTACCAAACCCAATACAAAAATATCAATGCCGAATTAGAGGAGGAGGAAACGAGCAGGGCGCTAACGGCCCAAGATAGCCTCATTGTCCAAAAAGGCTTGGAAAAACATATGGAAGGTACTGCCTATTTCTTTACCGTTTCTGGCCAAGCAGTGATCAACCTAATTTATAGCCTCGTCTGGGGCCTACTCGTTAGCCTCCCCATCGCCTATATGTCGATGTCTAAAAAAGAATAGCCCTAAACTTAAGCTTATGCTATCTTCAAAGAAGGTTCAATATCCTTACGATATTTCTATTGTGGTCCCACTCCTCAATGAGGAAGAGTCTCTGGCCGAATTGGCCTCCTGGATTCGTACGGTTCTGCAAGAACATAAACTGAGCTACGAAATTATCTTTATCGATGATGGAAGTAGCGATTCTTCCTGGTCGGTTATTCAACAGCTGGCCCAAGAACAGGCTTGCATCCGCGGCCTGCGCTTCCGCCGAAATTATGGCAAATCCGCCGCTCTCAATACGGGCTTCCAATACGCCCAAGGCGAGGTGGTGGTCACCATGGACGCCGATCTGCAAGATTCTCCCGACGAACTGCCCGAACTCTACAAAATGATCGTAGAAGATCGCTTTGATTTGGTTTCTGGCTGGAAGAAAAAACGCTACGACCCGCTCTCCAAAACAATTCCAACCAAAATCTATAATGGGGTGACCCGCCTGATGAGCGGCATCCACCTCAATGATATGAATTGTGGCCTCAAAGCTTACCGCAATGATGTGATCAAAACCGTAGAGGTCTATGGCGAAATGCACCGCTATATTCCCGTCATCGCCAAGGCTTCTGGCTTCGATAAAATTGGCGAAAAGGTGGTCCGCCATTACCCCCGCAAACATGGGGTGACCAAATTTGGCATGAACCGCTTTATTAACGGCCCTCTAGACCTGCTTTCGATCATTTTTATTAGCCGATTTAGCAAAAAACCCATGCACTTTTTTGGTACGATGGGCCTGCTTTCCTTCTTTATCGGCTTCCTCATTTTGGCCTATCTCAGCATCGTCAAGCTGCTTTATTCCGAATATGGCATGACGGATCGCCCCATTTTTTACCTGGGCATTCTCTCGGTCATCCTCGGTAGCCAGCTTTTTCTTACGGGCTTTTTGGCCGAATTGGTCGCCCGCTCGGCCCCCAATCGCAACCAATACGCCATCTGGGAATACCTCCAAATTAAAAAGAAGAAAAAGGAGGACGATGATGAAGAAGATGATGATTAGGGGCCTCCGCTGCGGCTTCGCCTTGCGGCGCTACGCTTCAGGGCTCGCAGGTCTGCTCGGCCCTGCGGCCTGACGGCCTTGGTCTGCGGCTTCGCCGCCCCCTTTCGCATCGCTAGGCCTGCGGCCCTGCGGGCCTGCAAAACGCCAAAATAAAGGAGCAGCCCCGCACTTTAGTATAACCATAATCCCTACTTATTCAATTTATAAAATACAGATATATGCTTATTCAGGATATTTTCGCCCGCGAATTGCTCGATTCTAGAGGAAACCCTACTGTAGAGGTAGAGGTGGTTACAACCAACGGTATTGTCGGCCGTGCAATGGTCCCTTCTGGTGCTTCTACCGGTAAGCATGAGGCCGTTGAATTGCGTGACCAAGATCCCGACCGCTATATGGGCAAGGGGGTGCAGCAGGCCTGCCAAAATATTAGAGGCCCAATTACAGAAGCCCTTCTCGGCTTCAATGTTTTTGAGCAAAAAGCCATTGACGAAATCTTGATTGCCCTAGATGGTACGCCCAACAAAAGCCGCCTAGGCGCCAATGCCATTTTAGGCGTTTCTTTGGCCGTGGCCCGTGCTGGCGCTCAAGAGTCTGGTTTGCCGCTTTACCGCTATATCGGTGGTTTGGGCGCAGACCAAATGCCCGTTCCGATGATGAATATCCTCAATGGAGGTTCTCATGCCGATAACTCAATCGATATCCAAGAGTTTATGGTCATGCCCGTTGGCGCAACTAGCTTTGCCGAAGCCCTACGCATGGGAACAGAGGTCTTCCACCAACTCAAAAAGGTCCTTAAGGCCAAAGGCCATTCTACTAATGTAGGCGATGAGGGCGGCTTTGCCCCCAACCTAGGCTCTAATGAAGAAGCTATCGAAACGGTCTTGGAGGCCATTTATGCCGCGGGCTACGAGCCCGGCCGCGATTTTTTTATCGCTCTAGATGCCGCGGCCTCTGAGTTTTATATTGAAGAAGAAGGCGTTTACCACTTTCACCAATCTACAGGACAAAAATTGACCACCGAAGAAATGGTCGATTTCTGGGCCGAATGGGTAGAAAAATATCCTATCGCCTCTATTGAAGATGGCCTCTTTGAAGATGATTGGGAGGGCTGGCAATTGCTGACCGAGCGCCTAGGCCATATGGTCCAATTGGTGGGCGACGATTTGTTTGTGACCAATACCGAACGCCTAGCTAGAGGGATTGTAGAAGGTTGCGCCAACTCAATCCTTATTAAGGTGAACCAAATTGGTACGCTTACCGAAACCCTAGATGCTATCCGTATGGCTCAACGCCAAGGCTATACTGCCGTAATTAGCCACCGCTCTGGAGAAACAGAAGATACCACGATTGCCGATTTGGCCGTAGCCCTAGCCACAGGCCAAATTAAAACTGGTTCAGCTTCTCGCTCAGACCGTGTCGCTAAATATAACCAACTACTCCGCATTGAGGAAGAATTAGGCGAACAGGCCGATTATCTAGGCCGTGCCGCCCTGAAGTTCTAATTACAAAACAAATAGTTGTTTTAAAAGCCTCCGTTAGGGGGCTTTTTTTATTTAATTGAAACAAATCGTTTGTTTTTGCGTAAAAAAGGGCTGTAGGTTTATTTCTTAATTACCAAAAATCAGCAGCCTATGCAGGAAGAAAAAGGGCGGGATGCGCTCCATCAGCGCTTTAAAGAGGTCTTTGCCCTCTTGGAGCAGAACGAGCAGATTGTGCGGCGACATCGAGAGAAGGGCTTTTCGGCTTTGGCCGAGCAGCTATTTGGCGACCGACGTTACGGCAGTCTGCTCAACCAATTTTTACAGGATAAACGGCAAATTAGCTTTGAACAAGCGCAAAAGTTTGCCCAAATTTACGGCCTCAATGAGGCCTATTTACTGTTCGGAGAAGGGCCTATTTTTGAAAAGGCCCATGAACGCTCCCTAACGGGAAATGCCCAGTTTATTGGGGGACAAAGAGGTAATATTCTATTCTCTAACATCGAAGCCCTGGCCTCTTCAGCCATTGATGTAGATTTGCGAGAGGAAAACCAATGGTTTTCTATTCCAGGCCTAACTGGCCAAGATTATGTTGCCTTTTATATTACTGGAAACTCTATGAGCCCCACTATTGCCGCTGGAGATATGGTGATTTGCCGCCCAATCGAAAGCTTTGAATATATTCAGGATAATGAGGTCTATGCCTTGGTCCTTCAAAATGCCGTACACGTAAAAAGAGTGCAAAAAATTTATGAAAAGAGTAAGCTCAAGCAGCTCAAACTCATTTCAGATAACCATTTGGAGCATGACCCTTTTTATATCGATTTGCCCGAGCTGCGTAAACTACTCAAAGTAGAACGCAAACTCTCTAGCTTATAAGTTCGTCTCTAGCCTCCGCTTAGGAGGCTTTTTTTGATAAAAATGCAAACTATTGAACTTATTTTAAGGACCAAAGCTTTTAAAAAGAACTCATTTAAAACTAAGAATATGGCGTTTATTGTGCAAGCAGTAGAAGGAAAAGAAAATTTGCTACGTCTTTTATTAGAAAACTTGAATCTAGTGGCTAGCGTAGAGGAGCAAAATAAAGAAGATTGGGCAAAAGAATTGACGGCAGAACAGCTTGATTTATTGGTTAAAAGTCAAAAAGAATTGCTGCAGGGAGAGCAAGTCCATTCGGTAGATCTACGGGCAAGTTCTAAGGCTTTTTTTGAGGCCAAAAAAAAGCAAGCAAATGATTGATGTTATTTGGAGCTCAACCGCTAGAAATCAATATTTTGAGCAGCTAAATTATTTGTATGATCATTTTGGAGAATCAACTGCACTCAAGTTTCAAGAAAAGGTTTTTAAAATTGAAGACCAATTAGCTACAGGCCTTGTAAAGTACCCAGCTTCTAAACAGCTGGGCTTAGAAAAGTGTGTTTTAGATAAATATAATGCGCTTATCTTTCAGCGAGATAAGGAGCAAATAAGAGTTGTATTATTGATTAACAATCGTTCTGACTGGGACTATTAAGTTGCTCAATAGGTTCTAGCCTCCGCTTAGGAGGCTTTTTTTGTACCTTAAGGGAGCTAAAATAAAGAAATATGTGGTTTGAAAAACTATTTGGCTTTGCCGAGCAAAAGCCTGCAAAAACAAGGGCCAATTTTCGCCTAGATGGGGAGTATCTACTGTCTTTAGTAAATGGAGAACGCTATGCTTGGGGCCGTTTAGCATGCCCTAGCTTGGCCGATTTAAGAGCTCGGGCGCAGCCTTGCGCTAGTTCTGGCCCACTAAAGCTGTCTGAATTAGTGGGAGATGTACAGCAATTGCATATAAAAGAGGAAGCCGATGGCCTATTTCAGGTAGCGTCTCAGTTTAATTTACTAGAAATGGCTCGTCCTAGTTTGCGGCCAGAAGATGGCATTGGCATTTATGAGTATGACCGCACGCAGGGCCCCGCTGCGGCTATTGCTTGTGGGGCGGGAACGGTTTACCGCAATTATTTTGTCCCTATTGGCCAGCAGTTGGGGCAAACTGCAGGGCAACAACTAAACATGATTGCCGATCTTTTGACGGCCCTAAATTGTGATGATTATCAATACCAAAATGGCTATTTGTTTATGGAAAAGGCAAGCTTGCTCAAAGTTAATGAGCAACTGGCCCAATTATCTACTGCCGAAAAGGAGGCGCTTAAAGGAAAATTGAGAGTAGGTGTACAGTGGCGGGCGGAGGTCACTTTGAGCAGCGAAAAAAAGCGCCAAAGTCAGATTTATGCTTCTGCCTTGCCTATTGCCTACTCTGCTTTGGCCCAAGAAGATTGGCAGCCTTTGGCCCAACTAATTTTATCGGCTAGTTATGAGATGAGTTTTTATTTGGCCCTAGAAAATTGGCAAAAACATGGAAATCCCCGTCTGTATCTGACCCTTTTGGGGGCAGGGGTTTTCGGAAACCCTTTGCCTTGGGTTTTAGCGGCTATTGAGGAGGCCAAAACAAAGTTTATCAATTGTCCGCTAGAGGTAAAAGTTGTGAGTTATGGGCAGGCTAATCCCGCTTTGCAATCGCTCTTCTAGGGCGCAAAAAAGCCCCTGCAATTTTGCAAGGGCTTTTTTGTTTTTTCATGGCCTAGCGATGTGGAGCAGTGGCGCAAAGCGCCAGACCCAGCCGCTGAAAGCGGCGCAGGGCCGAGCAGACCTGCGAGCTGCGCAACGTAGCGCCGCAAGGCGAAGCCGCAGCGGAGGCCCCAAAAAATGAGAATTATCCTACTGGCGCCATAGTCACCATAGCTTCTAGGGTAGGCGAGGCGCTACCGCCTTTGGGCTCAATAGTGATGGCAAAAGCCTGTGGTTGAAGCACGGACTTCATGGGCAAAATGCTTCCTTTTTTGGCTTCATTGGACAAAACGCCTAAATCGACGGGTTTGCCCTTGACGATCGCCCAAAGTTGATAGGATTGATTATCGGGAAGCTTAGGCAATTGGCCAGCCAACAAATAAGTTTGTTGGGCCTGGGGGTTCCAGAAAATCGTAGCTCGTTTATCGGGATGGCCCTCTGTACCAGGCAGCTCTAGGCGTTCTAGGGCGGGCTGACTGAGGATGTTTCTTTCTTCCTCGCAGGCCAAAAGCAGCGCATTTAGGCTATCAACATCCTTTGTTAAGCCTGTTTGCTGATTTTTTTGCTCTTCCAAACGGCCTAGCAGCTTTTCTTTCTCTGCTTTCTGTGTAAAATACATGCAGCTGGCCAGTCCAAGGCCCATAGACAGGCCCAAAGAGAGCAACCAAGGCAACTGCATCATCCAGTGAAAGGGCGATGAGGGCGCGAGATTAGCGGTATTTGCCTTAGGCGTGGGCGTTGCTTGTTGATCGACTGCCTGCGGTCCTTTGGGCGGCAATTGATTTAAAATTTGTTGTTTAAGTTCGGGAGGAGGGGGCGTACTTTCGGCCGCAGCCAAAAGTTCTAGGCCCTCTTCTATGTTGTTTAGCTCTTGGCGAAGCTGCGGATATTCTGCTAAAAGCCCCTCTATTTCTAGATTCTCTTCTTTAGAGGTGAGGCCTAAAGCATACTCTTCCAGAATGCCAGATGCTATATATTTTTGGATATCCACGCGCTTAGTTTACTAGTTTTCTCAATTCGCGAAGCCCAATGCGCACTCTGCTTTTTACGGTGCCCAGCGGGATGTTTAGTTCTTCGGCAATTTCTACCTGCGTATAGCCGCCAAAATACGCCAACTCAATTACCTTTCGATAATCTTCGGGCAGTTGTTTGACAATTTCTTTCAGGCCAATCGTATTCACATTCAATTCCGTTTTCCCAATTTCAACGCCCTGTTCTAGGCTATTGGTCTTATGATATTGATGTTTATAGGCATTGGAGCGATAGACATCTATGGAGCGATTTCGAGCAATTCGTAGCATCCAAGTGAGCAAACGGCCCTTTTGGGCATCGTAGCGGTCAATGTTTTGCCAAACCTTGACAATTACCTCTTGTAATACGTCTTGGGCAAGGGGTTCGGATTTTACAATTTTGAGAATTGTTCCATATAAGATGCCAGAATAGCGCTCATAAAGAAGCTCCATCGCCGCCTTATCCCCTTTCCTGAGGCGCAGTATTAGGCGGTCTTGTTCCATGTTATAGCTGGTATTTGTAGACAAAAGATTCGGATGTAGATGAGGAAATCGAAAGGGGGAGCTTTGTTCTTGCGCTTTTAAGAACGTAGCTTATCCTTAAATGTAAGCATTTAGAGGCAAAACATTTTTTTTGAATGAAGGTTTTGGGAAAATAAAAAGAAGCAAAAAGAGCATTTAAGCCAATAATGGGAATTATTTTTTGGGGCTGCCGCTGCGGCCTTCGGTCTCGGGTCGGGCTGTTTATTCCCGTTGGTCATCGAACTGGCGCCCCTTTGGGGCTGGTTGTCGCAGCTCGCTGTTACTTGCTTCGCTGCGCTCCTTTAATGGGAATTATTTTTTGGGGCTGCCCCTCGCTTTGCTCGGGTCGGGCTGTTTATTCCCGTTGGTCATCGAACTGGCGCCCCTATAGGGGCTGGTTGTCGCAGCTCGCTGTTCGCTCGGCCCTGCAGCCCTGCGGGCTTTGGTCTGGCCTTCGGCCCCTGCTGCCCATCCCTCAGCCGCGTCGCTGCGCTCCTTTGCGGCGGCTTTGCCGCCTGCTAGACGCAAAAAAATGGGCCGCAAAAAACAGAAGAACAGCTTAAATTGAAGAATTTCTTTATTCCTGCCGATAAAGTTTCGTAATTTTGCCCCCTCAAAAGCGCCTAGTCGCTTAATTTAAGAAGAATCAACGACTTGAAGATTATGCTGATACAGCGATTTAAATCTAAAATTCACCGCGCTACGGTGACCGAAGCTAACCTCAATTATGTAGGAAGCATTACGATTGACGAAAGCCTAATGAAAGCCGCCAATATTTTGGAGGGCGAACGGGTGCAAATTGTCAATAATAATAATGGCGCTCGATTAGAAACTTATGTGATTAAGGGCGAGGCTAATTCTGGTGTAATCTGTCTGAATGGCGCAGCGGCCCGATTGGTCCAACCTGGCGATGTAGTCATTATTATTGCCTACGCCTACATGACGCCTGAAGAGTCAGCTAGTTTTGAACCTACCACCATTATGCCCAAAGAAGGTAACCGCCTACCCTAACCCCCCTTTAATTAGTACTGCTTTATGGCCGAAACGAAGAAGAATTCTCCCCTCAAAACCTTTCTCCAATTCATTCTATTTCTGGCCGTGGGCCTTACTATTTTATACTTTGTCTATAGCAATCAAGAAGCGGCCTATCAGGCCGAATGTGCCTTTAAGCTAGACTATGATTGCGAGGGCAAATGCGAACACAATAGCTTACTCGATAAGCTGATTGTTGATTTTGGCAGTAGCTCGCCTTTTTGGCTGTTTTTGGTCTGCTTAGCCTTTATGCTGAGTAATGTTAGCCGAGCCTTGCGCTGGAAACTCCTGATTGGGCAGTTAGAAAATGGGCGCTACAATATTAAATGGTATAATGCTTTTTGGGCCACTATGGTCGGTTATTTGGTCAATTTGGCTCTGCCTAGAGCAGGCGAGTTGGCCAAACCTGCTACTTTGGCCCAATATGAAAAGCTGCCCTTGGATAAACTTCTAGGGACCATTGTAACCGACCGCATTATGGATGTGATCATGCTCCTTTCTATTATTGGCCTGACCTTTTTACTCCAATTTGAACAGCTCTACAATTTCTTAATGGGCAAGACCAAGGCAGAACTCATCTGTGCAGAAGAACTGCCCTTAGTAGAGGCTAGTGATAACAGCTGGTTAATTTGGTTGTTGGGGGCAGGCGCCTTGGCGGGAGTTTTGGTCCTTATTCTAGGCTTTATTTTTCGCCAAAAGCTCCTACAACTTCCTCTTGCGCAAAAGGTCTGGGGAATGGCCCTTAATTTTTGGGCGGGCATCAAAACCGTCTTTTCGCTCCGCCGCCAAAAACTCTTTTGGTTTATGTTTCACTCGGTAGTCATCTGGTTGATGTACTTTCTGATGACTTACCTCTGCTTTTTTGCCTTTGGTCCCACCGCCCATTTAGGGCTAATGGCGGGGCTATTGGTCTTTGTTTTTGGCGCCTTCGGCATCGTTATTCCCTCTCCTGGCGGAATGGGGACCTACCAAATTGCCGTTACTGCCGGACTCGTTATTTATGGCGTTGGCCGAGCCGATGCTTTTGCTTTTTCCAACATTTGTTTTTTTACCATCAACCTATTTTGTAACATAGGTTTTGGCCTTTTGGGTTATCTGTTGTTGCCTTTGCTCAACAAAAATTATCAGCCCAGTTGGACCAAAGAAAAATAATCAAAAGATGCAAAATTTAGGGCTTATTGATACCCATGCACACTTATACTCTGATAAATTTGAAGAGGACCGCAGCGAAATGATGCAGCGGGCCTTTGATGCTGGCCTAAGCCATATTTTCTTGCCCAATATAGACAGCAGTTCTATTGGGCCTATGCTAGCGCTAGAAGCCGCTTATCCGCAGCAATGTTTTGCGATGATGGGCCTACATCCTTGCTCGGTTGGCAAAAATATGGAGGAAGAGTTGGCCTTGGTAAAAAACTGGCTAGAAAAGCGTCCTTTTGTGGCCGTAGGCGAAATAGGATTGGATTATTATTGGTCTATGGAGTTTGTAGAAGAACAAAAAGAGGCCTTCCGCAGACAGTCTCGTTGGGCTATGCAGCTCAATTTGCCCATAGTTATCCATGCCAGAGATTCTATTGATGATTTGATTGAATTGGTGGAAGAGCTGCAAAAAGAGGGCCCCTTAAGAGGTGTTTTTCACTGTTTTACGGGAACCTTAGAACAGGCCCAAAAAATTATTGAGTTGGGCTTTTACCTTGGCTTTGGTGGGGTGCTTACCTTTAAAAAAGCGGGGTTGGACCAGCTTATTCCGCATCTGCCACTTTCTAAAATTGTTATAGAAACAGATGCACCCTATCTCAGCCCCACTCCTAAAAGAGGCAAACGCAACGAAAGCGCCTACCTCTTATATGTGGCCCAAAAAATGGCCGATATCAAAGGTATTTCATTAGAAGAATTGGCCCAAACCCTAAAGACCAATAGCTTAGCACTGTTTGACCTTTCTGTTTTGGAGGAAGAAAAGAGCCTTACGCTAAGTTAAAAACAAGCAGAAAGTCTAAAATGAGGGCTGTCGAATTTTCGGCAGCCCTCATTTTAGTGAAGCAGCTGCTTCTTGGTCATTTCTTTGTTCTAGCAGCCAGTCAATGGCTTTTTCCTCTGAGCTAAACATTTTAATAGGGTAAGTGCGTTTAAATATTCTGCTTAACATATTTCCTACCATCCGATTTAATCGGTTGGGGGCAATTAGGGCATAGGCTAGGGTATATTGGTTAATAGCTTGGCCCTCATTACTTTTGGCAAACTCTTTAGCGGCTTTATTGATTTTAGAGAGCTCGCCAAGGTTGCCTAGTACCAATAACTTTTGGCCTTGTTCTTTATATAAACGCTCTTGGACTTTGAGGGAGTGGCGGGCATCTTCGGCTCCAATTTCCTTTCCCCCATCTTTATCTAGCAAGCGAATAATCAGTATGTTGCGTTCTTCTAGCCAAAATTCAAATTGGCCAGATTCATCGATTTTTTCTGCGGTCATAATTGTGCTTTGAGCAAATTTAATGTTTTTAGCGCTTTTTTTTAATGTTGCTACAGCAATCGCATGATTTTAAATTGGTTCTAATCTAAATAGGTCCTGTAGGCGGCGAAGCCGCCGCAAAGGCGCGCAGCGCCTCGGCTGAGGGATGAGAGCAGGGCCGCCGAAGGCGGCAGACCAAAGGCTTTTGTAGCGAAGCGAAAAAGCCTGCAGGGCCGAGCGAGCAGCGAGCTGCGGACAGCCCGACCCGCCCGCAGGGCGGGGCAGCCCCAAAAAATAAACAAAATGGGCATTTGAACAAAAAAACTGTATTTTGGCCTCAACAAAAGCAGAAAAAATGACCAATAAAGCCATAGCTGATCAGTTTAAATTATTGGGGGCCTTGATGGAATTGCATCAGGAAAATCCTTACAAAATAAAGTCCTATAAAACGGCCTATCAGAACCTGAGGAGGGTAGATGAACCTTTGGCCGAGATGCAAAAAGCCGATTTGAAAAAGATTAGGGGAATTGGCGATGCGATAGCGGATAAAATTATAGAATTGCAGGAAAAAGGCGAGTTGCGTCTGCTGCGAGAGTATAAGGCCAAAACGCCCAAGGGCATTATTGAGTTGATGGGCATTAAGGGCTTGGGAACGAAGAAGTTACTGCAACTTTGGCAAGAGCTGGAAGTAGAAACGCCTGGGGAGTTGCTCTATGCCTGTCAAGAAAATCGCCTGCTTAGTTTGAAGGGATTTGGCGAGAAATCGCAGCAGAATATTGCTGCGCAACTACAGTATTATTTTCGCAGTTTGGACCAACACCGCTGGGCCGAAGTAGCCGATGAGGCCGAAGATGTATTGCTGGACCTCCAAGAGGTTTTTGGGGCCGAAAATGTAGCCTTGACGGGGGCTTTTCGCCGTGAAATGCCCGTGGTAGATGCCCTAGATTTTCTTATTTCCGACTTTGATGGGGCGCAGCTAGCCGCCGCCCAACTTTTTGATGATTTGGCCCCTAAAGAACCCAATTTGCCCTCTTATTGGCAGGCACACTCTAAGGAAAATAAGGTCTTATTACGCTTTCATCCCTGCTCTAAAGAGCGCTTTGGCTTGGGGCTTTTACAATCTACAGGAGGGGTTGATTTTTTTAGAACTCTTACAGAACAAGAAGATTTGGAGGCTTGTGTAGGCCTTTCTGAAACTGCCATTTTTGAAAAACTAGAGCTACCTTTTATCTGGCCTAGCCAAAGAGATGTATCTAAAATTTATTGGCGGGCCAAGGCGGGAAAAATTCCGCCTGCGATTGAGCAAAGCGACATCCAAGGGATGTTGCACCTGCACTCTACCTATAGCGATGGGGCCAATAGCTTGAGCGAAATGGCCGAGCATATTCGCAGTCTAGGCTATGCCTATATGGGCATTACGGACCACTCTCAGTCTGCTTTTTATGCCAATGGCCTCAAGCCCGAAAGAGTAAAGGCCCAATGGAAGGAAATTGATGAACTAAATGCCAATTTTTCGGATTTTCATATATATAAAGGCATCGAATCGGATATTAAATATGATGGCAGTTTAGATTATGAGGCCGATATATTGGCGGGCTTTGATTTTATCATTGCCTCGGTGCATAGCCATTTAAAAATGAGCAAAGAAAAGGCGATGGAGCGTTTGCTCAAGGCCATTGCCAACCCTTACACCCATATGTTGGGTCATCCTACGGGCCGCTTGCTACTTTCGCGCCCGGGGTATCCTGTAGACCATGCTTTGCTGATAGAAGCCTGTGCAAAATACAATGTGGCCATAGAAATCAATGCCAACCCTTTGCGCTTAGATTTGGACCATCAATGGATACCCTATGCCCTAGAAAAAGGCGTAAAATTGGCCATTAACACCGATGCACACCAACTCAGTGGCCTAGATCATATTCGTTATGGTTTGCAAATGGCCCGAAAAGGACTGTTGCCAAAATCGGCCTGTATCAACTGTTTTAGTCCTAGCGAATTTGCGGCTTGGTGCAAACAAAAAGGCTAATTTTGATATTTAAAAACTAAATTGCATCTTTGAGTTTACATTAAGTTAACATCCCCCCGATTCCCTAGGCCCCACCAAACTAGCTAACTTATGAAAATATATTGCGTTCCAGGCCTAGCCAATGATTACCGAATGTTTGAAAATCTGGCCCCAAAATTACTCAGTCAAAATATTGAGTATTTGGAGCATTTGCCTCCTCAGCACCTCAAGGAGTCTATGGAGGAATATGCCCAGCGACTCTACAAAACCATTGAGGCCCAAAAAGAAGAGGAGGCGGTGATTATCGGCATGTCATTAGGCGGGATGATTTCTGTGGAGCTCTCCAAATTGCGTCCTTTTACCAAGGTGTTTCTCATTTCTACCGTAAAACATCCGGCCGAAATGCCCTGGCAAATTAAACTGGCCCGTCGGCTTCCGCTCGATAAGGTTCGTTTGCCGGCTTGGTTGCTTCGTTCTACCGTCAAACCTGTTACTTGGATGATGGGCGTGACCAATTCTGACGGCAGAGAGCACATTAAAGCCATGATTGATTCGGCTGATCCTCAGCATATTGCTTGGGCTCAATATGCGGCTGCCAATTGGCAAAATGATTTGATTCCTGACAATTATGTGCATATTCATGGCAGCCGCGACGAGATTTTTCCGGCTTATATGGTTAAGGCCAGTCATTTTATTAAGGGCGGCAACCATTATATGATTATGGACCGAGCTGATGAGTTGGCGCAGATTATCAACCAAGAGTTAGCAACCTTAATGGGGCAAAAAGCCTTGCCTTTTTCTATGATGAAGTAGATGTTTTGGGGCCTCCGCAGCAAAGCAGCGGCGGTTACTCCCTTTGGTCGTTGAACTGCGGCCAAAGGCCTTGTTGTCGTTCTGGGGCTCGCTATTACTTGCTTTGCTGCGTCGGCTCCCGTTGGTCGGGTCGCTCGGCCCTTTGGCGGCTTCGCCGCCCCTAAACCCAAAAGCGTATGAATTACGATTTACCCCCACCTAATGAGGCACAAATTCGCTGGATGGAGCGTTTATTACAGCCTTGGAACTGGTTGACGGAGCCCGTCTATTTATCTACCTACAATATTCCTAAAAATGGGCCAGTATTATTTGTGGGTAACCACAGCTTGATGGGGGGATTGGATGTGCCTTTATTGGCCTTACATCTTTATCAGGAGCATGATATTTTTCTGCGTATTTTGGTGGATCATGCTCATTTTAAGCTCCCATTGCTCAGAGATTTTTTGGCTCGTTTGGGCGAGGTAGAGGGAACGCGAGAAAATGCCCTAGCCCTAATGCGGCAACAGCAGTATATTTTGGTTTATCCTGGTGGCGCCAGAGAGGCCTTCAAGCAAAAGGGCGAGGCCTATCAGTTATTGTGGCGAAACCATTTGGGTTTTGCGCGTTTGGCGATAGCGGCAGGCTGTCCCATTGTGCCTTTGGCCACGGTGGGGGCAGAAGAATGCTATGATATTGTTTTGGACCGAGAGGAGCTTTTGCAAACGCCTTTGGGCCAAATTATGGAGCGTTTTCGCTTGCGCAAAGATTTACTGCCGCCTTTGGTCAAGGGATTGGGGCCTAGTTTTTTGCCCAAGCCCCAGCGTTTTTACTTTAAGTTTGGCCGTCCTATAGATAGCGGTCCCTTTGCCGAGCTAGGGGAAGAGGCAGGGCCTTTGGCCCTGCGCGATCAAGTGAAATTGGCCCTAGAAAAAGAAATTGCCGAGCTGCAAGAGTATCGAAAAATAGACCCCAAAAAAGAATTTTGGCGAAGAATACTGCCCTTTTGATGGAGCGCAGCGGCCTGCAGGCCGCTGCGCTCTTTCTGTTTCAACTCATTTTGGCTGAGGGATGGATAGCAGTGGCCGAAGGCCAGACCGAAGCCCGCAGGGCTGAAGGGCCGAGCAGACCTGCGAGCTGCGACACAGCCCGACCCGGCCAACGGCCGGGGCAGCCCCAAAACAAAAAAAACTAGCGTCTAGCAAAAAGGAGTAAATAAAGTGGGCCTAAAAAGTGGGGAAAACGGACCAAAAACTCGGAAAAATAGAGGGCAAAATCGCCTAGGTCCAAAAAGGCATAGCTATTGGCTAGTGGGCGGGCAAGGGCGGTGATTAGTCCCCAAGAAAAGCAATAAATTAGGCCTAGATTTCGGCTTTTGGGCCAAAAAAGTAAGGCTACGGCCAAAATATCTAAAAGGCCCATGAAAAATAGAAAATCCTTGGCCTCTGCGGCAGAGAGATGCAGAAAATTCATGCAGTAATTTAGCCAATCGACAGGGGGAGGATAGAGCCCTAGGGCATAGCAGGCATGGGCCGTAAAGCAGATGCCCGTGGCCCATAATAGCCACTTTTGGCGGGCCGTAAGCACAAAGAGTAGTGGCCAGCAAACTTGCAGACTATACTCCCAAAATTGGGGGGCTTGTAGGTTTTTGCTCAAGGCAAAAAGTAGGGCCAAAAAAAGCAAGCTCATGCTGGCGGCATAGGCTAAAAGTCGTTGTTTAAAGAAGGGGAGGAGCAGGGCGCAAACTGTCCAAAAAATAGCCATTCCCCAACTAAAAAAGTTGATATAATCTTCTTGAAAAAAAAGGAGATAGTCCTCCTCCTCAAGGAAGGGCTGCCAAATGGCTTGATTCCAGAAAAAGGCCCGCCAAGGTAAATCGGCAAAAGCGGCCTGCCAGCTACGGCCCAAGAGCAAGGCCAAAATTCCTATAGAAAGCAAGTAGTTGAAAAAATTTGGAGCAGGCTTTGGTATAAGTTGCATAGTCGTATCATTTTATGCAGCGAAATTGCTAGTTTTGATACTCCTAAACAAATTAGTTTTTAAATTAAGAGCAGAGATATATGAACCCAAAAGATGAACAGATAGACTTAAGCGCTGGGCAGATTAGCTATTTAGCAGACCGTCGTTTGTTTAGTATTGTTGTAGCCCCCACTAAGATTTCTGCGGTAGAAGCTGCCGAATTTAAAACGACAATTCGAGCAATGGCCAAGGCGCAAGAACAGCCTATTTATGCTCTTTTTGATATTCGCAAAATTAAGGGCTTTAGCAAAGATGGCCGAGATTATTTTGCTAATGACCCCAAACCCATGGGCCGCTCGGCGGCGATATTAGTGGGTTTGGGTATTTCTAGAATTGTGGCCAACTTTATGTTAGGTATGAATAAGCCTCCTTACCCCATAAAAGCGTTCTCTAATCGAGAAAAGGCCTTAGATTGGTTGGAGAGTCAGAGACGAAAAATAGATCCAGATTATAGTTAGAACTATGGCAAAAAAAATAGACGAATTTGGCCAATTAGAATATTGGGTATTGGATAATGGGATTTTAGAGTTAAGACCCAGCTCGGTTTCTGCTAAGGAATTAAGCTTAGAAGAGGTGCTCTACGCCCAGAAGGTCCAAAAAGCATATCATCAGCAGCATAAAAAAAAGCTGAGGGTGTTGGCCCGCCTAGATAATATTTCTAACTTGTCTAAGGAGGCTAGAGTCTTTGGTAAAAGTCCAGAAAGTAAAGCCCTAAATGATATTATGGTGGGTATTGCGCTTTTGGCACCCAATACTATTAGCCGTATGATAGGGAGTATGTTGCTTACGGTTTATCGGCAAGATTATCCCGCTAAACTATTTAAAAACAGGGAAGAAGCCATTGCTTGGCTTCTCAATTTGGAGGACTAAGATGGAAAAGAAAATAGATAGCTTTGGCCAATTAGAATATTGGTTGTTGGATAATGGGATTTTAAAAGTACAGTCAACTCAAAACTTAGCTAAAACTCAAGAGTTAAGCTTAGAAGAGATAAAACATTCTTTGGCTGTTCAGCAAAAGGTCTATGAAATGACCAGCAAAAAAGTACGTATGCTTGCTGATTTGGCCAGCATGTCTAAATTGAGTACAGAGGCTCGACAATATGGAAAAACAGCTGAAAGTCAAAAAGCAACGGAATGTGTTTTGGGCTATGCGCTTTTAGCAAGTAGTTTATTTAGTCGGATGACTGGGAATATATTGTTGGGGCTTTATCAACAAAAGTATCCAGTAAAACTATTTAAAACAGAGGAACAAGCCATTGCTTGGCTACTCAATTTGGAGGACTAAGATGGAAAAGAAAATAGATAGCTGTGGCCAATTAGATTTTTGGCTGTTACCCGCAGGCATTTTAGAGGTTCGACCTGCTGTGGGCCTAGAAAAAAAGAGCCCTTTAACTTTAGCAGAAGCTAAAAAAATAGAAGCGGTTCAAGCTAAATATCATAAAGAGAGTGGGCGCTCTATTCGCTTACTGGTCCGCTTAGATAACTTGACAAATGTTGATAAGGAGGTCAATGCTTTTTGGAAAACAGCAGAAAGCAAACTCAATGACCCTTATACTTCGGGCATTGCTTTGTTGGCCAGCAATTTAGTTAGCAAGATGATGGGGAGCGTTCTTTTGGCGATTAACCGCCAAGAGTATCCCACTAAGCTTTTTCAAAGCAGAGAAAAGGCCTTAAAATGGCTAGAAAGCTTGGAAGAGCGTTAAGTTGTAGCCGATTCTAACTCAGGTGGAAATGGAAAAGAAAATAGACAGTTTTGGCCAATTAGATTTTTGGCTGTTACCCGCAGGCATTTTAGAGGTTCGACCTGCTGTGGGCCTAGAAAAAAAGAGCTCATTAACTTTGGCCGAAGCTAAAAAAATAGAAGCGGTCCAAGCAAAATATCATAAAGAAAGTGGGCGGTCTATCCGCTTGCTGGTTCGTATAGATAATATGACTAATCTTACTAAAGAGGCAAATGCCTTTTGGAAGACAGCAGAAGGCAAAAAGAATGATCCTTATACCTTGGGTATCGCTCTGATTTCCAGTAGTTTGCTGGCTAAAATGTTGGGGACGGTGTTTTTGGCAATTTATCCAAGGGAGTATCCGACTAAGCTTTTTCAAAGTAGAGAAAAGGCCTTAAAATGGCTCAAAGCTTTGGCTGAAGGCTAAGTCTACTCGGCCAAAGCCTTCCGAATAGCGGGCTTGAGTTCTCTATAGGTATAGGTAGCGTCAAAGCTGCTACTGCCTGTAAAGTATTCAATAACCTTCCCTTTTTTATCGATGAGAATATTGGAAGGGTAGGCCAGGACCTTATAGTTCTTGGCCACTTCTTTGGCGTCAAATAGCAAGGGGTATTTGCTCTTAAATTCTTGGCCAAAGGCCTTTGTTTCTTCTAGCCCATCTCTAGAAAGGCCCAAAACGACTAGTCCTTCTGGCCCAAAATCTTCTTGTAGTTGGTTGAGGCTGGGCACTTCTACCTGGCAGGGCTTACAGTTTTTGAAGGAGAAGCTCAACAAAACGACTTTACCCGCATAATCACTGAGTTGGACCTTTTTTCCGTCCAAGTCTTGCAGTTGAAAATTGGCTGCTTTTTGGCCCAAAATGGCCTTTTTTTGATTCTCCAAATACTGAAGATATTCCATTTCTCCTTGCTCCGGATTGTTTTCGGCAAGGGGTTTTTTTGTGCTACAAGCCAAGCCTGTAAACAGCAGCGCAAAAATGAGCAGGCGCATAATTAGTTAGATTTAATCTGACAATATTGAGATTGGGCGCGGGCGGCTTTGTCTAAGCCCAAATTTTTGGCTTCTTCTAGGCAGCTGCAGCCCTTTTGGGCCATGCCCAATTGCAAGAGTAATATTCCTTTATAATAGAGGGCTTCGGACCAATTTGGCTGATAGCTCAGGGCCTGTTCATAGGCCATTAGGGCCTGCCGATAAGCCTGTTTTTGCTGCAATAATAGTCCTTTTTTTAGCCAAGCTTTGGGGTTGTTGGCCTGCAATTTCAAACTTTTATCCAGCTCCAAATAAGCCGCTTGATTTTGGCCCAATTGCAAGAGGGCCGTTGCTCGATAATAGTAGTAATGCGCCTTATTATCGACAAAACTAATGGCCGTATCTAGCTGGTTTTTGGCGGCCTCAAATTCCTCCAATTCCAAATAACAAAGGGCCTTATAATAAAACAAAATATCGCTCAATTGCCCTTCTTCATTGGCTTGCATGGCCTGCTCTAAGGCCAAAATAGCCTGCCGATACCGCTGCCCATCAAATTGAGCAATGGCCGTTTGCAAAAATGCCTCGGCTTTGGGCTGTAGCTGCAGCTCCTGAAGTGTGGGAAAGCTTTTTTGGCCCAAAAGGCTGCTAAAACTAGCGAAAAAAAGGCCTAAAAAAAGACCGTAGCGATAAAAGAAAGATAACATTTCGGTATAGTGATTTGGTAAATGCTGCTGTTTTTTTGGGGCTGCCCCTCGCCTTTGGCTCGGGTCGGGCTGTTTCGCAGCTCGCTATTCGCTCGGCCCTGCGGCGCTAAAGCGCCTTGGTCTGGCCCTTTGGGCCACTGCTGTCCATCCCTCAGCCAGATTTAATCGCGCTGCTTTGACCATGGTTTGCTATGAATTTTCTGCTAGGCCAGCTATTTTTTGAGGGCATAGCCTTTGCTATGGTCGATGAAAATAGGGCCGACTAGCGGGAAATTGCTGCAAACGATAAAAGTGAGTGCGTTTAAATCTGGCTATTGCCGCGGGCCTTCGGCCCTTTAAGAGCGGTATTGCTGCGCAATATTTTATATATGAGGGCATCCCTCATAAATTAGAGGGCCGAAGAAAAGGGCCAAAAGCAAGAGCAAAAGATGAGCGGCCCAGCGCTGCGGAGTGGGTGCCGCAAAGCGGCAGACCAAAGGCAGGCGCAGCCTGCCTGCAGGGCCGAGCAGACCTGCGAGCCCCGCAGCATAGCGGCGGCCAGCAAAGCTGGCCGCGGGCCCCAAAGCAAAAACTGCTCCTAGCCATTATTCATTATCCAAGATCTGATTATTGAGCGCAAAAACCACCAAACCCGCCACATTTTTGGCCCCTGTTTTTTCGAGTAAATTGCGTTTGTGGGCATCTACTGTGCGTTTAGAAATATAGAGCTCATCGGCAATTTCCTGATTAGAATACTCCTTGATAATGAGGGCCAAAACCTCTTTTTCTCTAGAAGTGAGCGGGGCCAGGGGATCAAAGCGAGAGCGTTTTTTTCGGTTGGCGGTACCTAGATTATTCATGACAATTTGGGTCACCTCGGCGCTATAAAAATTTTGGCCCTGATAGACCGCTCTGATGCCTTGCTTAATCTCTTGTTCGGTAGCGGTTTTGAGCAAATAGCCCTTGGCTCCCGCCTTAATCATCTCTTTAATATGTTGGTTTTCGGCCAGCATACTGAGGGCCAAAACATTGAGTTCGGGCAGCTCTTGGCTGAGGATCTGCGTGCAGCTAATGCCATCCATACCATCCATATTGATATCCATCAGGACCACATCGGCCGTAGTTTCCTTCAGTTTGTTGATGGCCTCTTGGCCATCGGCCGCTTCGCCAACGATTTCGAAATCTTGGGCCTCTTCTAGGTGGGCCTTTATGCCGTCGCGAATGAGTTTGTGGTCGTCTACGAGGAAAACTTTGATTTTTTGCATAATAGTGAAGCTTTATAGGGGGATTTCAACCATAATAACAGTGCCTTGCTGCGGTCGGCTCTCAATGGTGAGCGTTCCCGAAATCGAATTGCTTCGGTTACGCATACTATTGAGGCCAAACTGCTGTTTGCCTAGTTTTTCTTGGGCATCAAAGCCTTTGCCATCATCTTCAATAATGAGCATAATGACATCGGGATAATGCATGAGCTGAATGCTCACCTGCTGGGCTTGGGCATGTTTTAGGATATTTGTAATGGCTTCCTGCGTAATGCGGAAGAGGGCCAACTCTACCTTTTGAGGAAGCCGTTTGTTGTCTAAGTTGTCATAGAAGATAAACTCTATGTGTTCTAGTTTTTGGTAGCCCTCGAGCATAGATTGTACGGCCAGTACATAGCCATAATCATTGATGGCTTTGGGCATGAGGTTATGAGAAATATTTCGGCCTTCAGTAATGGCATCTTGGAGAAACTGCAGGGCTCTATCTAGCTTTTGCTGATTGCGTTCGGCCAGTTTATCTCGGTCCTTTTTAAGGCCTTCCAGATTGAGGGAAATCGCCATCAGGAGTTGGCCGAGGCTATCGTGTAGCTCTTTGGCAATTCGGGCCCGTTCTCGGTCTTCGGTGGCCAAAATAGCGGCTACGGTTTCTTCCTCACTCTGCTTTTTCTCAATCAAAAAGGCAATTTGGGCGGCTACGGCCTCAATGAGTTGCAGCTCCGTTTTCAGAAAGGGATCGGCCCCTTGATTATTGAGCTGGCTCTCTTTGTAGGCGAGGCGCAAAATGCCCTTTTCGCCATTTTTGAGCGGAATACTGGCGCTAAGTTGATAGATGCTTTCTTCTGGAAATCCATCGGTTTGCCATTTCTTATTGCCCAATTGGATTTGAGCTTGGCAAAGTGCTGGAAACTGCCAGCTTGGAGGAATCAGCCGCAGGGCTTTTTCGATCAGTTCTTCTAGGTTGGCAAACTCATGGGCGGCCAAACGAGAGAGGTCCAAAATACAACGCAATTGCTTATTACTCTCTGAAAGATCGTAGTAGAGTTCTTCAATGCGTTGTTCATAGCGAATCCGATCGCTAATATCTCGAACAATCAGGTGGCGAAGCCCAGGCCGCAAAACGCCCTGCGTGCCACTTTCCCAAACCTCGGCCATAAAAGAGCTGCCATCGCTTCGGTAAAGCGGAATACGGTCGAGTTTAACGGTATCGCTTTGCTCTAAGGCGGCTTGCAAGCTGCGACCACCCAATTGGGCGATTTTGCGAATGTTTTGGCCCGTCAGCTCTTGCTCGCTCCAGCCAAAAAGGGTGCAAGCCGCATGATTAACCTCCTGAATGCGCCCATCCTTATAAATAATAACCGCCTCTCGGGTGGCATTGGATAAGCGCTTGTATTTTTCAGTGCTTTCTTTTAGTAAGCGCTGGTTTTCCAAGCTTTCACTCATATCTCGGATGAGCAAATAGCAAAGGTCGCTATCATCTAGTTTGCGATGATGTAGTTGGGCGGGAAACAGCTGCTTGTTTTTGTGTTGGAGGACCACATCCTGCCTGAAAATAGCCTGTTCTTGGGCCTTCTGCTGTAGCTGCAGCAGTTGTTCCTCATCATTAAATAACAACTGAATGCTTTTTCCAATAACTTCTTTTTCTTCATAGCCCAGCATACTACAAAAGGCGCGATTGACCTCTCGAATGACGCTTTTTTCTAAAATCATTACGCCTTCAAAGCTAGCATCGGCTAGGTTTTTATACTTGTTTCGGCTTTCTTCTAGGGCGCTTTTGGCTTCTTCTGCCTGCGTAATATCTCGGATAATCACATAGCGGAGCTTTTGCTCTTTGTTGTACATAATCCGCTCCTCAAAATCGACCATGAATTTGCTGCCGTCCTTTTTTGTCATTAGGGAGCGGCCTGCAATTTCCTTATCACTTTCATAGAATTGGCGGATCTCTCTGCGGTTAAATTGCCTGTTCTGAAAGTTAAAGGTGGCCATGAGGTCAAAGGTTTCGGCCCCAATTAGCTCCGACTCACTAAAGCCAGTAAACTCACAAAAAGCCCGATTGACCTCTCGGATAATGCCATCTTCATGAATCAAAATGAGCTCTTTGGTCGCATCCGATAAGCGCTTGTACCGCTGCTCGCTAGCCTTGAGCATTTGTTCCGACAAATGTTCTTTGGTAATGTCTCGAATAATGACGTAGCGATAGGACTTTTGGTCCAGTTTAATCTGACTCCCCCGAACAGAGACATACATGAGCTGTCCCGACTTCTTATGCCGAGTTTTGACAATTGCCTGCCGCTCTATGCCTGCATTTTGCTTGTTCTCTCTCAAAAAGGTCAAGATCTGTGGTACGGCATCTTCATGCACTAGGGCCGAAATAGGCAGGCCAGAAATCTCGTCCTCATCAAGGCCCAAAATTTCTCTGGCTCGGTTGTTCATTTCCAAAACCATCCCTTCTTCATGAATAACAATGCCCTCTTCCGTAGCTACAGAAAAGGTGTTGTACCGCTGCTGCACTTCTTCTAATACCTGACTACAGTTTTTTTCTTTGCTTTTATCTAGCAAATAGATGTATTGGGCCTCGGCTTTTAGACAGAAGTGGCCCCATTCGCCATTTTTCTTTTGCAATTCCAACTCAAAAGCTTCGGTAGACTCTTCTTTTTGCAACCGCCGCCAAAGGTAGTTGAGCAAATCGGCTTGCTGCCTAGAGACCAAAAGCTCTCTAAGGTCTTGCCCAACTACCTCTTCTTGGCTCCAACCCATCACTTCCCCAAATCGAGGGTTGATGGTTTGTACTTCATAGTGGTTGTGCTGAATTAATAGCTCTCGACTGCCCTCAAAGAGCTCGGCCCCCTTGGGCTTTTTGTCTAAGGGAATAAGGATGCTCTGAATGTAGCTTTCTTTCTTGTTTATCAATAGCTGTTCTTGCATCCACAACTGCTTTTCTTGGGCTACGGTAGCCCGAAAGTAAAGCTCTAGGCGGCTTTCGTTCCGCTTAATGGCCTGCCGCAATTGCTCTTTGTACCAGAGTCTGTCTTGAACAGTGAGTAGCTCCCAAAAACTACACCCTATAGCCTGTTCCAAATCGTTCTCTGGCCCATGCCAATCTATAATTGTAGCCGCTTCATCTAAGCTGCGTTTACAATAGATAAGGCCAATGCTATTCATAAAGTGTAGTCGATCCATTGCAGTCTAATGCTTAAAAAGGAAGGGGCTGCCTAGAACAGCCCCAAAAAACTATTCGCCAAAAAAGTCAATAAAGGCATCAGCGATTTCTAAACCAATATAACGCTGGGCCTCTAGGGTAGAGGCCCCAATATGAGGGGTGGCAGAAATAAGCGGATGCTGCAAAATAGCCGCAGAGGGTGTCGGCTCATTGTCAAATACATCTAGGGCCGCACCTGCCAACTGACCACTGTCTAGGGCTTCCAAAAGGTCTTTTTCCGAAATTACGCCCCCTCTAGAGGTGTTGATAATACAAGCGCCTTTTTTCATCCGTCCCATTTCTTTGGCCGTAATGAGGTCCTTCCCACTAGGCACATGAATAGAAATGAAATCACTCTCTTCTAATAAACGCTCCATAGGAACAGTCTGTAGCTCTACCGCCAAACTAGCATTTTCTACAGCAGGGGGCTGAATGTAAACCTTGACCTTGCGCTCTTCCAAATCAGTAGCGAGTACTTCCATGCCTATTCCCATAGCCAAACGAGCCAATTCTTGCCCAATCCGACCAAAACCAATGATGCCTAATTTGCGGCCACTCACTTGCAAGCCTTTAGCATAGCGCTTCTTGAGCTGCTTGAACTCACTGTTGCCCGTTTCTGGCATCGAACGATTGGCCTGATACAAATAACGAGACAAACTGAAAATTTGCCCCAATACCAATTCGGCTACCGCCAAAGAAGAGGCTTTAGGCGTATTGATGACCTTGATGCCCTTCTCCCGAGCATAATCAACATCAATGTTGTCTAATCCCACTCCCGCACGAGCAATCATCTTTAATCGAGGACAAGCATCAATCAGCTCTTTACGCACTTTGGTCGCCGATCGAACAATGATCGCATCATAGTCCTGTAACTTTTCCATTAAGTCTTCCTGCGGAATCTTGTTGGTGTCTACCTCGTAGTTGGCCTCCTCCAACAAAAGTTGGCCGTCGGGATGTATGCCATCATTGGCTAAAATTCGGATCATTTTTTCTGAAGTTTGCAAGGCAAAAAAATAGTTCTAAGGACCTTTTAGGTCCCCTTTAAAGATATAAATTATTCATAGGCTAGCTAAGCTTGTTCTCCTTTTTTTTAAGGAAGCCAGCTTATCCACTTGGCCCTCAAAGAAAAAGCTCTCAATAAGGAGCTTGTCCCTATTGAGAGCCTGTCTGTTCATCCCATTGGCTAGCGCAAAGGAAATAACTCATCCGCAGAAATCCAGCCCTTGGCCGCTTGATTCATCTCCGCAATTTGCAATAAGCCGTTCTCCTCCGCTAAGACCAAAACGACTGAGAATTTCTCTAGCTGCCCCTTAGCTTCCGATTTTTGGGCATCGCCGTAAAGCTTGGCGTCCTGACTCAATACGCCTACACGCAGGTAGCCCACCGGCTGAGACAAAAATAACTTTTCTCCCTCGCCATATAAACTAGGGTCGCACTGCCCGCCAGGATTAGCCGCTAGCTTTAAGGTTACAGCCTGCTCTTCTTGCTTCAAGCTGCCTTCTACAACCTCATCACTGCCCGGAAAATAGGCCTTGACCGCCACTTCTTTGCCCGCTTCCGTTAACTGCCCCTCCAAAAAGAAGCTGCAGCCATTGCCAGAACCTAAAGGCATGTCGTAGTATCCCGTCAATTGATTGCCCTGAAATCCTAAGATTAAACTGCCGTATTCTCCAGTCGGAAAGCTAAGCTTGACTTCAGGAGCCGCTTCTTTCGCTTCCTCCTGAGGCGCCGCCGCCGTTTTTTCTATCGTAGACTCATCTTGCTGCTCCGTTTTAGGAGCCGATTCTTTACAAGCCGCTAGACTCACTAGCAATAGGACCAAAAAGGCCCAGTTTTTCAACATCTTCATGCGTTTCTTTCTTTGTTTATTGTCCGTTAATCGCTTCTACTGTCAATATCTCAGGAATAACCGATTTTACCGTCGATTCAATCCCCGCTTTCATGGTCATGCCACTCATAGAACAAGACTGACAGTTGCCCAACCATTTGACTTTTAGGCACATGTCTTCGGTTAAGTCAACTACCTCAATATCTCCTCCATCCGCCTTGAGATGCGGACGAATACTGTTCAAGGCCTCATCTACTCGGGCCAATAGTTCTTTCTTATTACTCATAGTTCTTATTGTTTTATCTTTTTTTTGGGGCTGCCCCGCCCTGCGGGCGGGTCGGGCTGTGTCAGGGCTCGCAGGTCTGCTCGGCCCTTCGCTTTTTCGCTGCGCTCAAAAGCTCGGTCTGCGGCTTCGCCGCCCCCTTTTCCATCCCTCAGCCAGATGGGATCGCCCCGCTAAATGGCAGCGCAATAGGTCGAACTGCAAAAATACGCTTTTTTAGCAAGAACTTTAAGCAGCTGTGGAGTTTTTAAAAGTTCAATAGGCCTTGCAATTTATCTCCTAACAAACTCTTCTGGCGCAAACCATAATATAAGGAGCAAGCAAAATAAGGCGATGGCCCCAGTTTGGGCAAAACCAAATTGTCTTCTCCCAATATATCTAACTGCCGATAAGGCATATAGCCCCCCTCTAAGTAGAGCTTCCAGCCATTGCTACTTTTTAGATGAAAGGCCAAGCCCGTCCGCAAATGCAATTGCTGAAAATAGATGCGCTGCTCATTCCTAGGATGTGGATACCCCATGCCCGTACTGCCCAAACTCGCCAAGAGGTCTAGCTTAGTCTGCGGACTAAATTTATACTGAAATCTCGTCTGCAAGGGCAAGGTGATATTCCACCAAGTCTTTTTGCCCAAACGCAAATCGGTCCCAATAAAGGGGAGGGCCAAAACTGGAAAAGCCTGGTCCGCACTAGCCGATACCGCCAAGCCATAGTACCAATAGTAAAATATACGCTTAAAATTGACCACCCCAATAGCGCCCTGAAGATAAGGCCGACTGCGGTCCAATTGACTGATGTCTTGCTGCATCCCAACATTAATCGAGTAGAAGAGTAGCCGCCATTTGGGAATCAAATGAATGCCCGTAATCCCTGTTTGTAGCCCCAAGGCTTGCTGCCCATTGGACTGCATAAAGCGCAGACTGTCGGCCAAGCCCGCCTGAGGGTAGAGTTGCGTAAACTGCGGCTTGAAGGTCCAGAATATCTGGTAGGCATTGACTTTTCCCACCTTGATGAGGTCTTGCCACTTCCGAACCTGCCAGATTTTATTCCAACGAACCCCCAAACCCAATTTACTCTTAATAGGGACCACCAATTGGGCCGAAAAACGAGCAATATGTGGCTCGGCCAACTGCCCCGACGAAGGCAGCTGATAGTCGGCATTGAGCTGTAAACTAGGCTGAAAAAACCGCTGCAGAATAAAGGACTGCGCCCCCAAAGAACTCCAAGAACAACAGAGCCCTAGGCCCAAAATGTATAAGGCTAGTTTTGACATAAATCATAAAGGTTGAAATGAGCTAAAGCTTCTTTAACGGATAAAGCGCTAGAAATATGGCCCAGGGCGGGCCGGCCTAGCGATGCGGCGGGGTGGCCGAAGGCCAGACCAAGGGCGGAACGAAGTGGAGCCCGCAGGGCCGAGCAAACCTGCGAGCCCCAAAGCGTAGCGCCGACGACCGAAGGGAGGCGGAGGCCCCAAATCCCTCTTCTAATCCATTAACTGAATGGGAAAATGGGCCTCTGTTTTGGCTCCCTTGAGTCGAAGGTAGTATTGTCCCGCAGGCAAATCTCCAACAAAATATTGCGTTTGCCCCACAAACTGCGCTTGGCGCAACAAACGGCCCAAAGCATCGTAGAGCTCGAGCTGCTGCTCCTCCTGATTGGGCGCTTCTATCTGCAGGTACTGGCGGGCGGGCTGAGGATAGAGCTGGTATTGTAAAGGCTCCTCTGCCCGATTAGCCAAGCCCATCTGCAAGTTGATGCCCTTCTGACGAGGCAGACTGATGAGCTGGGCCTCATCCTCGGCAGTTAGAGAGATTTGGGCCGAAATAGGACCCGCATCAAACTCAATTTCTACTTGGCTTCCATTGGCATTTTGGCTAATGATCTGCCCATTTTGGACCGACCAGCAGTAGTGGTAGCCCGCCTGAGGTTGCGCCACCGAATAAGTTACGGACTGCTGCGGAGCCGCCGCCACTGGCCCCTGAATTTGTGGGGGCGCTGGACGCATCTGCTCATAGAAAAAGGCAGCCGTTTGCTCAATCATTGGGGACCAAAAGCTGTTGGGGCCATTGCTGCCCCAGTTTCCATTGTTTACGCCCCAGTATTCATGCCCTTCGCCCGCCTCAATCTGCGTTTGATGAGGGACATTTAGGGCCGTGAGAACCGAATCCATGGACCGACTCCCGCAAACCACAGGAGCCGTAAGCAAAATAGACGAAAATGGTCGACCGCAATCGACATCTACAATCGCATCTTGGTCTCCATGAAAGAAAATAACTGGCGCCTGGTTGTTGCCACTCAACATATCTAGATCAGCAATGGCGCCCCAATAAGCCGCAATGGCCTGGGGAATAGAATCAACATCCTGCGCGGCTACATTGCTCCCCATAAAGGGATTAAATCCAGTCAATTCAACAACGGGCCGACTGTGCAAGGAGCCCAAATCGGCTGTAAATAGGTTTTGCTCATAGCTCTCTGCAATCCGCTCATCTTCTTCTACAAAGGCCGCATGCAAGCAGGCAAAAGCCCCCGCACTACTGCCCCCAACAAAAACTTTCTGGGGATCAATGCCAAACCACTGGGCATTCTTTCTAAAGAAGCGGATGCCCGCACTAATATCTTGGCTACCTCGCCAAACTGCTCGCTTGACGCTACTGCCATTGGCGGGATCGAAGCCCGTTCGGTACTGAATGCTAGCCGCCACAAAACCCCAATGGGCCAGGGTATCGGCCAGGGCTTGTACATCTTCATTGTCTTTGGTGCCCACCAAGGCCGTGCCGCCCATAAAAAAGATATTGACAAAGCCACCACCATGGGCCAAAATCACTAAGGGCCGATTGCGGACGGTATCCGTGGGGGGGCGGCATATAAATATCCATAACCAAATCTTGGTCAAAGGTGGTCTCGGCCCCAAAAGAAGAGCCCAACAAAGAAGGGGCGTCTTGGCTATACACCACCTCTGGAAAAAATTGAACAGAGGAGAAGATACGCTCCTGATAACGTTTGCCTAAGCAGTCTTGGGCCTTTAGGCATAAAGGAAGTAGGCCCAACAATAGAAGGGAAAAAGTTCGCATAATCGATTGTTTTGTTGATCTACTACTAAAGTACAGAAAAGCAAGAGATTTTTAATAAGGGAAAATAGCTAGAAGGGATAGCTGAAACTCTCCTCGAGGGGTAAGGTAAGTCCTCAAGAGGGGTAGGGGAACCCCTCTTGAGGACTAAGGTAAGCCCTCGAGATGATTAGGGTAAGTCCTCGAGATGACTAGGGTAAGTCCTCGAGATGATTAGAGCAAGTCCTCGAGATGATTAGAGCAAGTCCTCGAGATGATTAGGGTAAGTCCTCGAGATGATTAGGGTAAGTCTTCGAGATGATTAGGGTAAGTCCTCGGGATGATTAGGGTAAGTCCTCGGGATGATTAGGGTAAGTCCTCGAGATGATTAGGGTAAGTCCTCGAGATGATTAGGGTAAGTCTTCGAGATGATTAGGGTAAGTCCTCGGGATGATTAGGGTAAGTCCTCGGGATGATTAGGGTAAGTCCTCGGGATGATTAGGGTAAGTCCTCGAGATGATTAGGGTAAGTCCTCGGGATGATTAGGGTAAGTCCTCGGGATGGGTAGAGCAAGTCCTCAGCTTCATTTTCAAAGAGAAAAGCCTAACAAAATAAAGCCATCCGCTTGTATCTTATAAATAAAGCAGCTATTTTAAGGTTATCTCTAATTGATAACCCTAATAAAATTGAAATTATGTCTTACCGAGAAGTAACACACAAAAGCTGGTTTAGCCGCATCATCAACTCCTTTTTGGGAGTCTTATTTGGCTTCTTATTTTTCCTGGGCTCCTTTTTCCTATTATTTTGGAATGAGGGGCGGGTCAATTTGGCCAAAGTGGCCAAAACTGCTCAGGAAATAACGGCTGGCGGCAGTGCTGAGCAGGGCCAATTGATTGCCCTTAGCGGAAAAATGACAGCTTCGGCTAGTTTGGGCGATAGCTATTTAAAGGCAGGCAACTACCTCTACCTCAACAGAACAGTAGAAATGTATGCTTGGAAGGAAGATAAGGATAGCAAGACCAAGAAAAATATTGGGGGTTCAGAAACCACCACTACCGATTATAGTTACCGCAAGGTCTGGACAAGTTCTCCCGAAAATTCCTCTAACTTTAAGGTAGATGGTTATCATAACCCCAACATGAGCATTAGTGGAGAGGAGCTAAGGGCCAAAGAGATAGAAATGGAGGGCTTTCGGCTAGAGCAGCCGGAGGACTTGAGTCTAACTTCAGAGGAGTTAAGTTTAAGCCAGAGCATGCTAAAGGGCCAAAGCGGAGTTGTTTGGGCCAGTGATCGCTATTTGTTTTCGGGCCGAGGGAGTTTAGAAGCGCCTAAGGTGGGCGACCTCCGCATTAGTTATGAGGCTTTGCCCAGCCCCAGTCCTCAGCTCACGCTTTTTGCGGCCTATGCAAGCAGCGCTAGCTTGGCTCCTTTCAGCAACAATGAGGTCAATGGGTTTTATCGGGCCTTAAAAGGGGATAAGGAGCAGGCGGTAGACTACCTACAAACGGAGCACAACACCATTCGCTGGATCCTTCGGGGCTTAGGTTTCTTCTTAATGTGGATGGGCTTGGCCATGATTTCGGGCCCCGTTTCGGTCTTCCTCGATTTGGTCCCTATTGCGGGTCGCATCAGCCGTTCTTTGGTGGGCATCGCCTCCTTCCTCATTTCGGCGGTTTTGAGCACGGTCACCATCATTGTCTCGCTCATCATCCACAATTGGATCGCCCTAATTATTACCATTTTATTATTGGCTGGGGGCATTGTTTACTACCTCAAATCCAAGAAAAAAGCGGCCTAATGGCCATAGCAAAGGCCAGCTCCTTGATGGGGGCTGGCCTTTATTGTTTTGGGGCTGCCCCTCCCTTTGGTCGGGTCGCTCCCTTTTGGGCTCGCAGGTCTGCTCGGCCCTGCGCCGCCTTTGGCGGCTGGGTCTGGCGCTTTGCGCCACCCGCCAGGCAGCTCAGCCTGCGGCCCTTCGGGCCTGTAGAGCCGTTTAGTAGGACCAATTATTATCCAGCATAAGTTTAGAGAGGCGGCTCATATCATCGGCAAAGACCTCATAGCCTTTGGTTTGCATAATAAATTGGTGGGCGGCAAGTACGGCCTGTTTAAACCAGGGCATTTCTTTGGTTAGGGCCAATAACTTACTGAGGCCATAGGCAAACTGTTCGGCTTGGATGAGTTGGAGGGCATGTTGCATTCTGTAGTGGGGGCTCCAATAAAACTCCTCGGCATATTGTTCCCAATGTTTTAGGTCCTTACTTTTTTGCAAAAAGGAGATGGCATAAACGGGAGCTTGCAGTCCGCCTTGGGCCAAAGAAAACAGCTGCTCAAAGGGGAGTTGTTTTTGGCCTTGGGCCAGCTCTTGCAAAAAGCGTTGATAAATGGGCTGGGCCTTTTGGGCTTGGCCTTGCCAGAGCCATATTTCGGCTTGTTGGAGCTGGGCGGCCTTGAGCAGAGGTTCTTGTTTTAGGGCTTGTTCGAGTAGTTGGAGCGCTTTTTCATTTTGGTCCAGCACAAAATAGAGTCGAGCTTGCTGGGCCAAAAAGTTGGCCGAGGGGTTTTCATTTTGCTCCTTCAGGGCCGTTTGGGCCAGGCGGTCATCAATAAGGCGGTGCAGCTTTTGCCAGGGGGCGAGTTGGGCGCCCAGCAAACGGTCTAAGAGGGCATAAACCACCGTGCGTTTATCCCAGGGCGCATCTACGGCCAGCCAATCTTTAAAGGCGGCGGGATAAGCTTGGGCGAAGGATTGGGGCAGGCCCTTTTCGCCTTGCCAGTGAAGCTCTAGGCCTTGGGCTGGAAAGCCCAGGTAGCGAGAAATCAGTCGCTGGCAATCCTCCTCAAAGGCTTGGGGATTGGGGGGGCTAAGGATTTCCTCTTCTATTGGTGTTGGAGCAACTTCCTCTGGGGGAGGAGTTTTGGGGGCTGTGGTTTCTGGGGACTTCTTTTTTTTGGACCAAAACTTCTTAAACATCAATCTTTAATCTTAAAGACAGCCGTGCGCACTGCTTTGGTGCTTTGGCCGTCGGGTTCTTCTTCTAGGATAAGGGCTTGGGCGGCTTCTTGTTCAAATACTTGGGCCATATTTCGGACAAGGCCGAGGGGGACATTTGTCTTGACGGCCTCATCTAGTAGCTCTTGGCTTTCCCATTTGCCAATAGCTTCGGCTAGGAGTTGGGCTAGGGCGCTACGGTTTTGCAGGCGGTCTTGATTTTCGAGAAAGCGTTTATCCTTGGCCAATTGTTCTTCTCCGATAAGTTGGCAGAGGGCCAAAAACTGTCGGTTGCTGCCAATGGCGGTCACGACCAATTGCTCATCGGCAGTTTTGAACTGCTCGCCATAGGGGGCAATATTGGGGTGGAGTGAGCCCATGCGTTGGGGCAGGTGGCCCAGCATCAGATAATTGCTTGCTTGATTGGCTAGGGCGGCAATAGCGGCATCGAAGAGCGAGACACTAACATAGGCGCCCTTATGTTCTCTTTCTCGGCGCCAGAGGGCCAATAAAATTCCTTCTTTGAGTTGGTGGGCGGCCAGAACATCGATTAGGGCCACGGGCATTTTTGTAGCTGGGCCATCGGCTTGGCCATTCATATACATAAAGCCCGTTTCTGCTTGAAGGACCAGATCGAAGGCGGGGCGTTTGGCGTTTTCGCCAAATCCATTGATGGCCCCATAGATCAGCATAGGGTTAATTTGGGAAAGAATATTATAGTCGACCCCTAACTTTTCGGCATCTCCTGCTTTAAAGTTAGTAATCACGATATCGGCTTCTTCGACGAGGTGGTAGACCACCTGTCGTTCATCTTCATCCTTAAGGTCTAGGGGGAGAATTTCCTTGCCCCAATTGACCGAAGCGAAATAGGCAGAACGGAGACTTTGTGGATCTTCTTGTTCTAGTTTCCAGCTTCTGGTCACATCGCCTTTAGGGGTTTCTATTTTGAGGACATCTGCGCCGAGTTCGGCGAAGAACATACCGACAGAGGGGCCGGCGAGGACAGAAGAGAGGTCTAAAACTTTTATATTTTCTAAACTAATCATTATATTTTTTTTGCAGATAAGCTCTACCTTTTTGTTTTGCGGAGCCCTTTAGCGGCTACTATATTTATTCTATATAGAGCAGAAAAGCACAAATAGGCTCTTGCTCTTGGGCGCAAATATGGGCATTCCCAGCTTTTTTTAGTAAAATTGTCAGCAAACTTCTTAAAAAAAGAGGAAGAAAGGCGTTTTTTGTCTGTAGAAATTGGCGACCGCAGGGAGTCAATTGGCTGAGGGATGGACAGCAGTGGCGCGAAGCGCCAGACCAAAGCGGCTTTGCCGCTGCAGGGCCGAGCGAATAGCGAGCTGCGAAACAGCCCGACCCGAGCCGATAGGCGAGGGGCAGCCCCAAAATCAGCAGAGGAACTAAGTTTTGCAAGAAAACCTTATTGAGCTGTTTGAAACTGGCCTAGCTTTTGGCCGAAACGACCTACATTATTATTATTAACAACGCAATAGCCATGACATTTAAGCGAACCGTATTGTTGGCACTGTCTACTTGCTTTGGCATTTCTCTATCGGCCCAAGAGGCGGCCTTGGAGCGTGCGCAGGCCCTCTATAATGAGGAGAAAGTAGACTCGGCCCTATTCTATTATGAGCAGGCCCTTAGCCAGACCCCCACAGACAAGAATTTACAATTGAAAATGGCAGAGTTGTATCTGCAGACGAATCGTCCGAAAAAGGCTGCTCAGTTTTATGGGGGCTTGGTAGAATCGCCGAATGCGGGGGTTGACCTCTATTTTTGGTATGCCTATGCATTGCAGATGGATGGTCGTTATCAGAAGGCCAAGGAGGTGCATGAGAAGGCCAAAAAGCATCCTGATATGGCGGGGAACTATGCGGCCTTACCTTTATTGGATGCCTATGTAGCCTCTTGTGATTTTGCATTGGCGAATCAGGGCAAGCGTCCGGTATTTGATGTGCGCAATGAGGCTGCGGTAAACTCTTCGGCGGCGGATTTTAATCCGGTATTGGCTGGGGATCAGATTTATTTTGCCTCTAAGCGGATTGTTGCTAACCCGATGGGAATGGGCGGCTATTCGGATGCGAATGAGGACTATTTGTATCAGGCGGATCGTCAGAACAGCCGAGACTTAAAGAATGCGAAGACGGTTTTTCCCTCTGGCAACATGGAGTTTACTAATCGTTATAAGCTGTCTCCTGTGAGTAGTGTTAATGGGAAGACCTTTGTGAGTGTAAATAATTTTTCTGCGGCTGTTCGTCACCCGATGAGTTTGGGAGGGGGGAGTAGTAGTTTTAAGATGGGCTATTATAATGCGCCCTTGGCGAGCATTCCGGCAGAGGATCCTACAGAGTACCCCTATTATGCGGAGCAGTCGGCTTTTCCGGCTTTAGCGGATGGGGGGAATACCTTATACTTTGCGGCTAAAGGCTTGCCGGGCAGTTATGGCGGCTTTGACCTTTACGTGAGTTATTTTAAGGATGGGCGTTGGACCACTCCTCAGAACTTGGGGCCCAATGTCAATAGTATAAAAGATGAAGTTTCCCCTTTTGTAGACAGCAAAGGCATTTTGTACTTTTCTTCTGATGGGAAGCCTGGATTTGGTGGTTTTGATGTTTATCGGGCCGAGAACTTGGGGGGGAGTTGGAAAAATGTGCGGAATATGGGACCTGGGCTCAATTCTAGTCAGGATGAGCTTTACTTTGTCTTTGAGGCAGAGAAAAACATGGGCTATTTGGCTTCTAACCGAGATGGTGGTCAGGGTGATTACGACATTTATTCGGCTTATATGCAGGGGAATGTAGAGGGTATGCCCTTAATTTCTAAGCAAGAAGAAGACTATGTGGTGAAAAACCCCGATGGGCAGTCGGGCCTTACGCAAGAGCAGGAGGACCAACTCAACACCCTAGAAGAAATTGCCGATAATGTGAATGGAGAAGAAGGGAATGGCAGTAATATGGGGCAAGACAAGATTGATGACTATGTCTTGAATCCGCCCAGAGAGGGGGGCAATCAGCAGGGGAACAATGCTGGCACAAACAATAGTGGGAGTAATAATGCTGGTACAAACAACAATACTGCAGGCAACAGCGGCAGTAATAATGGATCGAGCAACAACAACAACCCCTATGCGGGTAAGCAAATCCCTTGTGCAGACAACTCCTATATTGGTGTAGTGACCGATGCGGTGAGCAAAAGACGTTTGGCCAATGTGTGGGTTTATGTTCGTCATTTGAAAACGGGCGTAGAGTATAAAAAGCAGAGCTCTAAATACGGGGAGTATGCCTTGATTCTGGAGCCACAGTCTCAATACGAAATTCGTTTTTCTGCGGCGGGTTATCAGAATGACATCATGGAAGTATTTACTGGAGATGGCCAAAAGCGGACGTTATTGGGCAGCAAGGCGATTCAGCCTTCGGCCACCAATGGATTGGCCCTTTTGAACAATGATGGTCAGTATATGGGGCGTGAAGGAACGCAAGAAGAGGCCTTGCCCAATCAGTTTCGCCGAGCCAATGAAATGCCTCAGTCCTTGATGCCCGACAAAGGCTATTTGGTTCAGGTGGGTGTATTTAAGTCTTTGGACAAAGAGCTACAAAAGGAATTGGGCCAATATGCCAACATTCTTACGGCACCTTATAAAAATGGAGAAGCTAAAATCTATCGTCTAGGTGTTTTTGCCGATAAGGCCCATGCCGAAGAGGTTTTGGCCAAGGTCAAAGACATCAAAGGCTTGGATAAGTCATTTTTGAGAAGCGAAGCATTGAGTAATCGCACAGCAGCCGAGCGCATGACCAACAACATGCAAGTCGTCTTTCCGATGAAGAAAGAAGTAGCTGAGGCCGAGAATAAGCCTGTGGTAGAAGAGCGTCCTTTAGAGAATGGCAATGCTGAGCTTTTGCCTCCTATTGTAGAGGATGCCAGAAACAGCTATGCCGATAATAAGTTGCCTGAGGGGACTACTGCTCGTGGGGCTGGGCTATTGCCTGCCGAGCGTCCCTTAGAATTCAAAGTACAGCTAGGTGCCTATAAAGATGCTTCTGCGGCCAACTATCCCGATTTGAGTCAGATTGGGCGGATTGAGCGTCAGCTCAACCCTCAGAATGGATTGACTTATTTTTATTTGGGGGGCTATAGCAGCATTGATGATGCCCGTAAAGCCGATACAGAGGTAAAACAAAAAGGCTTGAAGTCTTTTATTGTAGCCTTTAAAGATGGAAATAAAATTCCGGTTAGTCAGGCCGTAAAATTGGCCAACTAGAGCAGCTAAAACCAAAGGCCCGCTAGCAATTGCTAGCGGGCCTTTTTTTTTGTTTCCTTTTTGGCTTGTTTTTACGCTTTGGGGAGGGTAAATTGTACCGTTAAGCCAGTGGGGAGAATATTGCTAATATGGAGTTTTCCATTCTCTTTATTAAGGACTTTTTCTAGCATAGCTAGGCCAATTCCATCGCAGGTTTTGCCATACTTATCCGTGGGAGTGCAGCTAAAGAATAGTTCACTTAGGGTCTGTAGTTTTTCGGCTTGAACGCCTGGGCCATCATCGCTGACCGTAATTTGGTACATTTTGTCATCTCGGCCAGTTTCCTTAATATTGATTCGGATATTAGGAACCTCTTGACTAGCGTAGCGGTAGCTATTATCGATCAACTTATGAAGCATTCTTTTAAAGAGTTGCGGGCGGTAGTAGATTTCTTCTAGGCCCAACCATTTGATATTGGCTTTTTTGCCCATACTCAACTGAAAATGCTGTTGGATGCTTTTAATTTGAATCTTTTGCTTTTCTTCTTTTAAGGCTTCATCAATTGTATTGTAGCGCCAGAGGCTATCGAGCATAGTTTTGAGGCGGTCAGAAGACTGCAAGACCTTTTCCATCATTTTCCGTTTGCTATCGGGCAGGCCGAGTTTGCCATCGGCGAGGAGGAGGCGGGTCACATTGGCAATATTGGCCATAGGGCTTTTGAGCTCTTTGATGGCAATATGGCTAAAGCGCTCGAGTTCGGCTTGGCGGTGTTGTTCTCTTTCTAGGGCTTCTTGAACGAGGCGTTTTTTTCTGCGCAATTCGAGCAGGCGCATAGCTTGTTGGCCAAGGATAGAGAGCGCTTTTTGTTGTTCTTCAGAAAACTCTCTGGGTTTTTGGTCCAAAACGCAGACCGTACCTAGGGGCAGGCCATCTTCATTGACCAAGGGAACCCCCGCATAAAAACCGAGTTGAAAGGGGCCCGTTACTAGCGGATTATCGGCAAAGCGCTCATCTTTAGAGGTGTCGGACACCATAAAGATATCATCTTGCAAAATGGCGTGAGCACAAAAAGAGACCTCAATGGGGGTTTCTTCTACATCGGCGCCTAGTTTGGCCTTAAACCATTGGCGTTTGTCATCTACTAATGTCACTAAAGCCATAGGCATGTCACAGATAGTAGCGGCAAGAGAAACGATGTTGTCATAGTCTGCTTCGGGCAGAGAGTCTAATACATTATAGCTGTCTAGAGCGGCTAAACGAGCCGCTTCTTGCTCGTGCTTAGGAGCAATCATCATACACTTATAGGTTTTAAAGTTATTTGTTAGTCGCTTGCTTTTGCCCTAGGGGGTAGGGCAAGACAGAATTAAATATATGAAAAATAGTGTCACTTTACAGTGATTTTGGATACATGTTGTTTTTTCAGTGGAGCTAAAATTTATAGCCTTATGCGTTTATTTTTTTGTTTGCTGTTGGGCTTGCTTTTTTGCAGGGCTATAGTTTTGGGCCAAAATAGCGTTCAGCAGCGCTTTTCTGGGCAGTTATCGGCCATGCAGGCTTGGTCTCCACAGCAGGGGGCGGCTCATTTTTCGGCGGGCCGTTATTTGCCCAATTATTTTGCAGCTCGGAGTTGGGATAGCAGTCGGCAGGGGCTAGACCTAGAGGCGGCCCTAAATTTATCAGCCTATGCCAGTTATCCTGCGGGGAGTTCGGCGGCCAGTATTCGGCCCTATCGCTTTTGGTTGCGTTATCGGGCGCCCAATTTGGAGTTGCGTTTGGGCTTGCAAAAAATAGATTTTGGCAGTGCGCAGTTGTTGCGTCCTTTGCAGTGGTTTCATCAGATAGACCCTCGAGATCCTCTGGCTTTGACCAATGGGGTGTATGCTTTTTTGGGCCGTTATTATTTTAAGCAAAATGCCAATCTGTGGCTTTGGGCGCTTTATGGCAATTCGCAGCAGCGGGGTTTTGATTTATTGAAAACGGAGGGGGGGCGGCCCGAGTTTGGCGGTCGCTTTCAGTTGCCCTTGCCCAAGGGGGAGTTGGCCCTGAGTTATCATTATCGCTGGGCGCAATCGGATAGTAGTTTGGCCTATCTATTTAATATGGGGCCTCTGCCGGAGCATCGTTGGAGCCTAGACGGCAAATGGGATTTGGGGGTAGGAATTTGCTTGGAGGCGGTGCAGATTTATCGGCCGCAGGGGCTAGGCCCTTTTCGGGCGGTGCAGCAGCTCAATTTGGGCTTAGATTATACCTTTGCCTTGGGAAATGGCCTCAACTGCAGTGCAGAATATCTATTTTTGGGTTATGGCCAGGAGCTGTTTCGCCCAGCCCTGAGCGCCCATTCTTTGGCTGTTCAGACTAACTATCCCTTAGGGCTCTACGATCAGTTTTCGCTGATTTATATTCAAAGTTTTGGGGGGCAAATAGGCGGACAATTGAGCTATAGCCATCAGTTTAAGTATTTGTCTGCCTACCTGATTGGGGGCTACAATCCTAGGGTGGGCAGCCTCAATGTTCAACAAAATGATTTGAGTCAGCAGTTTTTGGGCTGGAGCCTTCGTTTGGTTTTGGCCTATAATTATTAGGATTTGGGGCTGCCCCAGCCTTTGGCTGGGTCGGGCCATTGCGCAGCTCGCTGTTCGCTCGGCCCTGCGCGGGCTGCGCCCGCTGGGTCTGCCGCCTGCGGCGGCCCTGCTACAGCCCCTCAGCCTGCGGCGGCTTCGCCGCCTGCAAAACCGTTTAGAAGTAGTATTGCTTCGCAATGATATATGAATGAGGGTTAAAACCCTCATGGATGGAACTTGGATGGAACCTACAGCCAGATGTGGTATTGCTTCGCAATGATAGGCGGTTAATTTTTCAGTTAAACAATCTAGCTTATAGACGCTATTGTCAGTTGCAAAAACATTAGACTGCCTTACCCAATCTAAGTAAATACCATAGCAGTTAAATTTTGCTTTTGCACCATCTATTCTTGCAAGAAGAGCTTTTTTTTGTAAAGGTTGGGTAGCACCACTTTGTTGTGATTTTCATACCATGCTTCAGGATGCCTAATTAGAAAGGCAGCTGTTTTATCGATGATTTTAATCATATTATAGCATAGATTTTCATTGCTTAGCTGTCTTTTAGGAAGGCATTGACGGCTGTAATCAAAAATTAGCTGAACGACTTTTGGATCATCAACTTTATCCCATTCTTTTATTTCTTCTAATACATAGACCGCATCAATGTTTAGATCGCGGTATTTTTCTAGCGTATCTAAGCACATCAGCTCATAAATAGTTTTTATGCTTTGGTTTCTCCAGTTTTCAACTTTTGAAGTCCATTTCTCTATGGCCATTTCTTTCTCTCTTTCCAACTCTTTTCTCTTCTCCTCCAACTCCTCCTCCGTCAAAAAGTCATCTTTGGCCAGGGCTTGGTCCAAAATGCGTTCTAGTTGGTTTGGGGAAAGGACATAAGGCGCAATGGTAGACTTAATAAAGCGCGATTTAGCTCTATACTTCTTAATCTTTTCTACCGCATCATAACGCTCAAAAATTTGAGCCAATTCTTCTAAAAATAGACTGGGCGGTTTATTATCTGCTTGCTCTACTAAAGCCTTAATATCTGCTGCAATTAGACGGCAAACTTTGAGCTTTTTACCTTCCTTGAATTTAATGTAAAGCTCATTAAGGTATAAGGTTTCCTCCCATTCATCTTTTTGAATATTAGCTTGCAGTTTTCGTGCTTTTAAAGTAACAGCTTCAGCATTTAGAGCAAACTCTAATAAAAAATCAGTTTTGGGTATATCCTCTTCTTTAAGGGCCAAAAATAGCTGCTCCAAATTTGCCTTATCTGTTTTGAGCTGCGGCTTAAAGGCCTTTAGGCCCTCTTTGGTCTTGAGCAAAGCGGCCTTCAGGCTTGGGCGATCGGGATCCTCTTGATATTGGGCCAAGGTTTCTTTGTAAAGGGCTTTATCTTCTTGATCTTGCTGTTGTTTTGCCAAAAAAAGTTGATGATTACCCATTTTTATAGTATTGAATGGGCTAATAAATAAGAAGCTGTGAAATAGAAAAATGGCTAATGCTTTCATGGTTTTGCTTTTGTGTTTATATAAAAGTAGTAACTTTAGTTTGTAAACGCAAAGTTAGTTTGAAATTTTTATCAAAGGATGGCCGAAGCGCAGGACTTCCATTCGGCCTAGCGATGTGCAGCAGTGCGGCGCAGCCGCAGACCAAGGCCGTCAGGCCGCAGGGCCGAGCGAATAGCGAGCTGCGAAACGTAGCGCCGACGACCGAAGGGAGGCGGAGGCCCCAAAACAACAGCAGCGAGCTGCGACAACAAGGACTTTAGTCTGCAGTTCGACGACCGAAGGGAGTAAACGTAGCGCCGCAAGGCCGCAGGCCGCAGCGGAGGCCCCAAAATCAAAACATAAAGAAGGGGAGAAATAGGCTTACTGTAGAAAGGGTGATCTTTTGCCTAGAGTTTGCTAGAAAAAAGGGGAACTTTTGCGGAGGAAGAAAGGGCTTGTTTTTGAAAAGTTCTTCAGAGAAGCGCAAAAAAATAACTACTTTTGTGGCCTAAAATAGACAGCGAGCAAACCCAAAGGGAGAAAAGCTGTTTTGTTAAGGAAATCAAATTATACTTTAGATAAAGAGCTTATGGCTGAATCAAAACTAAAAAAAGCCCTGATCGTTTTGCCTTTGGCATTGGTGACCATTGTGTTTCCTTTGGCGGCGGTGTATATGTCGAGAGCGGGCCTAATGGATTATAAGGCGCGAAAGGCGCAGATGCGTTATTTGGCAGATTCTATTAAATTGCAAAATATTCCTTTGCAAGATACGGCCGGAGAGGCCTATCCGTTGAGCAAGTATGAGGGGCGGGTTTTGCTGCTCAACTTTTATAAGGATGGGGCTGCGGAGAACGAAAAAGTTTGGTCGGAAATGCTTCGGGTGCAGACAGAATACAGCAAAAAGACGACCCAGCGTTTGCGTTTGTTGAGTTTGCCTGTAGGGAGCGATAGTTTGAAGAGTCTGCAGCAGTTTTGGGCCAAAAATGAGTTGCCTGACCGCAACTGGCAAAGCCTAAAAGGGCGGCCTGATCAGGTATTGAATCTGGCGGTAGAGAACTGCAAATTGGGTCAAGATACCCTAGGGCAAACTTTGGTTTTGTTTTCTATGGACCAGACGGTGGCCATGCATTACAATGCCCTAAAACCCGAGGAAATTAATCGGATGATTGAGCATATTGCGCTCTTATTGCCCGCCAAAAAGGATAGAAAAAAATTGCGTTATCAGGAAGAAAAAGAGCTCTATCAATAAGCCTTTTTCGACTATAAAAATTAAGATGTATGAGTACACCTATTGTAGATGATACTGGGGCGAAAAGTCACAAGAATCTGAATATCATCATTACGGTTATTTCGGTGGTTTTGCCTTTGGTGGTGGCCCTATTGTTTTCGGTAAAATTGGAGGTCAATTTTCCCTTTAATGTGTATTGGCTGCCGGCGATCAATGCCATGCTCAATGGAGGAACGGCTATTTTATTGGTTTTGGCCTTAGTAGCGGCCAAGCAGCATAAGGTGAAGTTGCATAGCCAAATGATTTATCTGGCCATGGGCCTTTCTTTGGTTTTCCTCTTGGTTTATGTGCTGTATCATGTGACTACGGGGCACACAAAATTTCAAGGAGAAGGCACAGAAAAGATAATTTATTTGTTACTTTTATTTAGCCATATTGCGCTAGCGGCTATTCAGGCGCCCTTGGTTTTATTTGCCTTTTTGTATGGTTATACGGGGCAGGTAGATCGCCACAAGCGTTTGGTAAAATTTAGCTATCCGGTTTGGTTGTATGTTTCTGTGACAGGTGTCATTTGTTATTATATGATTGCGCCTTATTATCCAGCTTAAATTCTATGCTCTATGAAAGCGATAAAAAAATATTTGTATCTATTTAGTCTAGCCTTATCCTTGTTTTTGGTGGTGGCTCCTCAGCAGGAGTTGGCCGCACAATGTCCCATGTGCCGGATGTCGGCAGAAGCTGACCTAAAGTCAGGAGGAACCAAAGCCAAGGGTTTGAACAATGGTATTTTGTATATGCTCATCTTGCCTTATATCTTGATGGGGACCATTGGTTTTATTTGGTACCGCAACCAGCGGCAGGTAGGGCAGCAGCAGCAATTTAAGGATTTGCGTCTGCTCTTAGAGCCTTTAGATTAAACTGAACAAGCGTTTAAAGTTTGGCCCAATTTTCGATTGAAAGTTGGGCTTTTTTCATGTTTTAATGGCTTTTATGCAAACGTTTTCTGTTTCGGCTTCGGTCCTTAATTTTAGCCCAGAGGTGGCTGATCATTTTAATAAACTGGGCATTGGCGTAGAGCTGTCGGCTTTTTCGCTGCCCTATAATTTGGCTGCCGATCGTTTGCCTACTTTAGTGGAGCAGACGGCCAAGTTGTTGGCCAAATTTAAGGGGCCAGTAAGTATGCACGGGCCATTTTTCGATATGAATCCTATAGCTAGAGATCCTTGGATTTTGGAGGTTTGCCAGAAACGGATGCTGCAAAGTTTGGAATTGGCCGACCGTCTGGGGGCCCGCCAATTGGTCTTTCACGCCAATTATGTTCCGCATCGGGCCAAGGAGCACGACCGCATTTTTGTAGAGAAGCAGCTAGATTATTGGCCCAGTCTTGTTCGGGCGGCTGAGCGCTATGATATTCGGATTTTGCTAGAAAATACCCGAGAGCATAGCCCGAAGCTTTTATATGATATTTTGGCTCCTATCAATTCTTCGCATTTTAAGGCTTGCCTAGATACTGGGCATACGCATTGTTTTACCCACTCTAAGCTTCCGCTAAAAGATTGGCTGTTGGGCCTAGGCGAGCAGTTGGCCTATGTGCATTTGCATGCCAATCATGGCGAGCGAGATGAGCATTTGGCTTATACGGATGGCAATCAGGATTTTTCTGGCTTTTTTGAGGGTTTGCAAGCGCTGCCCGAATGGCCCGATTTGATTATTGAGGTAAAAACGCGAACGGCTTTTTTACGCTCTTTGGGGGCTTTGCAGCGGGCGGGTCATTTAGCTCCAGCTTATGTCTAATGTTAGATTTGGGGCCCGCGGCCGGCAAGCCGGCCGCCGCTATGCTGCGCCGCTCGCAAGTCTGCTCGGCCCTGCGTCGCTTCGCTCCTGGGTCTGGCGCTTCGCGCCACGGCTGCGCAGCGCTGGGCCTTCAGCGGCCCTTCGGGCCTTCGCAAAAGCGGTATTCCTCGCTTCGCTCGTCATCCTTAGTCACGACCCCGCCCACCCGCCCCTCCAATGGATTCCCTAAGGAATCCATTGGGGGCTTGTTTGCGGGAACCATTTAAAATATTCTCTAAGGCCCAAAAAAAGAGCAAACCTTTAGGTTTGCTCTTTTTCTTTACTTCAACTTCCGCCCTTGGGGATCAATCAACTTTCGTCTCTTGATGGTCCAAGTCTGCGGCTTAAGGTAAGCATATTGTTTAGAGGGCGACAGCCGGAAAGTAAACTCAAAATGCTTATGATGTTTATTTTGTTCGGGGTAGAAAAAACTGCTTTGTCCGTTAATTTGCAATTCCACTTGGGCCAGATTTTCGCCTTTGGGGAGCTTACAATTATAATAGAGGGGAGCATAAGTCTGGGCTAATTTTTCTCGTTCTTCTGCGGTTCCTGCTCTTCGGATTTTACCTCTTTCCTCAATGCTGGCCAGCAGTTTATCTTGGTCTTGGTGGCAATAAAAGCTATCATTAACAATCAGGCTACCAATTTCTTTGGGGGCGGCTTGGGCCGAAAGTGCATTGATGCAAAGCGATAAATTTTCTGGGCCCTGACTGAGCGAATCTGATTGGACCAAAAAGCTATCAATTTGATAGTCAGATTGTAAGAAGAGCTTGTCTCCTTGGGCCTTCCAGTTGCCCTCGGCGCTCAATCTGGCCCATTTCTCAATGCGAACATATTCAAATCTTCCCTTTTCTTTTAAAGAAAGTTGGATTTCTATATCCTTATCCTTATATATATAAGTACCTTTTTGCGCCCAAAGCGAGGAGAGGGGAATAAAAAGTAGGGGCAATATCCAGAAAAATTTTTGCATAGTTCTTTTCTTTGTCGTTTAGAATTACTACACATTCTTGCAAAAACTGCGCCCAGCATGAAATCATTAGAGGTCCCTTTGCTAGCCTATCAAGAGCAGCTACAAATTCGGACAGAGGGAGAACAAAAACAAATATTTGACCCCGTCCGCCGAAAATGGCTGGTCCTACAAGCCGAAGAATGGCTGCGCCAACTTTGGATCCAGTACCTCAAGACCGAAAAAGCCTACCCCTTTAGCAAAATGCAGGTAGAAAAAGGCTTGGCCGTTTATGGCCAAAAGCGGCGCACAGATTTGCTTTTATTTGATAAAAATACCCAGCCCTTGGTCCTTTTTGAGCTCAAGGCGCCTCGGCAAAGCCTAAATGCAGTGGTATTGGACCAAATTATGCGCTACAACAGCAGCCTACAAATGCCCTACCTCATTATTTCTAATGGGCGGCAAAACTATGGCTTTGTCTGGAACCCCAAATTAAAAGAGTATGAAGTTTTGGGGGAAATTCCATTTTACGCTGAAAATTAAGAGGGAACTTACTATCTTAACTACTTGATTTAGCCCCAACTACTTCTGCTCGAGCAAAGTGGGTCCATTTGGCCTAGCGATGTGAAGGGGGACGGCGAAGCCGCAGACCCAGCCGCCAAAGGCGGCGCAGGGCCGAGCAGACCTGCGAGCCCCGAAACGTAGCGCCTGCCGTAGGCAGGAGGCCCCAAAAAAGAAAAAACAGCTAACAATAAAAAAGAGTAACTTTTAATTAAAAATGAGGAGAGAGCAGCTCCCAAGCTCCATTCGGAACTCAGAAAAGCATTTTCGATGGACCAAGAGAGCCCGTTTGATTCTGTAAATTTAGCACTCTATTATTATGAGTAAATCCATGCGTTTTTCCGCATTAGAAAGTCTGCTAGCCCGCGAAAATACCCCCGTACAAACGCCTAGCAGCCGTATTTCAGACTATTTTGCTAGCCAGGTTTTTGGCAAAAAAGCCATGCAAGAATTTTTGCCAGCCCGGATTTACAAACAAGTCATCCAAACGATTGAATCTGGGGAGAACCTAGACCGTGAAACTGCCGACCATATTGCCGATGCAATGCGCAATTGGGCCAGCTCTAAAGGCGTGACGCATTATGCGCACTGGTTTCAACCCCTTACTGGCCGCACGGCCGAAAAACACGACTCTTTCTTTACTTTAGATGGCCAAGGCGCCGCTATTGAAGAGTTTAGAGGCGAGGCGCTCGTCCAACAAGAACCCGATGGCTCTAGCTTTCCTGGCGGAGGCTTGCGCTCTACTTTTGAGGCTCGTGGATATACCGCATGGGACCCTAGTTCTCCCGCTTTTATTTTGGAGGTAGGAGACGATAAGACACTTTGTATTCCAACTATTTTTGTCACCTATGGGGGACAATCACTAGATTATAAATTGCCTTTGCTCAAATCGCAATCTTGCTTAGAAAAGGCGGCGGTAAAGGTTTGTCAGCTTTTTGATCCTGCCGTACAAAAGGTTTATGCGACCTTGGGCTGGGAGCAAGAGTATTTTTTGATTGATGAGGCCCTTTATGAGGCTCGTCCCGATTTGCGCTTTACGGGCCGCACCCTTTTGGGCCGTTCTGCGCCCAAGGGGCAGCAATTAGATGACCACTATTTTGGTTCTATTCCAGAGCGCGCCTATGCTTATATGCGTGATTTGGAGGTAGAATGCCACAAATTGGGCATTCCCGTCCGTACTCGCCACAATGAGGTGGCTCCTTCTCAGTATGAGTTGGCCCCTCAATATGAGGAAATCAATGTGGCTGTAGACCACAACCAATTGTTGATGGATTTGATGGATCGCATCGCGCGCCGCCATAAGTTGCGGGTGCTTTTGCATGAAAAACCCTATGCCAATGTGAACGGCTCGGGTAAGCACAACAACTGGTCAATTGCTACGGATACGGGCAAAAATCTTTTGTCTCCAGGTAAAAACCCAGGCAAAAACCTACAGTTTTTGACCTTCTTCGTCAATACTATTCGGGCCGTATATGAGCATGCAGATTTGTTGCGGGCCAGTATTGCCTCTGCTTCTAATGACCACCGTTTGGGGGCCAATGAAGCGCCTCCCGCTATTATTTCTGTCTTTGTTGGAGAAGCCCTGACCAAGGTTTTAGATGCCATTGAAGAAGGCGATAGCACCGAGGCTGAAGTGAATCGGGTGTTCTCTTTGCTGAGCAAAATTCCAGATCTAGAGAAAGATAATACCGACCGTAACCGGACCTCTCCCTTTGCCTTTACAGGCAACAAATTTGAGATTCGGATGGTGGGCTCTACGGCCAACTGTGCCGGCCCAATGACCATTATGAATAGCATTATGGGCCAGCAGCTAGAAAACTTCTATGCCGATGTGGAGGCCCTAAAAGCGGCTGGACAATCGCAGCAGTCGGCTATTTTGCAAGTCATCAAGCGCTATATTGTGGAGTCGAAGCCTATTCGCTTTGAAGGCGATAACTATAGCGATGAATGGAAAGAAGAGGCAAAAAGTCGGGGCTTGAATAACTTCATGACTACTCCAGAGGCCCTTACTGCTTATGCTACGGATAAGGCCAAGGCGCTATTTACCAGCACCAAGGTCCTTTCTGAAGAAGAGTTGGCGGCCCATTTGGAGGTCCGTTTAGAAAGCTATGCTTTGCAACTGCAAATTGAGTCGAGAATTTTGGCCGAAATGGTCGTGAATCAAGTGATTCCCGCTGCCATTCGCTACCAAAATAGCTTGGCCCAAAATGCCTTGCAGCTCAAACAATTGGGCTTAGAAGAAAGTAGCTATGCCGCTCAAAAAGAGCTGCTGGCCGAGCTTTCAGAGGGAATTTCGGCCCTAAAAACAAAGGCTTATGCCATGAAGCAGCTTCGTGTGAAAGCAGGCCAACTAGAGGCCGAAGAAATGGCCCATACCTATTGTAATGAGGTAAAACCTTTGATGGAGGAAATCCGTGCGGTTTCTGATCAGTTAGAAGGTTTGGTTGATGATCAAGAATGGCCTTTCTTGAAATATCGCGAAATGATGTTTATGAGTTAAACAGCTGCTGATAAGGCCAAAAAAAAGCGGATCCACTTTAGTGGATCCGCTTTTTGCTTTAAACGCTATAGGTTTTGCCTTCTTCGGCGGCTGCCGTTTCGGCAAATTCACTTTGAGCTTCTTCTAAAAGCGCTTTTGTGTCTTGATAGCGAGTAGAAAAATGCCCAATCAATAGCTTTTTGACCTGGGCCAATTTGGCCATTTCTCCGGCCTGCTTGGCGGTGCTATGCCCCGTCTTTTTTGCATTTTTGAGCAGCTCATGCAAAAATGTAGCCTCATGATAAAGTAAATCTACACCCCGAATGAGCTCCGCCAAAGGCGGATGAAAAGCCGTATCAGAACAATAGGCATAAGTTCGGGGCGGGGGAGGAGGCGTGCAAAGTTCTTCATGGGGCCAAAATTTACCCTCGGCATCCGTAAATCCTCCGCCCGCTTTAATGGCCGGAATTTGCTTAAAGGGAATATCCAACTCCAAAATTCGATCTTTGCGCATATTCGGATGAGCGAGCTTTTCCTTAAAGAGAAAACCCTGACAAGCCACCCGATGCGCCAAAGGCAAACTAAAAACCTGAAAACTTGGGGTATCTAATAGCAATTCCGATTGCTCCGAATCACATTCCCGAATTTCCAAGGGATAGCTCAAGTGAGCATTCATTAGGCGCATTTGAACCTCCACCCACTCCCGAATTCCTTTTGGGCCATACAGCCGCAGCTTTTTCTGTCGCTGATTCAAGCCAAAAGACATCAATAAACCCATTAGGCCCAAAACATGATCTCCATGCAAATGGCTAATGAAAATATCCTTAATCTGAAAGGCCTTCACCTGATAGCGCTGCACCGCAATCTGGCAACCCTCCCCACAATCAATCAGGCAATAATGCTCCCGAATATTCAAAAATTGAGAAGAGGTAAAACTCTTATAAGTAGGTAGGGCCGCATTGCTGCCCAAAATGCTTACTTCAAAACGCATCATTATAGTTCGTCTTCTTCAGCTGGCGCTTCATTTTCTAACTGAGAACGCAGGGCTTGCATCATGACCCATTTTACAGCCTGTTCCAAATTTTCCTTGATGTCCAAAACGCTATCTAAACGCGAAATGCTAATCAAGGTTTTTACACTGGGGTGCTCTACGCCCGTAAGCACAAATTGGCCCCCCTCTTCCGTCCACAAACGGTTACCTGTCAAAATGGCACTCAATCCAGACGAATCGACATATTTTACTGCCGACAAATCCAAGATCAAATTTTTGTTTCCGGCATTCTTCAACAGAATCAATTCCGATTTTAGTTCAGGGGCTTTCAAAGAATTCAAATTTTCCTCCTGAAGGCTGACTAGAGCGTACTCTTCTGACTTTTCTACTGCGTATTTCATGGTCTATTTTCTTTTCTGGTTCTATTCAATATTAGGCCCTTTTCTATAAAAAATCTAGCCATTTTTGGCCATTATGGACCCTTTTTTGTCTTTTCTGCTTTTAAGGATTTGGGGCCTCCGCTGCGGCTTCGCCTTGCGGCGCTACGCTTCGGGGCTCGCTGTTCGCTCGGCCCTTCGCCGCTTTCAGCGGCTCGGTCTGCCCCTACGGGCCACCCGCTTCGCATCGCTAGGCCTGCGGCGGCTTTGCCGCCTGCAAAACCCCAAAAAAGGACCAAAGCCCTCAAAAGTATAGGGCCTAAAATAAAAATAAATTCTTTCGATTTCAGAAAATAATCTTTAATATTGGACAGTCAAGACAGATGGCCAAATCTTTTTAAAGCGGCTTGCGTTTATAAAAGTGAGGCCAATTGCCCTTACACACCCAATTTTAGAAAATAACCTTAGTTTGAATATGCCTGATAATCGCTTTTCTCCCAAAGTCAAAGAGGTCATTTCTTTCTCTAGAGAAGAAGCCCTTCGCTTTGGACACGACCAAATTGGAACCGAACACCTTTTGCTCGGTATCCTTCAGGATGAACAGAGCTTGGCCGTTGCCGTCCTCCAATCTTTAGATGTGGATGTTTCGGACTTGCGCCAAGCCATTGAAGATTCTGTCCAGAAAACACAACGCAGAGAACGCCCCTCTTACACAGTAGGCAATCTGCCCCTTACTCGCCAAGCCGAAAAGGTGCTTAAAATTACCTTTTTAGAGGCCAAACGCATGAAAAATGAATTGGTCGGCACAGAGCATATTTTGCTCTCTCTTCTTAAGTATCCCGAAAATCTAGCTGCTCGTGTTTTGCAGGAGTTCGAGATTGATTATGATGGCTATAAGGCAGAGCTAGATTATTTGCTCGCCGAAAGCAATCCCAATTTGCTAGATGCCGCAGGTGGAGAAGATGAGTTTGAGGAAGAAGGAGGCAGCCGTGGAGGCAACCGTGGCCGTGCCGCTGGCGGAGCCGCCAAGGGCAAATCACATACTCCCGTACTCGATAATTTTGGCCGAGATATTACCAAATTGGCCGAAGAGGATAAATTGGATCCCATTATTGGCCGCGAAAAGGAAATTGAACGCCTTTCGCAAATTTTGTCTCGCCGTAAAAAGAATAACCCGATTCTCATTGGAGAACCTGGGGTGGGAAAAACCGCTGTGGTAGAGGGGCTGGCCCTCCGCATTCAGCAGCGCAAAGTGTCTAGAACACTTTTTGACAAGCGCATTGTGATGTTGGACCTAGCTGCTCTGGTAGCCGGGACCAAATATCGCGGGCAGTTTGAAGAGCGGATGAAGGCCATTATGACGGAACTAGAAAAATCTAGAGATGTCATCCTCTTTATTGATGAAATTCATACCATTGTAGGCGCTGGTGGGGCCACAGGCTCGCTAGATGCTTCTAATATTTTTAAGCCCGCTCTTGCTCGTGGAGAACTCCAATGTATTGGGGCCTCTACCTTGGATGAGTACCGTCAGTACATTGAGAAAGATGGCGCCCTAGATCGCCGTTTCCAAAAAGTAATCATCGAGCCACCTTCTCCAGAAGAAGCTATTCATATCTTGAGCAATATTCGAGAGAAATATGAGGCCTTCCATCATGTAGAATATACAGATGAAACCCTAGAGGCTTGTGTGAAACTTTCTGACCGCTATATCTCTGATCGTTTCTTGCCCGATAAGGCGATTGATGTGATGGATGAAGTGGGCGCTCGGGTACACCTCAAAAATATCCATGTGCCCAAGCACATTATGGAGCTAGAGGCCGAGATTGAAAAAGTGAAGGAAGAAAAGAACCAAGCTGTTCGAGACCAAGAATATGAAAAAGCGGCCAACTTCCGCGATAGCGAGTCTAAGTTGATTCGCCAGCTAGAGCAGGCCCGCATTGATTGGGAGGAAGAGTCGAAGAGTAAGCGTTATCCAGTAACTATTGAAGACATTGCCGAGGTGGTGTCTATGATGACTGGAATTCCCGTAAGCAATGTAGCCGAAAGCGAAAGCGTCAAGCTATTGAGTATGGGCCAAGACCTCAAGGATAATGTAATTGGTCAGGATGAAGCCATTGTGAAGATTACTAAAGCCATTCAGCGGAACCGCGTAGGCCTAAAAGATCCGAACAAGCCAATTGGAACCTTTATTTTCCTCGGTCCAACTGGGGTGGGTAAAACAGAATTGGCCAAAGTATTGGCGCGGCAGATGTTTGACTCGGAAGATGCCTTGATCCGCATTGATATGAGTGAATACATGGAGAAATTCTCTGTGAGCCGTCTTATTGGAGCGCCTCCCGGCTACGTAGGATATGAAGAAGGGGGACAATTGACGGAGAAAGTTCGTCGAAAGCCTTATTCTGTTATCCTTCTGGATGAAATCGAAAAAGCGCATCCCGATATCTTTAATATCTTGTTGCAGGTATTGGACGATGGCCAGTTAACCGATGGTTTGGGCCGCAAAGTAGACTTTAAAAACACTTTAATCATCATGACCTCAAATGTTGGGGTTCGTCGCTTGAAAGACTTTGGAACTGGAGTTGGTTTTTCTACTAAGGCCAGAGAAGAAGCTGCGGCAGATGAAGCCAAGGGCGTAATTCAAAATGCACTCAAGCGGACCTTCTCTCCTGAGTTTTTGAACCGTATTGATGATGTGATTGTCTTTAACTCTTTGGGTAAAGAAGAAATCTTTAGAATCATTGATTTGAGTTTGAAAAACTTGTACAAGCGAGTAGAAGAGCTAGGCTACAAATTGCAATTGACCGATGAGGTCAAAGACTTTATGGCTGAAAAAGGCTACGATCCGCAGTTTGGTGCTCGTCCATTGAACAGAGCAATTCAAAAGTACTTGGAAGATCCTTTGGCGGAGTTTATTCTCAACCACAAGAATGAATTGGCAGAAGGCAGTTTGCTAGAAGCTAGTTTGAATAAAGAACAAGAGGTAGTGATTAGCATTTTCTCTGAAGAAGAAAGCAAGTAGGTCCAGTTGGGCCAAGCGCAAAAGAGCTAGCAATATTTGCTAGCTCTTTTTTTGTTTAGCTCGTCGAGCTGGCCTAGCGATGTGCAGCAGTGGCCCGAAGGGCCAGACCAAAGCCCGAAGGGCTGAAGGGCCGAGCGAATAGCGAGCTGCGCAACGTAGCGCCGAGGAGCGCAGCGAGGCGGAGGCCCCAAAGAAAAGAATAAAAAAGAAGTATTAAAAGCCTATTATTTTGTAAATCTAACTTTGATAGTCCGACGAAAATCTACTATATTAGCCAGAGAGCAGGGGCAAGGAGCAACTGACTATTATATTCAATCACAATAACCGCATCCCTATGAATAGCTTTGAGAAAGTGAAGAATTATCTGCTGGATATGGGCCATGAAATTAGCCATGAAAGTGTAGAGGATAATCTCTTTGTATTAAACAATGAAAATCAGGGTATTTGTAACCTAATGCTGGATTGCGAGGGCGAGGTCCTTGTTATGGAGCAGCATATTTTTGATATTGAGGAAAAAGACGCTGCTTTTTTGAAGCGTTTGCTACAGATTAACCGCGAACTCATTCATGGCGCCTTTGTTTTGGATGAGGAGGGGCGTCGGGTACTTTTCCGCGACACTTTGGCCCTAGAAAACTTGGACCGCAACGAACTGGAGTCTTCAATTAACGCTATGGCGATTGCTTTGGTAGAGCATGCTGAAGAATTTATGGACGTAGCGGCCAAATAATTGAACTTTTTCCCTTTATTTATCATCTTATCTAAGTGAGCGCCTTAAACGCTCTTCTTCTATCAATTAAACTATCTGACCTATGTGGCAATTTTTGAAGCGCTTGTTCCGCCTTGGTAAAGCCGAAGCCAACTCTGCCCTTGATAAACTAGAGAATCCCATCAAAATGACAAAGCAGGGGATTCGCGATTTGAAAACGGACCTAGACAAGAGCCTGCAAAGTTTGGCGGAGGTGAAAGCAATTGCTATTCGTACCAACCGCGAAGTACAAACTTACAAGCAAAATGCAGACGATTACGAAAAGAAAGCGATGGCTTTATTGAAAAGAGGCCAATCTGGACAAATGGATGCGGCCGAGGCTGAGCGTCTAGCAACAGAGGCTTTGGCTCGTCGTGAAGAAAACCTCAAGCTATACCAAACGGCTCTTCAGAATAAGAAGAAGTACGATGGTATGGTAACGACTATGGAGGGCAAAATTCGTACGCTCAAGAGCCAAATCGCAAAATGGGAGAACGAATTGCGCAGCCTAGAAGCTCGTGATAAAGTGAGTAAGGCAACCACCAAACTCAACAAACAATTGACGAATATTGACTCTTCTGGAACTATGAGCATGCTAGAGCGCATGAAAGAGAAAGTAGAAGAGCAAGAGTCTTTGGCAGAAGCTTATGGCGAAATGGCCGATGAGAGCAAAACCATTGACGACGAAATTGATACTGCACTCAATGATCCTACCGTAACTGCTTCTGCAGCTTTGGATGATCTTAAGCGCAAAATGGGTATGCTTCCCGCTCAGGAGGAACGCATCGAAATTAAGGAAAAAAGCGATGTGACCATCAAAATTGAGGTGGATGACAAAAATAAAGGCGCTTAATAAAAAGTGGCCTAGCGCATAGATAAAAAAAGTCGCTCCCAAATTTTGGGAGCGACTTTTTCTGTTTTAGGAGGCGGCAATGCGCAATCCTGAAATTTCAAAGGCGGAAGTCAGGGCCTCTTTCATGCTGCCGCTGGTTTCAATTTCATCTAATTGAATGCCCAGCTCTACAATGGTTTGGGCCACGGCTGGCGAAATGCCCGATAAAATGCAGCGGCAACCCATCAGTCGGCTGGCCTTACTAATTTTGAGGAGATGGTTGGCTACGGCCGTATCCATAATGGCCACTCCACTAATGTCTAAAATAAAAACCTTGGCCTGCTTTTCGGCAATTTGGCCCAAAACGGTTTCCATAATATCCTTAGATCGCTTAGAATCCATAATGCCCACAATCGGCAAAAAGAGAATTTCTTCCCAAATTTGAGCAACAGGGGTCGATAAAGATGCGTTTTGCAATTCTAAGACCTCATTAGAAATCGAGTTGTAGCGATCAACGACCAAGGCCGTATCCAAGTTGAGCAACTCATCATAGGCGCTCAATAAATCAAAGGAAGCAATTTTTTCTTGTCGAAAAAGGGCCTTAAACAAATGAGAAAAGAGAATAATGCCATCATAATAAAGGTCCATAGGCAAACCTACCCGAGCATGCACCTCGCCAATTCGCTTTCGGTCCTGAATGTAACGATCGTCTACCTCTGCCGCCCAAAAGCTCTGCCAATACCGTAGGTGTAGGCTTTTGAGGTGCTCAATTTGGGCCTCCGATTCATAGTAGGCCGCAAATTTGCGGTGGCTGAGCATACGCTCGTAAAAGGTATCAATCAGTTGAGGAAGTTGGGGGGTAATTTGGGGACTAACAGAACGAATTTGCTCCAAAGTGTCCTGACTAATATAGAAATGGAGCTTGTAGGCTTCGGCTGTAAAAGTCTGCATATTATGATTTTATATAAAAAAGAACTATTCTGGCTATTGGCTGAATAGCTTTATTTACTCCTAACAACCTAAAGAGCCAATTGTCTTGCTTGAGTCACTGTTTTGAGATAGAAAACAGCTAGTTTTCTATGAGTTAGCCGCTATTTTCGACTAAATGCCTTCGATTTATTATTTTTGTTCTTCTTACCCAATAGCCTAGTTAAAAATCGGCTATCTTTAAATCAAAATATTATGTTATCTACCTTAGTTCAGTTGCTCTTTGCCCTTAGTTTTTTGGGCCCTGCTCAAGAGTTGCCCCAGCCCCAAGAAGCGGCCAAAAAAGTTTGCGATTGTGCCGAAAGTACCGAGCTGATTGCCAAGGAGGCAGCTTTTCGGACGGCTCCAAAAACGGCTGCTCGAGGCGAATATCTTACGGCTTTTAAAAGCTTTCATCAGTGTGCCGATTTTAATGGGATGCAAACGAGCTTGCGCGAATTGCCCGCCCGAGAACGTGCCTTATTTGAAGGCCAACTAGAGGAGGCCATTGCCGCTAGCTGCCCCGATTTGGCCCAATTACTGACCAAACTCCGCTAAATTTATGCGTCCTCTTTTTTTTTCCATTTTTGCCCTAACTTTAACGGCCTGCCAGCCCTCGCCCGATGAACTCGCGCGGCATTTGGCCAAAGATTGGTGCGATTGTAATCGAGTCCTTTTGCCCCTTTACGATAGCCTCGAGCAACAAAATAGCCCCGGCCAAAAATTGCAACTCTTAGATAGTATGCAACTCAAAGTGGCCGAAAATGTGGCCTGCCTAGGAGGCGAGCAACTCTTGCAAGAACTAGAGCAAAAACTTAATCGCCAAAACCGAGAACTGCTCATCCGACAGTTTGAACAACAACAGGCCGAACAATGCCCCGAGCTACTTCGCCTACAAGAACGCATGCAACACACGGTCCCATCTCATTAAAAATAGCCTATATGTCTACTTCCTCCTCTGCCTGGTTAGAGCAATTTCAACTCTGTCTGCAGTGCCAAAATTTGGCCCTCTTTCAACAACTTTGGGCCAATGATGCCCTAGAAGATGCCCCTTTTTTATCGGCCGCCGACTTTTTTCAAACTTGCCTAGAATTGGGCGATGCCATCCGCCTAGGCGAAGAAGAACGCCTCAATGAACATCAACTTTTAGTAGAGGTGGAGTTTTATCTGGGCCAAAATGAACGCTACAATGATAGCCTTTGGCTCCTTTTGGTCGAAGAAGCCGCCGGCCTGAAAATTTGGGCCGCTGCCGAATCTGCCGCCGCCGAAGCCCTCAAAATGCTGGGGACTGAGCAAGAAGAGGAATCTGAAAAAATAGCCGATTTGCCCCTAGCCGAAGAGGAAGTTAGTGATTTTTTAAGCCATTTTGAACAGCTTTTAACCAAGGAGGATATGCCCGGCTTAGAGGCCCGCTGCTGCTCTAAGGCCTTTAATCACAATTTGGCCGGCCCCGGTGGCTTGGCCGTAGAAGAATTTTGCCGACTCCGAGCGCTCTACCGCTGGAGCCTACAGGCTTGGCCCGATTATGCCACCGAATTTAAAGAAGAAAAAGCCCTTTTGTTGCCCATTAGCTGCAATCATCCGCAGGCCGCCCGCTATAATCGCGAGCTCTTGCTCTTGCTGATTTATCAAGATGAATGGAAAATTTTAGGCATTGGCGCCGAGCTCCGAGAGATGCGCCACCTCTTCCTCAGCTTCAAACAAGGCTTGCTAGTCAAACGATAATATAATAGAGAGTAGACCATTTGGTTGCTCTCTTTTTTTTGTTTTGGGGCCCGCGGCCGGCTCGGCTGCTCCTCGGTCGGCCGCCGCTATGCTGCGCCGCTCGCAGGTCTGCTCGGCCCTGCGTTTTTTTCGCTACGCTCAAAAAATTGGGTCTGGCCCTGCGGGCCACGGCTGCGCAGCGCTGGGCCATGGGCACTCTTGCTGGCCCTTATGACTGAGCAGAAGCCAAAGAATAAAGTCTTAGTAGACAGAGGAGGACCAAAAAATATTTCATTTTGTGGGATTTATGAGAGGGGAAACAAAATATGATGCAAGGGAAAGAGCAACCTAAAAAAAATCTAAAAAAAAAAGTTAAATATAGCTGTTCCTATACGACGGTATTTTTGTCATAAACTACTAAATTCCCAGTTGACTAGCCAATTTCCCCCAACAGAACACCTACATTATGAAAAAGTATTACTTAAGTTTGCTGCTCCTGAGTTTGCTAACGGTTGCCTGGGGCCAAAGAAAGGCCAACAATAGCGGCGGTAGCCAGCTAATTGAGGGCTTACTTATAGATGCAGAAACACTAGAGCCCTTAGGGGGGGTAATTGTTTTTGTAGAAGACAGTTATCCAATTATTTCTACCAGCTCAGATGCCGATGGCTATTTTCGTTTGGACCGAGTTCCTTTAGGGCGGCAAACGCTAAAGGCCCAAAAGGCGGGTTATCGGACGTTTTATACAGATAATATTGTTTTGCGCTCTTCTAAGCCCGCTTATCTAGAAGCGAGCATGGAGGCTCAAAAAGATTTGAAATGGGGCGATGATTTTAGAGAAAACCGTCCTTTGAATAGTTTTTCTGTTGTTTCTACCCGCTCTTTTAATGTGGAGGAAACGCAGCGCTACCCTGGGGCCATTAACGACCCTAGCCGAATGGCCCTTAGTTTTCCAGCCGTGCAATCTTATTGGGACAATAATGCCGACATGATTATTCGGGGAAACCCCACGGCCACCCAAACTTTTTTCTTAGAGGGCGTAGAACTCTTGGGAATGGGCCACTTTGCCGCTCCAATGAGTAGAAATGGGGGCGTTTCGGCTTTGAGTATTGCCCTGTTAGACAAATCGGATTTTTCGGCTGGTGGTTTTGCTGCCGAATATGGCAATGCGCAATCGGCTATTTTAGATATGCACTTTAGAAAGGGGAACCCCAACCAACAAGCCTATAGTTTTCGCTTTGGTTTGATTGGTATTGATTTTAGTGCAGAGGGCCCGATTCAAAGAGGGCAGAGTAGTTTTTTGCTCAATTATCGCTATTCTACTTTGGGGGTACTTTCTCAGTTTGGGCTTTATGTGGTCCGTTCTAATGTAGCCAATACCTTTCAGGATTTATCCTTTAATTTGAGTTGGGAATCTAAGGACCGCCGCAAAGAGCTTCGCTTTTTTGGTTTGGGGGGCTTGGGCTCCGAGCAATGGCTCATTAAAGAAGATTCTACCAATTGGATTAACCGCTTGGACCATAATAGCATTGACAGCCGGACGGCAAATGGTACTTTGGGCCTAAAATACAGTGAAGTTTTGGGGAAGGGCGCTTATTTTCAGGCTACGGCTGGCGCTTCGGTCAACGGAACAATTTATAATGTGAACAATGCGCCTATGGATTCTACACGTATAGAATCGAATAGTTTGTTGGTGCAGCAGTATAGCCTTTCTGGGGTCTACAGTAAAAAGTTGGACCAAAAATTTAGGCTAAAAACAGGCTTAAACCTCTATGGGCAGTTGTATGATTTGCATCATGACTATTATAATTATGATGCAGAGCGCTTGGATACTTTTTTGGCCACCGGCCTAAAATTTAATTATTGGGCAAGAGGCTATGCACAAATTCAATGGAATCTCTCTAAACGTTGGCAAATTTTGGCCGCTGGAGCTTTCCTTTTTCAGGGTTACAACAATACTTATTGTTTGGAGCCCCGAACGGCTTTGATGTATCGCCCGAGCAAGAAAACAAAGTTGGCCCTATCTTATGGTGTTTATGGTCAATTGTTGCCTTTGGGGACCTATGAAACCCAAACTAAGATCAACCCCAATGAAACCTTAGAAATTGCCAACTCGCAGCATTTGATTTTGAGTTGGCGGCAGGCGCTTCGCTACGATTTATCTACTTTGGTAGAAGCTTGGTATCAGTACGGAAGCAATCAGCCGATTGGCAGTGAGGCGGGCAGTACCTTTTGGTTGTACAATCAGCGGAAGAGCTTTGGCCGTGTTCCGCTTGCTTCTTTGGGGGCCAACCGAAATTACGGCATTGATCTAAGCATTGAGAAAGTATTTCGCAGAGGGTTTTTCCTGATGAGTTCGCTCTCGCTTTTTCGGTCTAATTACCGAGCAATTGATAATAATTGGTACCGCAGCCGCTACGATAATCATTTTGTGGCCAATTTTACTACGGGCTATGAATGGACCTTGCCCAAGGGCGGGCGTTTGTTGTGCAGTGCTCGTTTGTTGGCCAATGGCGGTTACCGTTATATGCCCGCAGATACGGCGGCTTCTTTGGCCCAAAACCGAATGGTTTTTGACGAAAGCCAGGGCTATAGCCTTGGGCAATCCGATGAAGATGTCCCGGTTTATTATCGGCTAGATTTTCGTTTGGCCTACCGAAAAAATTATAAAAAATCCTCGCTTACGCTTTCTTTGGATGTGCAGAATATGAGTAATAATCTCAATAATTTGTATCAGCCGTTTTATCATTTTCAAGAAGATCGGATCTATAATGCGTATCAGAGTGGAATTTTACCCGTGATTGCGATGGAACTAGATTTTTAGCCAGTTTTTGGGTCCTCAATTTAAATCCGCTTAGCTATTTTGCTGAGCGGATTTTTTTATGAAGAGGAAGTTGCTCTGTCGTTGAAATGAGCTGATAAAGTTCTAAATAGCTTGATCTTTTTTGTAAATTTGGCGCAGTTCCAGCTTAAGCTTTAGTGGGGGCCAGGCCCTTGCGTCGGCTTAGGGATGGATAGGGGGGCGGCGCAGCCGCAGACCCAAGTTTTTTGAGCGCAGCGAAAAAAAACTGCAGGGCCGAGCGAATAGCGAGCCCCGACACAGCCCGACCCAAGGCCCAAAGGGCCGCAGGGGAAGCCCCTAAAAAATATAAAATTGCAGAGAATATGTCAGAAAGCTCTCGGAAAAGAAGGGAAAGAAAAAGAGCCGAAGCAAAGGCCAAAAAACAGCAACAGCAGCAGAAGAAGCTCAATTTGGAGAAAGATCCTACAGAAAAAAAGGGGATTTTGTCTGTTTTGCGCCCCATTGAGTTGATTAGTGGGGGCTTGTTAATTGGTTCGCTTTTATTGTATGGGGTGTCGAGATGTAGCCGAACGGAGGAGTTGCCTGCGCCAGAAGTGGTTTCGGTGGATAGTACGGCGGCCCAAGCGGCAAGCTCAGCGGCTACGGCAAATCTGTTAAAATATTATGTCGTTTTAGATAGTCTGAAGTTTCGGACGGGCCCTTATTTGGATAGCACTTTGATTCGCTATTTGCCCCATGGGGAGGAGTTAATTTCTTTGAATGAAGTGACTGATTTTGAACAGGGCTTGCGTGTTTCTGTTGATGAATTTACGCGGGAGCCTTGGGTGAAAGTGCGAGATAAAAATGGCCGAGAAGGTTGGGTGTATGGGGCTGGCGTTCGTCCTTACCGCAAAAATAAACCTGCGCCAAGGCCCCCGAGGGAGGCCGCAGATGAGGCAGAAAATAGCAATAGCGAAACAGAACAGGAAAATTAGATGAACATTTATCGCCAACTAGAGGCTTTGCCCAAATTTAAGCGGGCGGTGCTGAGCATGGGCTCTTTTGATGGAGTGCATTTGGGGCATCAACATATTATCAAGCAGTTGGTCCAACTAGCTGAAGCGCGAGATGGAGAGACGGTTTTGCTGACTTTTGATCCTCATCCAAGAATTGTTTTGGCCCAAAAAAGAGGGGAACAAAGTAGTTTGCGTTTGCTCACGACCCTAGAAGAAAAAGCCGATATTTTGGAGCAGGCGGGCATTGCAAACTTGGTGGTCGTTCCTTTTACCGAAGCCTTTTCTTCTTTGAGTCCCGCAGATTATTTGGATCAATTTCTACTGCATTATTTTCAGCCAGCTTGTATTGCCATTGGTTACGACCATAAGTTTGGCAAGGGGCGGGCTGGCGACATCCATTTTTTGCGAGAGGCACAAAAAAGCCGCAATTTTGAACTCAAGGAGTTTGATAAAAAGGAAGTGGATGAGATTGCTGTGAGCTCGACCAAAATTCGCAGAGCAATTTCTGAAGGCAAAATTATGCTGGCCCAACAATTATTGGGGCGGCCCTATAGTTTTTCTGGAAAAGTAGTGAAGGGCTTGCAATTGGGCCGAAAACTGGGCTTTCCCACCGCCAATATTGCCGTAGAAAATCCCTACAAACTCTTGCCGCCAGAAGGTATTTATGTGGCGCAAGTGATTTTGCCTAATGGCGAAAAAAAACAGGGGATGCTTTACCGAGGACCGCGGCCTACCTTAGAAAATGAACCGAATATTACCGTCGAAGTTAATATTTTTGATTTTGAGGGAGACCTTTATGGCCAAGAGCTCAAGGTCGAAATGCTCAAATATTTAAGAGCGGATGTTCGCTTTGAAAATCTGGACCAACTTTCGGCACAATTGGCGCAAGATCGCTTAGATAGTCTTGCCTTTTTTGCCCAACAATAAAATAAAATCAAATGCCTGCTTCTAAAGTAGCCGCTCAACAGCCGCTGGTGGCTATCGCTATCCTCAATTATAATGGAGCCGATTATCTCGAGCGCTTTTTACCCTCGGTTTTGCAAACGACTTATCCGAATGCGCAACTTTTTGTGATTGACAACGGCTCTACAGACGATTCCATTGACCGACTAAAAAAATGGGGCTTCGAGCGCTTTATGGCTACGGCCGACCAGCCTTTTCCGCCGGCCCAATCTGCCGACAGAAAAATTCCACGCTATTATATTGATTTGCCCGAAAACTATGGCTTTGCCGAAGGCTACAACCGTGGCTTGGCCCAATTGCAACATGCCGATTATTATGTGTTGCTCAATTCGGATGTAGAAGTTAGTCCCGATTGGGTAGAGCCATTGATTCATTGCCTAGAAAAATCTCCGCAAAGAGCGGCCGCCCAACCCAAAATTTTGATGGAGGCCCAACGCAATTTGTTTGAATATGCTGGTGCAGCAGGGGGCTGGATGGACCATTGGGGCTATCCTTTTTGTCGCGGACGAATTTTTTCTGAATTGGAAGAAGATCAGGGGCAATATGACCAAACGCAAGAGGTTTTTTGGGCCTCTGGGGCCGCCCTTTGTGTGCGCAGCCAACTTTATCATCAGTTTGGCGGATTAGATGCCGATTTTTTTGCTCATATGGAAGAAATTGATTTTTGCTGGCGATTAAAAAAAGGCAATTACCAAATTTATGTTTGTCCAAAATCTAAGGTTTGGCATGTTGGCGGCGGCACCCTGCCCCCCGATAATCCCCGAAAAGATTATCTCAATTTTAGAAATAGTTTGGTTTGTCTGCTCAAAAATTTGGAGGGCGGGCCAAAACTTTTTCTGCTCTTATACTGGCGACTTTTACTCGATGGTCTGGCCGCTATTCGTTTTCTTAAGGATGGAAAATGGGGGAGTATTGCGGCCATTGTTAAGGCGCATTGGCATTTTTTCTTCGCTTTTCCCAAACACTGGAAAAAAAGAGCCGAAATAAAAGAGCGGCTTGCGGCCTATGCCTATCAAAAAACGCCTCGATTTAATACTGCAGGCTATTTGCGCAAAAGTATTGTCTGGCTGCATTTTGCCAAAAAGGTAAAAACCTTTAAAGAATTGGAGCTATAATTTTTTTTTGGGGCTGCCCCTGCGGCCTACGGCCTTGGGTCGGGCTATGTCGTGGCTCGCAGGTCTGCTCGGCCCTGCAGTTTTTTCGCTTCGCTCAAAAACTTTGGTCTGCGGCTGCGCCGCACCACTTTCTATCCCTCAGCCGTTTGGCCTTCGGCCATAGCTGTGGGTTGAAACCCACAGCCATACAACAAAGCTATTCTAGATCTATAGTGCGAAGAGGATTAAAATCCTCTATCGCTTTGAAGATGGGCTGTTTTCTTCGGCAGTTTTGCTGTTGTTTTTTCTATCTCCCATAAATTTCATAGGAACCCCAGGGCCAAGGCCCTAGGCTAGCTAAAAAATTATCATCCCCTCATTCGAGGGGATTTTTTTTGCGGTTGTGCTTGGGGGAGCTGTTTTTTTCTTGCTTGTTTTGGAGCAGTGGGTTAAAACCCACAGCAAAAAGGGAGGCCATTTTACATCCAAAAAAATGAGCCGAAGGTTAAAACCATCGGCCCATAAAAGATCGAAGAAAGAAATTGTAGTAAAAAATCTTTTCATCGCCTAGGGAAAAGCCCCTAGCTAAGTTTTTTTGCCAGCTTACTAATATTCTATATCAAAGAAACCTTCTAGACTTTCTCCATAAATTTCGGGAGGAATTGCTTCTGTACCATTTCTGACAATTCGACTTAGCCAGCGGCTAATTTCTTCTTGATTAAAGGCTTTGCCTAGAACAAATTTTTTAAGCTGAAAGAGTTGGGGACTAATTGTTAAGGGAAGGACTAAGTCTTCTTGGCTGCTTAAAGCAGTTTGTTCGGGATAAAAACTGAACTTAAGGGTAAAAGAAGGCTGCTTTTTGAGCAGAAATCGTACTCTAGCGCTAATATTTTTTACTTCAGGATTATTGGGGGCATTTTCAATACTTAGAATTTCTGCATCGGCCTCTCTACGGTCCATATAGTCACGCATAATTTGGTAAGCGTAGTTTTCTAGGCATTCCTCATCATATTTCATAAAGGTATCGATTCTCACAGAGAAGTTTCGCTGCTCAAAAAACATTTCGGGACGGTATAGCCTTCGCTTTTGTTGACTTTGATAAAGGTATTCTGCTTCTAATTCTTGGGGCAAAAAAACACTTGGAAGATAACTGCCTATTTTTTCAAGCAAATATTGAATGAGTAGCTCGATTAACTCCAGAGACAAAGCCTCCTTCGTCAAGTAGATATAATGTTTATTGCGCCGATCAAAAGATAGATTTTTTTCAGGCGGAATATTTTCGAGCTGAGTCTTAAAAAAGGCATCTAGCCGCCATAGTTCGACATAATAGGGATCTCTAATATCAAATTTTGGAAACAGTACTTCAAAATGGAGACGATACTTATCTTTTTGAGCTAAGTCTGTATTATTCAGCTCTTCTAGGCCCAAAAAGTGGAGACTTAGTTCTTCGCTAAGCTTATAGTATGTGTCTGGGCTCATTTTAGGCAATTTGTTTAAAATATTTTTCTTCTGTTGGACCATACAACAACTCCCAACCTTTTAGCAAAACTTGATAATAAAGAGCAATAAAGCGGTCGAGCAAAGCCAAGGGCTTTTGCAAAAGCCATAATTTTGGCGAAGAAGAAAGAATTTCCTCCTTTTTTTGCCCTTTTGTAGGCAAATCCTTTTGCGACTGCCCCTCTAATAGGCCCAAGCTAATGAGTTGCTCATAAATAAGGGCCAGTTCTGCAACTTCTTCCAAAATGCTTGTAGGTTGGCCCAAGGCCTTAAAAATGAGGAGAAACTCTGCAAAAATAAATTTTCTGCGGCCAATAAAATGGTCCAAACCCGCAGCGCGCAGGCGTTTGCGCAAGGTCGGATAAGAAATGCCGTAAAAAGCCTTGAGCATTTTTTTACTCAATTTATAATCCTGCATTTTTTCTTGAAGACTTATCATGGGGCTGTGTTTTTTTGTTGTTTCTAAAGTTAAGGCTAAAAAATGCTAATGTCAATAGACTGAGCAATAATTTTTTAGACAAAAAAGCGGCAGAAAAATCCATCTGATTTTTCTGCCGCTCGCTATTTGAAAGCCGCTAATTGAAAGGGTAAGAAATTATCCTTTATCTAATTCCGAGCATCGACGAAAATACATTTTCAAAAAAGGACTGAACCACCTCAGAAAGAACTTCATTGTTATGATCTTTTTCCCAATTTGGATTTTTTTCGTCTGAATTTGCATATCTAACTATGAGACGGCCATTATCGGCAATGAAAAATGATCTTAAGTTAATTTCATGGCTATGATTGGAGTAAGCAATAAATTGGAAGTCATTTATTTCTGCATTAAAAAAATTCAATTCAAGTGGAATTACGTTTGCTGTTGGTGGGAATTTTTTATTAGAGCGATAGAACCTAAACATTAGGGTAGTTACAATTCTATTTGTCTCGTTATTGTGAAAACGAATGGAAAAAAAGTTGGTACCTGCCGCTATTCCTTTTTCTCTGAGCTGCTGATATTTTTCAAATGTAATAGGAGGATATTCATAAAAGCTAACATAATAACTTTCTACGTTTTCATCAATTACATTTACAACTTGTTTGAACTCTAGTTTAATTTGATTCACCTTATTCAACCAAAGTTCAAATTGAGTCTTTCTTTTCGCCAGCTCCTGTTGAGTATCTTTATTACCAAGTCTTTTTGCCCAACCTTTTAGTCTATTTGACTCATCTCTTAGTCGAATATACTCTCCAAATAATTCAGTGCAGTTTTTGGTAACGACTTCAATTATTGGCTCATATTCTCCCTCATCAGCCAAACTTAATGCATTGTAATAGTCTGGTCTTTCGCTTCTTTTGATATTACAAATTGGAAATCCACTTTTGAGTAATATTAAATTTAGAAGTAATCTTGCCGTTCTACCATTTCCGTCTTTAAAGGGGTGGATTTTTACCATTTCATGATGAGCAATAGCAGCAACGATGATTGGATTTTCATCTTTATTGGCTTTAATCCAATCAAGTAAATCACGCATTTTTATTGGGACTTCAAAAGGTTCTGGGGGTCTGTGTTCTGAACCAGTTATAATCACACCAATATTTCTATAATTGCCAGGATCTAGAGTTGGGTCGTTGCCTATAATTAGACTGTGAAGTTGCTTGATGTAATTTTCAGTAATTTCTACATCTTGTTGTACTAATTCGTATAAAAAATCAAAGGCAATTCCAAGGTTTTTAACTTCAATACTATCCTTCAAGGGTTTCCCTCTGATATCGATCCCTTCTTTAAGAACTAATGAAGTTTCCTGTAATGTTAATCGGTTGCCCTCTATTCCTGAACTATGAAATATATGATGAGTTCTAAAATGTTCTCTTAGTTTTTCAAGAGCAATTTTATCTAAGGGCGATTGTCTAAATTCTTCAATTTCCCCAAGAAGGTTTTTTATTTCTTGATATAGGTCTGCTGAAAGGAGGTCTCTGCTTAATTCAATCATATTAGGTCGTGTTAAAAAATTTTTTAGCCAACTTGGTTTATAAACTGTTTGTAAGTATTTGCCTTTGGATTTACAGATTCAAAAGTTTAGCCTTTCGTTTTGAGCTTAAGCTTAATAAACTTTAAACTCGGGACTAACCTATTATTGTAAAAATAGAAAAAAGTCTACAGATAGACTGACTAATAATCTTTCAGACAAAAAAGCGGCAGAAAAATCCATCTGATTTTTCTGCCGCTCGCTATTTGAAAGCCGCTAATTGAAAGGGTAAAAAATTATCCTTTTTCTTTGGCCTCTTCTTCGGCTGCACGAGTCAAAATTTGATCAATTTGCTCGGGGTCTAAGCGTTTGTACAAGATATTTTTTTCTTGGTCCAACAAATAGACAAAAGGATTCACTTTTACATTATAAAGCTTTTTGGTCAAGGCCAAAGGATAAGCCTTATCGCTGGTGTTGATCCAGTTCATGCCCAATTCTTTGATCTTTTTCTTACAAGCATCTACATCATCAATGTTTTTGCTGCAAATCCCATAAATTTCAAAGCCTTTGTCTTTCCATTTTTCATAAACAGGGACCAATTTCTTAGAGTTTTTGCTACAGTTTCCGCAACTGGGGTCCCAAAAATAAACGGCCACAAAACGCTTTTTTAAACCATAAAGGCTAACGGGTAAGCCCGTTTTAATATTGGTCAGTTTAATGTCCTGCGCTTTTTCTCCACAAAGGCTATAACGCAAATCTTCAACATTTTCACAAATTTTCTCCAATTGTTCGGGGTCTACCCATTCTGGCTTTTCCGCCCCACAATAATATTTGCTTCCAATATGATAATAAACATTATCCATGCAAATTACTTTGCTGTTGGCGTAGCGATTGAGCAAATGCGCAGCCGCAAACTGATACATATCTTTGTCGCCAGCCTTAATAATATTGCTCAAAATAAAATCAACAGAAGCAATAACAGAGTCGGGATCCTGAACCGTCAATTTATCACAGTAAAAATCTAACTTTTGCTGAAAAACAGGGGTGCGAATCAAACGCATATCGCCAAAGTCAAAATTATCCCAATAATGTTTTTTGAAATAATAATAAGACTGTAGTCTGTCGCCAGCAATGGCTTCGGGCACCTCGGGCTGACGAGAAGCCAAAATTAACTTGGTCGATAAGTAGTTGGGCTGCTCCTTGATCATTTTTTCCTGATAAGCCGTTACTTCCCCATTCAATTTCTTCATTTTTTGCTCCAGCTCCTCTTTTTCGGCCTGCAATTTTGCCTTCTTGGGGCCCTGGCCCTGCATTTCGTCTAGCTCTTTTTGCAGTTCTTGCAAACGAGTCTGTAAGTTTCTGTTTTTTTCGGCCTGCTCAGACAAAAAATGCAGATAATTTACAAAGGCCATATTATCCTTAGAGCCTTTAATCTTGAGGTTTTTTACCCAATTTCCGCCTTCGTCCTTAGTTTCTAAGCTCAGTGTTTGTTCCTCATCAGAAGGGACCAAAAACTCGAAATAACTATTGGTCGGCTTGGTCAAAATTAAATACACTCCTTTTTCTAAGAGCGTATCTTTTTTAAACTCAAAATAACCCTGCGCATTGCGGCCAATAGCGGTATCTTTTACATAAGTTTTGTCTCCCAAACGATAGCCCAAAATACAGGTATCGTTCTTATAATTATTCAATTTTACCTTGATGTCATAGCCTTTTTGGGCCCAGAGTCCTTGCGCAAAACAAAACAAGGAAAAGGTCAATAAGCTGCGTGCAATCCAATTCATGTAAAGCATTTTATTTTTGATATAAATCTAAATACCGTCAACAAAACTAAGTTTTTTTAACTAAGTTTCTAGTTAAAGGCTATTTAAAACTGAAATTCGAAATTTACTGCCCTAAAGTTATTCAAAAGCTGGGCCAGCAAGAAAAAAACGAAGGCGGCTATTTTTTTGTCCATTTTGCGAGGGAATTATTTTTTTATTTTTTTTGGGGGCCTCAGCTGCGCTGCGCTTGCTGCGCTACGTTTCGCAGCTCGCAGGTCTGCTCGGCCCTGCGTTTTTTTTCGCTGCGCTCAAAAAAACTGGGTCTGGCCCTGCGGGCCACTGCTGCACATCGCTAGGCCAAAACGGCTTTTTTTGCGCTAGATTTATTTTTTGGGTCTTTTTTCCATTTTGCTCAACAAGAATGCTAAAACTCCCTTAAAGAAAGATCAGGTTTTAAAAAGAGGGGCTAAGTTCTTAGCTTCGCTGCAAGGCTTAGGAAATTGGTCCTTGGCCCGCAGGGCCAAAACGGCCTAGCGATGTGCAGCAGTGCGGCGCAGCCGCAGACCAAGCAAAAAACTTGTTTTTTTGCGCAGGGCCGAGCGAGTAGCGAGCTGCGCAACGTAGCGCAGCAAGGCGAAGCCGCAGCTGAGGCCCAAAAAAAACAGCGAGCTGCGCAACGACAACAAGGCCTTTAGGCCGCAGTTCGACGACCGAAGGGAGTAACCGCAGCAAGGCGAAGCCGCAGCTGAGGCCCCAAAACATCATCATCAAAAAAAATGTAGGAATATGAAACTAGAACACATTGGAATTGCCGTAAAAGATTTGGCAGCCAGCAACGAACTTTTTGCTAGCCTTTTGGGCCGAGCGCATTATAAAATTGAGGCCGTAGAATCGGAAGGGGTGAGCACCAGCTTTTTTATGGCTGGCGAGAGCAAAATTGAGCTTTTGGAGGCCAGCCGAGAAGATAGTCCCATTGCAAAATTTATTGAGAAAAGAGGAGAGGGGATTCATCATTTGGCCTTTGAAGTGGAAGATATTGAGGCCGAAATGAAGCGTTTGCAGGCAGAAGGTTATCGTTTGTTGAATGAAACCCCCAAACGCGGGGCCGATAACAAACTCATCTGTTTTTTGCATCCAAAGTCTAGCAATGGTGTTTTGGTAGAGCTTTGTCAAAGCATCAAGGACTAATGCCTGAAGATATTTATTTATACCTTTTGGCGGCTTTTGGAAGTTTGCTGGCGGGTTTTATCAATACTTTGGCCGGCAGTGGATCGGTCATTACGCTTTCTATTTTAATGTATGTGGTGGGTTTGCCAGCAAAAATTGCCAGTGCGACCATTCGATTTAGTATTTTGTCCATGTTGGGCTTTACCTTGCCCCATTATCAGCGGGCGGGAAAAATCAATTGGCGGCGCGACTGGTTGATGGTAGTTTCTACCGCTTTGGGCGGAATATGTGGAATTTTTCTCTTAATTTATGTCGATAATGCGGTCTTTAAGGACAGCATGAAGTACGTTTTTCTGGCCCTGCTGTTTATTGTCCTTTTTGATAGTAAACGTTGGCTCAAAGAGACGGATCCTCGCTCGCTTTCGCCTTTTTTAGTGGTGCCACTCTTTTTTTTGGTGGGCCTTTATGGAGGTTTTATCCAGATGGGCGTGGGTTTATTATTTTTGGTCGTCACGGTTTTGGGCGCGGGCTACAACATTATTGATGCGGGAGGCGTAAAATTGGCGGCTATTGCCAGTTATACTATTTTTGCGGTCCTACTTTTTGCCTATAGTGGGCTCATTCGCTGGGATTTTGCTTTGGCGATGAGTGTGGGCGAAATTGCGGGCGGGCAATTGGGCGCTCGCTTTGCGGTCAAGCACCCTAAAGCGGGACTTTGGGCGCATCGGATGTTAGTGGTCTTGCTAATTTCTGTAGTTGTCCGGGCTTTCTTCTTTTAGAACAGATGCTGAGATGTTTGGAAAAAACAACTGGTCGGATCGTTTGCAAAAGCGATTAACGGCCTACATAGATGAGCGCTTTGAGGAATACCGAGAGCGTTTGGCTGAGGATTTGGCGAGGGGAGTGGCTCAATTGGGTCAACTCCTCAGCCTTTTGGCGATTTTGTTGTTGGTGGGCCTCTTTTTGAGCCTCACCCTAACGTTATTTCTGGCCGCCTTGCTTTGGCCGCTTATGGGTGGCTGGGCCTTGGTGCTTGCTTTTGGCTTGATGGCTGCGGCCTTGAGTTATGGCGGCTACTACCTTTGGAAAAATCGGACAAAATTAGTGCACAGCCCCATTTTTGAGCAAATTCATCAGGCCTTATTGGGGGAAAGCAAGGAGGCAGAAAATCTTGAGATAGAAGATGAAATAGAGATAAAATTTCCTAGTCCATTAAGCGAAAACGAAGAAGATGAGCAAGAACGCAACGAACAATAATCCGCAGCCCTTGGCAGCAGTTCGCTTATATTCCTGGACCCATTGGGCCATTAGTAGTAGTTTGCTCTTGGCGATTTTGCTGCTAGTGGCCTATTTGCAACTAGAAGAAATTCTCTTTTTAAAAGGAGAGTTATTGCTGAGTTTGCCGGCTTTTACGGGTGTTTATCTAAGCTTGGCCAACTGGAATTTCATAAAAAAGTGGGCCTTAATTCTTTTGCCGATTTGGTTGGCGGTGGCTTTGGCCATTGGTTTATTAGGCATTTTGGGGGCCAAGATTTTCCTTTCGGAAGTAGAGCCTGGAGATTATTGGTGGATTGATTTTTTGGTCCAAATTCTTCCCGCTTTATTATCGGGCCATTGGCTGTACAACGGCTATAGCCAAATGAGTACAAAAGGCAGTTGGTTCATTTATTTGCTCCTTTTGTTTTGGTGTGTTTTGGGCAGCTTGCTCTTTTTTAGTGATAGCATCAACTTCTTTATTTTACAAGCGGTATACTTAGGCGGTTTGGGCAGTATTTTGCAATTGCTGCATCGTTTTGGAAAAGATAAATAGCGGCCATAGGGCCAAAAAAAAAGTGAGCTCAACAGAGCTCACTTTTTTTTTGCGATAGGAAAAACCTTAGAGGCTAACCGTTGCTTCTGGAGCAGCAGCTAGGATTTCCTCATTGGCTTGATCCTTAAATTTATCAAAGTTAGTAACAAACTTATTGGCCAAATCCTGCGCTTTCACATCATAAGCCGCTTTATCGGCCCAAGTGTTACGAGGATTCAAGATATCGGCAGGAACGCCGGGGCAGCTAGTGGGCATATGCAAACCAAAAACAGGCATCTCCTGATAGTCTACATCCGTCAATTGACCTTCCAATACCGCCGTGATCATCGCACGAGTATATTTTAGGGCAATGCGGCTACCGACACCATAAGGACCGGCAGACCAGCCCGTATTCACCAACCAGATGTTCACATTGTGCTTGCGCATGCGCTCGCCCAACATCTCGGCATACTGAGTAGGATGCAAGGGCAAGAAAGGAGCACCAAAACAAGCCGAGAAAGCACTTACGGGCTCATCGATACCTGCTTCTGTGCCGGCCACCTTAGCCGTGTAGCCAGAAATAAAGTGATACATGGCTTGGCCGGGCGTCAATTTAGACAAGGGAGGCAAAACGCCAAAAGCATCACAGGTAAGGAAGAAAATATTTTGGGGAATCCCGCCCTTAGAAGGTTCTAGGGCATTATCAATATGATGAATAGGATAAGAAACCCGAGTATTTTGCGTAATGCTGGTATCGGCAAAATCGGGGGTGCGACTATTGGGCAAAAACTCCATATTTTCGAGAATAGCCCCAAACTTAATCGCATTCCAAATCTGAGGTTCTTTTTCCTCACTCAAATCAATTGTTTTGGCATAACAGCCGCCTTCAAAATTGAAAACGCCTTCTTCTGACCAGCCGTGCTCATCGTCTCCGATAAGATTGCGCTTAGGATCAGCAGAAAGCGTAGTTTTACCTGTGCCCGAAAGGCCAAAGAAAACAGCAGTGTCGCCATCTTGGCCCACATTGGCCGAGCAGTGCATAGAAAGTACATTGCGCTCTTGGGGCAAAACATAATTGAGCACCGAGAAAATTCCTTTTTTAATCTCTCCAGTATAGCCTGTTCCCCCAATGATAATTGCCTTTTTGCTAAAGTTGATAATCGCAAAGTTTTCTTGGCGAGTACCGTCAACTTCAGGATTAGCCATAAAGCCAGGCGCACAGAGAATGGTCCATTCTGGATTTGCGTTTAGCAGTTCTTCTTCGCTAGGGCGCAAAAACATATTGTTGGCAAACATAGCCGACCAAGGCTTTTCTGCAATCAGACGCAAGTTTAGACGATAGTTATCATCGGCACAAGCATAAGCATCGCGGATGTAGAGGTCTTTGTCTGCAAAATATGCGGCAATTTTGTTGTAAAGCGCATCAAATTTTGCCGGCTCAAAGGGCATATTGATGCTGTTCCAATCTACGGTCTTCTCCGTAAGCTCATCTTGTACTACAAAGCGATCTTTGGGCGATCGACCTGTAAATTTGCCCGTTTTAATTCTGATTGCCCCTGTATCAGCCAGAACGCCTTCTCCAAGTTGGATCGTGTGCTCTACTAGTTCGGGAACAGGAAGGTTCCAGTAAGCAGTCGCAAAATTGCTTAGGCCATAATTGGCCAAGTCAGCCTTCGGGTTTTTAATTCCTACATGCTTCATTGCGTCGTTATTTTGATAGGTACAGCTGCACTTCTATTTGCTGTTTGCTAGAAAAGCAGCTGAAGATGAAAGATTTAGAGGCCGAAACCTCTGATTTTGAAATAAAAAAACGCCTACTCATATTTTTTTTTGCAGTAGGCGTAGTTGTTCTATATTAACGATGATTCGCTAGTTGATTATTGTTAATCGTCCGGCCAGGATAAAGTTTTAAGGCTTCTTCTAGACAATCTAGGGCCTTATTCAAATCCACCTCATTCAAAACGTAGGCAATCCGAACTTCTTGTTTGCCAAAGCCCAAAGTGGCATAAAAGCCAGAGCCAGGCGCTAGCATAACGGTCTCTCCATTTAGCTGAAAAGACTGTAATAACCACTGACAAAAGGTGTCTGTATCATCCACAGGGAGCTGGGCCAATAAATAAAAGGCACCGTTGGGCGTGGGGGCAATGACCCCCTCCATAGCTCTCAAACGAGCCAAAACCAATTGCCGACGCTTGTCGTACTCAATGCGGACCTGATCCAAATAATCCATATCGGCATCAATAAAGGCTTCGCCCATAATCTGCCCCAAAGTAGACGGACTCAAACGAGCCTGCGCAAATTTCATGGCCGTTTCCAATACCGCCTTGTTTCTAGTCACCATCAAGCCAATTCTAGCCCCACAAGCACTATAGCGCTTAGAAATAGAATCAAACATGATCGTATGCTCTTCCAATCCAGGAATCGCCAAAACCGACAAATGCTTGCGGCCATCATAACAGAAATCTCTATATACTTCATCCGAAAACAAATAGAGATCATATTTTTTGACCATTTCCCCCAAGGCCTCCAATTCAGCAGGGCTATACAAATAACCCGTGGGATTAGCCGGATTACAAATCAAAATCGCTTTGGTATGCGGCGTGATCAAGGCCTCAAAAGACTCAATCGGGGGCAAGGCAAAACCATCTTCAATACTAGAGGTAATTGGCCGAATGTTAATGCCCAAACTCTGCGCAAATCCATTGTAGTTGGCGTAAAAAGGCTCCGGCACAATAATCTCATCTCCCGCATCCAAACAAGCCATCATCCCAAACATCAAGGCCTCAGAACCTCCATTGGTCACAATGATATCGTTATGCGTAAGCTGAATCCCATAACGAGTATAAAATTCAACCAACTTGAGCCGATAAGACTCCATGCCCGCAGAATGACTATACTCCAAAACTTTCATATCAGCCTCCTTAATCGCATTCCAACCAATGTCTGGCGTTACAATATCAGGTTGCCCAATGTTCAAATGATAAACTTTTACCCCACGGTTTTTAGCCCTTGTCGCAAAGGGAACCAATTTCCGTATTGGCGAGGCCGGCGTATACTGACCTCTCTGTGAAATCGATGGCATAAGCGTAAAATTGTATTGTTGTTGTTGCTGTTGTTTTTCTTTTTTTGGGGCCTCCGCAGCAAGCTGCGGCGCTACGTTTCGGGGCTCGCTATTCGCTCGGCCCTTCGCCAGCTTTGCTGGCTCGGTCTGGCCCTGCGGGCCACCCCTTCACATCGCTAGGCCTGCGGCGGCTTCGCCGCCTGCTGTTCGCAGGAAATAGGACCACAAAAATAGAAAAAGGCTTGGGCTTTTGGGGCCTCTGCCTACTTTATTTAGCTCAATCTCCTGCTTTTTTTGACCAAAAGCCGACAAACATAGCCCAATTCCTTATTTAATAGCTACTTATGTAAAACGCCCCAACTTTAAGCAAAGTTGGAGCGCTTAGGCTAAAGAGTTCTTCTCTAAACAGCTACTAAAGTACTTTGTTGTGCTTTAGGGCCGCTCTTTCTCCCAATACTTCTTCTACATAATCAAAGGTAGATAGAATCTCAGGCTTTCCATTAACTACAGCCACATTATGCTCAAAATGAGCAGAAGGCTGCCCATCAATTGTAGAAATGGTCCAGTTATCTGCCAAGGTATGCACTTTATGCGTCCCCATGTTAATCATCGGCTCAATGGCAATCACCAAACCCTCTTTGATTTTTTTGCCATGCCCCTGACGGCCATAATTCGGAACCTGCGGGTCCTCATGCATTTTTTTGCCCAATCCATGCCCCACCAATTCGCGAACAACACCATAGCCTCTTTCTTCTGCCAAAGACTGAATCGCATGACCAATATCGCCAATGCGTTTGCCCTTGCAAGTTTGCTCAATGCCTCTATACAAACACTCCAAAGTAGTATCCAACAACCGCTGACGATCATCAGAGATGTCGCCTACGGGAAAAGTGTAGGCATGGTCTCCATAAAAACCATTCATCAGTACCCCACAGTCTACCGCAATGATGTCCCCATTTTCTAAAGGACGATCTGTAGGCAAACCATGCACTACCTGCTCATTTACAGAGGTCAATAAGGTGCTCGGACAACCATAAAGGCCCAAAAAGCCAGGTTTTCCACCATTATCACGGATAAAAGCCTCGGCCAATTGGTCCAAATGCTTAGGCGTTACCCCAGGCTTAATCTCACTGGCCAACATCCCTAAGGTCTTAGACACCAAAAGGGCACTTTTGCGGACCAATTCTATTTGTTCTTTCGTCTTATAAATAATCATAGCTGCGGATATATATTTTTGCTGCCCAAAGGTACAAATTTTTCTAGCGAACTAAACACTCTATATAAATTATGTCGCTAGCCTAGGCTCTAAGACCATAGCGCCGTTTTTGGCCCTGCATTTTTAGCAAGCCCCCATCCTGCTATATATTATAGCAAAGCAATAGCATTTGTTTAAAAAGGGCTGAGCAAAGCGACTAGGCATCCAAAAAATCAAAATAATTTTGCGTTTATAAGTAAAAGTTACTACTTTTGGGTAAACACAAAAACAAAGCGATGAAAGCATTAGCCATTTTTCTCTTATCCAGTTTATTTTTTGGTCACCTAAATCTATTACAGATGAACCAGCGAGAACTTTTTTTGGCAAAACAGCAGCAGTATCAAGAAGATACTGCCCTTTATGAAGAAACCCTGGCCCAATATCAAGAGCTCTATGCGCTTTATCAGGAGCTTCCTGCAGAGGACCCTGATCGCCCGAGCCTAAAGGCGGCTTTGCTCAAGACCAAAGAGGGCTTAAAAGCCTTTAAGCCGCAGCTCAAAACAGATAAGGCCAATTTGGAGCAGCTATTTTTGGCCCTTAAGGAAGAGGATATTCCGAAGGAGCAGTACAGAAAATTATTAGCAGACTTCTTTAAGGGGGCATCTAAAGTACTTAAATCAAGAATTGGTAAATCGCCTAAACTAAAGGAGAGTACGCCTCTGAGTATTTTTCAATCGCAATTAGCTCAATTCTTCAAACAGATTCCAGGTCCACTCAGTAAACAGCTCAATAAGGAGGTTAAAGCAATTCCGATTGATACCAATGTTGAAGACTTTCTAGCGGCCTTTTTGGCCATTTTAGAGAAATACAGCCAAGAAGATCAAATCAAGGCAAACTGGTTCAATACCTTTAGTATCAAAGAAGAGAATTTACTAAATAAAATTAGCTATCAGCAACTAGAAAGCATTTTGGACCAAGCCTTGGCCAAAGATGACTTTTTGACGGAGGAGGAGTTGGAGGAGAAGAAAGAGAGAGAAATAGAGGAAAAAAAAGAAGCAGACTCCACTTACCGAGAAGAACTGGCCAAGTTCCGTGAAACCTTAAAGGAAGGTAAATCTGAGCTTGTATTTGAACTCTTTAATCTGGGGGTAAAGCCTCTAGAAAAGGAAAGTGGATTAGAATATTGTATTTCTGCCAAAGAGTTGGTAGAACATTTAGGAAAGTTAAATACAGGACATCCTCTTGTTCGGGCAGAACTCATTAAACAATTGGCCGCTCAATTAGATAGTAGTAAGCATTACTCGATAGAAGAGTTAAAGACTAAAATTCTTAGTAGCCTGACAGTTTCTCCAACTTTTAGTGAAAATCTGTTTTGTCAAGAATTTTATGACGTAAAGAAACATCAGTTAATTAAAAAGGATCCTGTTAGCTCAGAGCTCTACCCCAATAATTGGGTCCGTAGTTGTTTTGATAAAGGATTACTAAGGACCCAAGTAGGTCGAGAAATCGCTATTGTACAGCTAAAAGAAAAAATCGAAGCTTGGTTTGAAAAACTACAGCCCAGTATAAAAGATCCTAATCTTAGAAATTACTGCCTAAACAAAAAGCGATGGAAGGCCAGTCTGAGCTATCTTTTTTCAGCATCCACAGCAACTGGGCTAAAAATGCCTCTTTTAGAAGATTATTTTTTAGCTAAAATGGATCAAATCGACCCCAAGGAAGATCATCTTTACATGAAAGATTTTGCCACAGAAGTTTGGGATGATTTTCTGGGCGATAAAGATTTTCAACGATTAGATCCTTTCCATAACTTATTAGCCGAAGAGATTAAGCAATTGGCAGATAGTGCGGTAGGGCTCTTATCGCCAGCCAAAGAATGGGAAAAAGCAATTCGAGCAAGTCGTTGTCAGGGCCCCAAACCACTGCTTTTAGAGCCTATAGATGCTGTTTACAACTTGGCCCAAATGCCTATAACATTTTCACTCCAAGGAGAAAAAGAACTTACTCACTTTGATAAAGTGACTATTGGTTTTCCACTAAAATATGAGTACGGTATAGCCCCTGGAGTACATAACAGCCTTCGGCAAGTTGCATTTCTCTCTTTTGATGAGAGCAAAAGCCCCATCATTGTAGGAGGGGCCAATATAGCCAATATGAAAATTCATAGCCTAAGATCAGATGCTGTTCGATGCCAAAGGAATGGAAACAGCATGGATAGCTATTGGGTATTTAGCGTTCGTGCCGAGATTGACTTATTCTCTATATTGGGGATAGATACCACTGCTTTATCGACGCTTAATGAGGATGACATTCCTTTTTATCTATTAGAAGAAATCCGCAAGTACTTTGGCTCTTCAGTAAGTATAGGACCAATATCTTTTGATATTAAGAATCCCGAAATAAAAATAGATTACTTGGCAAAAATGGAGGTCAAGTTAAGTTCTTATCCCAAAGGAATGGAAAGCCTGCTCCTCCAAAACGACTTAACAGGTCCTACTAAGTTCAATCCCATACCTAACTATGGGTTGAAAGTAAATGATGAACATAAAGTCAGCCTTTTTTGGGAACAACTGCCAAAAGTAAAAAAATAAAAGCCAGCAACCCCAAGCCCCAAACGGGAGCTTGGGGCTTGGGTCTTTTTATATAAGATTGCGCAGCAATACCGCTGTTGCTGTAGGTTTCAACCTACAGTCAAAAAGGGCCGAAGGCCCGCAGGCTGAGGGGCGGTAGCAGGGCCGCCGAAGGCGGCAGACCCAGCGGGCGCAGCCCGCGCAGGGCCGAGCAGACCTGCGAGCTGCGCAATGGCCCGACCCGAACAAAGGAAGGGGCAGCCCCAAAAAATTACCAACTTCCAGAGGCGCCACCGCCCCCAAAACTGCCGCCCCCCCAAGAAGAAGAGGAACTGGAGGAGCTATAACTAGAGGAAGAGGAGCCCGAGTAGGAACTATAGCCCCCGCTGCTATATCCGCCGCCACTGCCGCCGCCGCCTTTGAAGCTATCCTTGGTCATTTCGGCAAATTGTCCCCGAAAATAAATGGCCCAAAACAGCAGCAAAATTAGGTAAATGCCAAATTGGGTCCAGACCAAAGTGGGGGTATAAGCAAAGCTTTTGCTGGCAATCAGATAGACGGGCAAAAAACAAAGCCCCACCACAATAAAAAGGTAAATGGGGGCGCCCAAAAGGGCCATGAAAAAGTTAATCCAAGGATAGGGGCGAATGGTTAGTCCCTCATAAAGGGCCGATAAAAAAACGACAATCAAAAAGCTGTATACCACCCAATCAAAGGCTTTGTTTTCGGCAATGAAGGCCTGGGCCGAAAGGCTGCGCTCTCTGCTAATTTCATTGGGCAACCCCTGCAATTGCAATTGGACCATCTGCAGGCCTTGCAAACAACCCTCGCCAAATTGTCCTTGCTTGAAAGCGGGCGTTAAAATTTGGTCAATGACTTCTTGGCAGTATAAATCGGGCAGGCGCTCCTCCAAACCATAACCCACCTCAAAACGGACCATTCGCTCCTCTTTGGCCAAAAGCAAAAGCAGGCCTTGGTTTGTTTCGGCATGGCCAATGCCCCATTTTTCGGCCAATTGTTGGCCATATTGCTCAATGCTCCAGCCGTCCATATTCTGGACCGTAATCAGCGCAATTTGCACCCCAGCGGTATCATTAAAAGCTTGGAGCTGCTGCTCTATCTCTGCCGCCGAAGCCGCATCAATCATCTCCGCAAAATCATTAAGGGCCCTATAATTGGCGGGCCGAACCGGAAAATTTTGGGCCTGCAAGCAAACGCTCAGGCCCAAAATAAAACTGATAAAAAGTAGTCTCATGCTAGTCTAAAATTACAAAGCTGGTTCGGCGGTTTCGCTGATGCTCTTCTTCCGTACAACTGTTACAGTCACAGCTAGCGGCCGGGCTAGATTCTCCGTAGCCTTTGGCCTGTAGCCGGCTGTCTGAAATGCCCGCCTGAATCAAATATTGCATGGTCGATTCGGCCCGCTTTTGCGATAAACTCTGGTTGTAGCTCTCTTTTCCCCGACAATCGGTATGCGAACCCATCTCAATATTCAAATCAGGGTTTTCATTGAGCAAACGAACCAATTTATTGAGCTCTGCGGCCGCATCTGGCCGAATATCCCATTTGTTGTAATCAAAATAGACATTTTCAAGCACAATTTCTTTCCCCTTTTCAAAGGGCGCCAACTCAATCTGAATGGCCAAGGTCCATTGATTGGTATCGGCTGGAATATTCAAGTTGAAGGTCGAAAGAGTGTCTAAAGCAGTGAAATAACCCGCTTTGGTCGTCTGAAAAAAGTAGGTTTCATTCGTATCCAATTGGCTAAAGAAACTCCCATCTACATCCGAGCCCATAATCCAAACAGTATCTTGGGTAGAAATCCGAACGCTAGCGCCCATGAGGGGATTTTCTTGGGCGGCTTCGCCATTGAGGCTATCGGCAGGAATCACTTCTTTGACCATGCCCGCTAGCAAGAGCTGAAATTCCTTTTCTTCTAAAGTATCGGCTTCAATAGGTTCTTTGGGCAAGGCTTCTGTAAAGGCATAAATATCGTCAGAACCTCGACCAGTATTGCGGTTAGAGCTAAAATAGCCCTTGCGAATAATGCTATCCTCTTTCTCGGCATAAGGGTTAACGATCAGGCCAAAATCATCGGCTCCCGAATTGATCGGGGCCTTGAGGTTTTGGGGCTTGACCCAGCGGTCCAAAAGGCGAGGGGCCTTAAAAATATCCAATCCGCCCATGCCTGCATGTCCATCCGAAGCAAAATAAAGGGTGTCGGCATCTAGGGCAGGAAAAACCTCATTGCCCTGCGTATTGATTTCGTTGCCCATATTTTGGGGCTCCGACCAGCGTTCTTCGCTGCTCACCCAAAGCGAAATATATAAATCATAGCCTCCAAATCCTTTTTTATCATTGGCGGCAAAAATGAGCCAACGGCCTTGGGGATCAATGCAAGGATGCATATAATTGACAAATTTTCCGCCTAGGCGAATTTCCTTGGCCTTAGACCAGCTACTGCCTGCTTTTTCGGCCATCATCAGGCGGCAAAAATCAACGCCTTCCTTTTTATCCGATCCACATTCGGTAAAAAAGGCCCATTGACCATCGGCAGAAAAAACGAGATTGCCCTGATGAAAATCGGGGTCCCAATTGCTGACTTCTAGGCGCTTGAGGCTATCCGTTTTGAGGTCCAAACTATAAAAGTCAAAAAACTTTTTGTTGGTCCATTTATAATTTTTTTTGCCCTCAGACTCTTCTCGGTCCGAAGAAAAAACAAGGGTGTTTTCATTTTGTAGGGCTGGAGAAAAATCCGTAGCATCTGTATTAAAAGGCAAATTTTCGATGCTAAAAACGCTACTATCGGCCAGGGCGAGCCACTGTTTGGCCTGTCGACAGGCCTGAATATATTCCAAGTAGCGGTTGGCATCGCCGGCATCTCGGCCCGCTGTTCGGTAGGCCTGAATCGCCAGCTCATAGTCCTCGGCCTGCTGCAACATTTTGGCCTGCTGTAGGGCGGCATCATTGGCATAGCGCAGTTGGCTGGCCTCGGCATACCAATTGGCGGCCTCTTTATATTGGTGGGTGCGGCGGTAAGATTCGGCCAATTCATAGGCTTTTTGGCCCTTGATTCTGTTTTCTTTGGCCTTCTTAAATTCTTTTTGCAGCATCGGAATTGCCACCGAAAACTGCTTGCGTTCATAGGCGGTACTCCCGTCTTTTATCCGCTCGGTATAGCTACAGGCTTGCAGGCTCAAAAGGGCCAAAACAAGCAGGGGAAGCCAATATTTATACATAGATGATTATTTTTTAGGGTAAGATGACTAATCTTTTGGGGCTGCCCACTCGCTTCGCTCGGGTCGGGCTGTGTCAGGGCTCGCAGGTCTGCTCGGCCCTGCGCAAAATTCGCTACGCTCATTTTGCTGGGTCTGCGGCTTCGCCGCCCCCTTTTCCATCCCTCAGCCGCGGCGCTCCGCGCCTGTAGGACGCAGAAGGACCAATTTTAGCGCATTTTGCTGCGCTTTACTAAATAGGGAAGCAGCACCTGTCTAAAGTCTTCTTGAATGTCTGCCTCTACAAAGTCAATTTTATATTGCAAACACTTTAGCTTAAGGGCTTCTTTATACTTTTTGACCTGCTGCTTATAAAAGTCTTTGAGTTGGTTGGGCTGCAACTTGAGCTTTTCGCCTGTTTCAATATCAATAAACTGATAAGGGCGGTTTTCAAACTCAAAGTCCAATTCGTAGCGCTTGTCTACCACATGAAAAAGGATGACTTCATGTTTGTTATACTTTAAATGCTGCAGGGCGGAAAACAGTTCTTCGCCATCGCCATCTTCAAACATATCGCTAAAGATGACCACCAAAGAGCGGCGGTGGATGCGCTCGGCAATTTCATGCAGGGCTTGGGCGGCATTGGTCCCTTTTTGTCTACTTTTTTGGCTGAGGTACTGCTCGATATAAGAAAAGAGCAAATGTCGGTGTTTGCTACTCGATTTGCAGGGGGTATGTAGTTCTACCTCTTCTCCAAAGACCGAAAGGCCGTAAGCATCTCTTTGTTTTTGGAGCAGGTGGACCAAAGAGCCTGCGGCCAAGGCAGAAAAAGCCAACTTATTCAGATGGGGCGTTTTACTGGCTTTTGGGGCTTCTGGAAAGTACATAGAAGAAGAAATATCGAGAACAATTTGGCAGCGCAAATTGGTTTCCTCTTCAAATTGTTTGGTATACAGGCGGTCGGTTCGGGCATAGACCTTCCAGTCAATATTTTTGGTCGAGTCGCCTTGGTTATAGATGCGATGTTCGGCAAATTCTACAGAAAAGCCATGAAAAGGCGATTTGTGCAGGCCGATAATGAAGCCCTCCACAACTTGTCGGGCCAGCAGGTCCAGATTTCCATGTTGTCGGAGGTCGTATTGTTCAAGAATAGAAGGCATAATTAAAATTTGGTTGGTCCACAAACTAAGAAGTTTTGTGGATTAAGCGAAACGGGATAGCGGATAGAAAAAAATAGCCTTGTCTTCACTTTTTGAAAACAAGGCGCTATCAAACTATTCAAGAGATGGCGTTGATCTATCTTGTATGGATGGGCCATCATTTAGTAAAACGGCCCTCAAACTAAAAAGATAGTCGAGGGCCGTCACTTTTTGAGTATTTTAACAAACTTAAGTTAGACTAGCCTTTGTAAAAATTTTGGATCAGGCGGCCCTTCATTTCTCTAAACTCATTTTCATCGATCACGCCCATTTCTTTGAGCTCGGCTAGTTCTTTGAGTTTTTTGACGATCACCTCATTGCCATCCTTGGCGGGGGCTTCTTCTGTTTTGGGGGCTTCTTTTTCTGCTTCTAGCTCCACTTCTACTTCTACGGTGCGGGCTTTTTCCTCTACAGATTCTTCCTTGGCGGCTTCTTCTGCTTTGGGGGCTTCTTCTTTGGTCTTTTCTTCTTTGCGGATATCCTCGGCTACTTTTTTACCTTTTTCAAACTGCTCATTATAGTAGCGTTTGAAGCGGTCGCTATCAAAGTCCATGAGGTTTCCGCCACTTTCAAAGTGTTGTTTGAAGACCTGGCCCAGGGCATAGGTTGAGGCGGCTGACATAACAGACATAGAAGCGCCACCTAGGGCGGAGCCTACGCCTGGAATCAGTTTAATGAGGGCATTTGCGCCTACTTTAGAGAGGCCAGAGCCGGTAATTGAGGTAATGAGGGCTTTGCCTTCAGTTTCTTTAAAATCTACTTCATAGATGTTGCTGATCGAGCGGATCATATCGAGTTGCACGGCGGCAACGGCTAGAAAGTCAGCAACGGGGAAGGGGATAAAACCGGCACCCATAGACCACATAACGTGTGCACGAATAGTTCTTTCGGCTTTTTGAGCCCGGTCTTTACCATTGTTGTTCGACATTTTTTTGGCGAATTTGTATGCTTTATAAATTGAGTTGGGATCCATCATATCTAATTGATGATTTCAGCTATAAGATAGTTTAATCTAAGCTAAAAAATGAAGAGATGGACTTTTTGGTTCCTATTTAAATTCTTTTTAAGAAGTTGGGGGGGGAAATAGGCTGGGCTAAGGGGGATCGGCCCAGGGGCGGGCGCAGCCCGCCCAAGGCCTAGCGATGTGGAGGGGGGCGGCGCAGCCGCAGACCAAGGCCTTTAGGCCGCAGGGCCGAGCAGGCTTGCGAGCCCCGCAACGTAGCGCCGCAAGGCGAAGCCGCAGCGGAGGCCCCTAAAATCCATAATGTAAGCCAGCACGATAGGTAATGGGATTGACATAAGTGGTCCCGCTGCGGAGATAATAGATATCGAAAAGGAACTCGCTAAAAATGCCTAGGCCATTATCGAAATTGCTGGTATAGCCAAAGCCGATATTGGCTCGGGGCTGAATATCTTGGATATATCTGGGCGAATTGGGGCCGCCGGTATAATTGGGATTGCTTTCGCGGACATAGAGTTGTTCTAGTTCGCCATGCAGGTAGAAGCTCTCCCAATATTGGGGGAGGGGGCGGATACGGAGAAAGGCCTTGGGGCCGATGAGGTGGATATTTGCCTGGCTTGTCATTTCATACATATAGGTATAATTGAGGCCTAGGCCAAGGTGGGCAAAACTGCTGATGCGATAGCCGAGATGGGGGCTAAAATCGATACGGAAAAGAGAATTCCAGAGGTCGAGGCCAGCAGAGCTACCAATAAAAAAGCCTTTAAGGGGATTTTGTTTTTCGCCATTGAGGTCACCGGGGCGATTATTTCGCAGTGGTTTTCGGTCTTCTTCCTTATCATAGACCTCATCATCTAATTGGGCAAAAGAGGAGAGGCTCAGGCAAGAGAAGAGGAGGACAAAGAGGCATCGGTAAGTCATTATTCTCATATTAAAATTACTTTTTGAGGAACTTTTCAAGAAAGGGGCCAAAGATAAACTTTAGTTTAATAACGCATTAACTGGGAGATAAGTAAGGTGAAATCTAGATAGACATATTATCATCTGTGAGTGGGGTAGTTGTTTAGGGGGGAACTATTTACTTAGATTGATTAGCGATAGTTTAATTGTGATTGGTTATACTATTTTTTTGAGTTTAAAGTAGTTTTTTGTGACAGAAGCTAAGCGGATTCGCTTGACTTCAATTTTAGAGAATCAACAAAACAAAAAACGATTATGAAACAACTGTTGCTTTACCTTTTGCTCTTATTAGGAGCAGCGCCTTCTCTTTTTGCCCAGCAAGATGTAGATTTTAGGATGTGGATTGAGCCTGTAGACAGCTTCAATAATATTCCGGCCTTGCAATCTTATGTAGTGGGGCATCATGACCACAAATGGTTGGTGATGGCGGGTCGTATTGATGGTTTGCATCAGCGGCAGCCCAATAGGTCCTTTGCGGCTACAGAGTCGAACAACCAAATGTATGTGATTGATCCTGAAAATAAGACCTTTTATGCGGCGCCACTTACGGCTTTGCCTACCTCTTATCAGGAGCAATTGAGTTCGACCAACCTGAACTACATTCAAAAAGACAGCACACTTTATATCTGTGGGGGCTATGGCTATAGTGCCACGGCCTTAGACCATGTTACTTACCCTTATATGCTCAAGTTGGATATTGCGGCTTGTATGCAAGAGATTATCCAAAGCCAAACGGTATCTAGCCAGCACTTTATGCAGTTGCAGGATACGGCCTTTGCGATTACTGGGGGGCAGTTAAACTATATTGACTCTACCTTTTATTTGGTGGGCGGGCACTTTTTTGGTGGTCGCTACAATCCTCAGGGCCCTACACATGGTCCTGGTTTTACCCAATATTATAGCGATGCGATTCGCAGCTTTAGCCTTAGTGAGCAAAACGGGCAATTGCAGATGACCAACTATCAGGAGCAGGTAGATAGCGCCAACCTTCACCGCCGCGACTACAACCTAGTTCCTCAGGTATTTCCCAATGGCCAAGAAGGCTTTACTATTTTTACAGGGGTGTTTCAGCATCAGGTAGATCTACCTTGGCTCAATACCATTGATATGGATGCGCAGGGAAATTATACGGTTCGTCCAGTTTTTGAGCAGCTGCTCAATCAGTACCAAACAGCTCGTTTGCCTATTTATGAGGCGCATAGCAACAGCATGCATACCTTCTTTTATGGCGGAATTGCTCAATATTACTTTGATGCCAATGGGCAGTTGATGAACGACCCGAACGTACCTTTTGTCAAAACCATTAGCCAAGTGAGCCGCTTTGCCAACGATAGCATGCAAGAGTATGAGCTCGTACAGAAAATGCCTGATTTCTTGGGCGCTGGGGCCGAGTTTATCCCTGATCATGAGGCTTTCCGCAAAAATGGAATTCTAGAAGTCGATCAACTGCCTATTGGCCCCAATATGGTCGGTTATATTTATGGCGGTATCGAATCTGATTTTGATAATATTTTCTTTATCAATGATGGGACGCAATCTCGCCCTTCTACCCAGTTGTTTAGAGTTTATGTAGAGCGAGATTCTTCACTTTATACTGCTGTAGAAACTATAGAAAATCAGCTTGATATGCAGCTTCAGCTTTCTCCTAACCCCACACAGGGACAGCTTCAGCTGGCTTTCCTGCTTCCTCAGGCCGAAAGTCTAGCCTTTACCATTTATAACAATAGTGGACAATTGCTCTGGGAAGAAAAAGCGAGCTCTTTTGTGGCTGGCCAACAGCAAAAAACAATTGAATTGCCCACAGATTGGCCCGCTGGCAGCTACTATTTAGAGATTCAACTAGAAAATGGACAGAAAGACAGCTTGCCCTTTGTCTTTCAACCCTAAGGCCTCTTTCACTACTTACTACTTTATATAGAGGCGCTCCCGCTAGCTTTAGGCTAGTGGGAGTTTTTTGTTTTGGGGCCTCCGCCTCGCTACGCTCGTCGGCGCTACGTTTTGGGGCTCGCAGGTCTGCTCGGCCCTGCGCCGCCTTCGGCGGCTGGGTCTGGCGCTTTGCGCCACCCCTACACATCGCTAGGCCAAGGAGCAGCCTGCGCTTAGCTTTTTAGGTAGAGGGATAACCTTTTTTCTTATAAATCACCTCAATAATAGCCCGCTGAAAAGCAGCGGCTTGCCCAAAGGCAATTTCTACCTCAATAGGCAAAACATAGATGGCTTGTTGTTGGGCCCAGCTAGCCAGACGAATACTGTCTTTTTCGGTAGTGAGCAGCCGCGCTTTTGGCCCAAGTTGTTTTAGGCTTTGCTGAATATTTCGCCAATCTTTTTCGCTATACAGATGGTGGTCGCCAAAGGCCATTAGTTTTACATTTAGTCCTTGCTGTTCTAGATATTGGACCAAAGGGCCCGGTTTGGCAATGCCCGTCAATAATAAAATGGGCGCTCCCTTAAAGCTAGCTAAGTCTTGCTTTTCATTGGGGGCCGCCAATAAATAAGTTTGTCCATAACGGAAATAAGAAAAAAAGACCTTTTGATGGGGGAGGGGCTGCAGTTGTTTCAAAAACTGCTGAGCATCGGCTTGGGTCAAATTTACTGGGCATTTGCTGATGACAATAATCTTTGCCCGCTTATAATTAAAGGCAAACTCTCGCAAACGGCCAGCGGGAATAGGGGCATCCTTAAAAAAAGGTTGGGCATAGGTGGTCAATAATAAGTAGGCATCGGCCATTAAGGGCCAGTGTTGCATGGCATCATCTAAAATGACGAGCTCGGTAATAGGGGCTTTTTGCAAAATGGCCTGCATCCCTTCGGTCCGCTTTTCGGCCACCACAAAAGGAATCTGAGGAAACTTCTTATGAATTTGCAAAGGTTCATCGCCTACTTCTTCGGCGCTAGAGTTGAGGCTCAACCAACGCAACCCCTTGCTTTTTCGGCCATAGCCTCGACTCAGTACGGCCAAATGATGGTAGCTACCCATTTGCCGTAAAATATATTCTACATGCGGACTCTTTCCGGTGCCGCCCATAGAGAGGTTGCCCACCACCAAGCTCGCCCGCTCAAATCGCCGACGTTCCCAGATGCCCTGCCGATAGCCCCATTTAATGAGTTCTACTATGCTACCGTAAATTAGGCCCAGGGGCCAAAATAAATACTTGAAAATGCCGTAGCCCATTTTTGCCTTAAAGATAATCAACCCTAAAAAAAAAGCGAGCCCCTTTTAGAGACTCGCTAGATAATTTATCCATCAAAGGCATTCTACTCTTCTGTAGGAGCAGCAGCTTCATCGCTGCTTGCCTCGCCTTCTTCTACCATATCTTCCTCTTCTCCGCGGTCGGCATCCTTAATTAGGGCCACATCGGCAATGGCATCGCCACCTTTGAGGTTGATGAGTTTAACGCCCTGTGTAGAGCGCCCATTGATTGGCAGTTGCTCTACCGTAAAGCGAATGGTCAAGCCCGACTTATTGATAATCATCAGGTCATCTCGGTCCGTAACGGCCTTAATGGCAATCAGTTTACCCGTTTTCTCGGTCAATTGCATGGTCTTGATTCCCTTACCTCCACGGCTTTGGATGCGGTACTCTTCTAGCTCCGTACATTTACCCAAGCCATTTTCAGAGATGTTGGCAATCTTTTTCTCCTCTTCGCCTTCGGCAAAGGTAATCATGCCAATGAGCTCTACGCCTTCTTCCATATTGATGCCTTTTACGCCCGCAGCCATACGGCCCATAGAACGCACATCTTCTTCCGAGAAGCGAATGGCCTTACCATTGCTGGCCGCCAACATAATTTCTGACTTACCATTGGTCAATTTTACTTCTAGCAGCTCATCGCCTTCCTTAAAGGTAATGGCATTGATTCCCGCCGAACGTGGACGAGAATAGGCCCGCAAAGGCGTTTTCTTCACCAAGCCCTTGCGGGTGGCAAAGGTCAAGAAGTGGTTATCCAAGAATTCATCATCCTTAAGATCTTTCAAGACAATATAAGCCTTTACTTTATCATCTTCTGGCAGCTCCACAAAGTTCTGAATGGCTCTTCCTTTGGTGCTTTTGCCCCCTTCTGGAATCTCATAGACCCGCTTCCAATGACAACGCCCTTTTTGGGTAAAGAGCAATAAGTAGTCATGGGTATTCGAGACAAACAAATGCTCCATAAAGTCCTTATCACGAGTAGCCGCCGCCTTAGATCCTCTACCGCCTCGGCTTTGGGTCTGGTATTCGCTACTTGCCGTGCGCTTGATATAACCCAAATGAGAAATGGTGACCACCACTCGCTCATTCTTAATCATATCTTCAATAGAGATTTCTCCAGCAGCATGGGTGATGTCCGTCAGGCGCTCATCGCCATATTTGGCCACCACTTCCTGTAGTTCTTCTTCAATGATGCTTTCTCGACGCTCAGCACGAGCCAAAATGTCTTTAAGGTCCTCAATTTCGGCCATGATGCCCTTAAACTCCTCCTGCAAACGGTCTCTTTCCAAGCCCGTAAGGCGCTGCAAACGCATATCCAAGATAGCCTTGGCCTGCTTCTCAGATAGTTTGCCCCCTTCCAAAGGAAATTCAGCCAAGAAGCTATCCAAAGCATCTCCCTTAGGCGAAAAGTCAAAGTTCATCAAGGCTTCTCGGGCCTCTTCCCCATTCTTAGAGGCTCTAATCAAAGCAATCACCTCATCCAAACGGTCCAAAGCCGCCAACAAACCAATCAAGATATGCGCCCGGGCTTCATTCTTCTTAAGGTCAAATAAGCTACGGCGCTCAATCACTTGCATGCGGAACTTCACAAATTCCACAATCAGTTCTTTCAAGCTCAACAAACGAGGGCGACCATCAACCAAACAGATGTTGTTCACCCCAAAAAAGCTTTGTAGAGCCGAGTATTTATAGAGCTTACTCAATACTACCTGAGCATTGGCATCTCTGCGCAAAATAATCACAATACGCATCCCCTTGCGGTCCGACTCATCGCGGATGTCCGTAATACCCTCAATCTTTTTGCTGTTTACCAATTCCGCAATCTTCTGAATGAGGTTGGCCTTATTGACCTGATAAGGGATTTCCCGCACAATAATCGCTGTGCGACCATTCACTTCCTCTACTTCGGCCTTGCCTCGCAAAGTAATACGTCCGCGGCCCGTTTCAAAGGCCTGACGTACCCCCTGCGTACCATATATAGTACCGCCTGTAGGAAAATCGGGGCCCTTGATGTATTGCATCAAGCCCTCTACATCAATTTCTTTGTTGTGCAAATAAGCAATAATGCCCTCGCAAACCTCGGTCAGGTTATGAGGCAACATATTCGTCGCCATCCCCACAGCAATCCCCGAAGCCCCATTCACCAACAAGTTGGGAATACGGGTGGGCAAAACAGTAGGCTCTTGCAAGGTATCATCAAAGTTGTACTGATAATCAACGGTTTCTTTCTCAATATCCGCCAACATCTCTGCACTGATTTTAGCCAAACGGGCCTCCGTATAACGCATAGCCGCAGGGCTGTCGCCATCTACAGAACCAAAGTTTCCTTGGCCATCTACCAAAGTGTAACGCAAAGACCAATCTTGGGCCATACGCACCATAGTATCATATACCGAGCTATCGCCATGTGGGTGATACTTACCCAAAACCTCCCCCACAATACGGGCAGATTTCTTATGGGCTTTGTTATGTACCAAACCCAATTCATGCATACCGTACAACACACGGCGATGAACTGGCTTGAGACCATCGCGCACATCAGGCAGGGCTCTCGAAATAATTACAGACATAGAGTAGTCAATATAAGCCGACTTCATCTCGTCTGTAATGTTAATAGGGACAATTTTCTGTTCTGGATTCATAATATCTAAAACGCTCTTTTGAGACTAATTTTTTTATTTCTTTTGGGGCCTCCGCCTCGCTTCGCTCCTCGGCGCTACGTTCCGCAGCTCGCAGGTCTGCTCGGCCCTTCGCCGCTTTCAGCGGCTCGGTCTGGCCCTGCGGGCCACTGCTGCACATCGCTAGGCCAGGCGGCTGCGCCGCCTCCGAAACCTTAATTCTAAGCGGTCTGCAAGATAGCTATTTTATGCTATTTTTTATAACTTATCTTAGGGTATTTCCCCCCGCAAAAGTCCTAGTTTTACTAGTACTTTCCTATTTTTTTGGTATACAAATTTAGCCTTATGCTCAAATGGAGTTTTCTTGTTTTTATCGCTTCCTTTTCCTTGATTAACAGGCCCTTATTTGCTCAGTTTAAACGCTTTAATATTGGCCCTAAAAGCTATAAGCTCCAGCTCAAAGCAGAGTACTCGCTCTCTGCCGGGGCCGCCTGGGCTATTGGCCCTTTTGCCCAACTCAAGGACCAAGCAGATGCCGCTGATGGGGCTAGCTATGGCGCTTTTACCGAAGCTAGAATACAGTTCCGCTCTAGCCAACACCCCCTCTGGATCCCTCAGTTGCAAGTTGGCTATATGCAGTTGGGCCAGCAAAATGAAAACTGGAAAAAGCAGTATAACCTATTAGAAGCAAAAGCGCAAGATTGGTCTAATCTTTATTTTATGCCCGGCCTGAGCTTTCAAGGCGGCCACTGCCTACAGTTCCAACTCCGCCTAAATGCGGGGGCCTTTGTCCTTTGGGGCTGGAACGCCCAAAGAGGAGCCCTCAATGCCAATGAACAACTGGACCGCTATAGCTGGAGCTTTTCGCCAGCCGTGGGCGGAGCCATAGAACTAGGCGCTAGCCTGCAATATCGCCTCAATAAAAGATGGACCCTCTTTAGCGATTTTGCCTACTTCAGGGGCCGCTCTGGCCGAGAAGGTAGCCGCCGCCGACAACTCTTTGCCCTAGATCGCCAACAACAGCCCCTAAATCCCCCACTCTTCGAGCTAGACGAACTCTTTTTGCAAAGGGTAGACTGGAGCAGCCTGAAGCTAAGCCTAGGCCTCCGATATAGAGCCTTTAAGTATTTGCATAATCCCAATAAACGCTATTGGAATTATTATTAGGGCTGGTTTCTAGACAAGGATTAACCAAATCCTAGCCAGCTAAAGGCCCAAATTTTATTCTAATACACAAAATCCCGAACAGTCCCTCGCTGAACTATAGTCAATGATGTTTGGGGTATCATCAACGACCGCTGAACTATGGTCAATGATGTTTGGGGTATCATCAACGACCGCTGAACTATGGTCAATGATGTTTGGGGTATCATCAACGACAGCTGAACTATAGTCAATGATGTTTGGGGCATCATCAACGACGGCTGAACTATGGTCAATGATGTTTGGGGTATCATCAACGACTGCTGAACTATGGTCAATGATGTTTGGGGCATCATCAACGACTGCTGAACTATGGTCAATGATGTTTGGGGCATCATTAACCATACTAAAAAGGTCATTCTTTAACTCTTTGAATAAGTTCATTAGGCTAGTGCTTTAACTTATTGCTAACAATTGGACCTTTTTCAGTGGCCGAAGCGGAAGGCCCGGCTAAAACATAGTTGTTGAGCGGCCTAGCGATGTGCAGCAGTGGCCCGCAGGGCCAGACCTAGCCGCTTTCAGCGGCGAAGTGCCGAGCGAATAGCGAGCTGCGAAACGTAGCGCCGCAGCTTTGCTGCGGAGGCCCCAAAAACCTTCAGAAAAAGCATAAAAAAACGGCTAGCAGGAAAGCTCCCACTAGCCGTTAAACAACAGACATTAGAACAGCCTAGAGGCTATTTTCGAGTACATATTCATCATGTTCGCGGCCATCTTTGCCATCGGCGGCATCTACAGCGGCCTGAACATCAATAAAGAAGTTTTCGGTACCAATATGCTCGATAATATGGCCCCGATAAAGGGCATCTCGAACAGGGCCTTTGGCGCCGGCCACAAAGAAGTTAGTGCCCTTGGCCTGAATCTCTTTGGCTACATCTTCTAGGGCGTGCATGGCACTAGAATCAATAGCGTTGATACTTTCGGCATTGATAATAATCGCTTTGAGGTCTTCGCCAGCTTCTTCGGCTAGTTTCTCGATGCTTTCGCGGAAGAAAGTGGTATTGGCAAAATAAAGCTGTGCATCAAAGCGGAGGATGAGCAAGTCGCTGCGCTCTTCTAGTCGGTCAAAGCGTTTTACGTTACGGTAGTGCTTGCTGCCAGGAATGCGGGCCAAGATGGCCAAATGGGGGCGAGTAGTTTGGTAGATAATGCTGAACAAAGAAACCACAACACCCAAGCCAATACCTTGCTCAATACCCAAAGAAAGGGTAGCTACAAAAGTGAGGACGAGCATCCAGAAATCGCGGCGATCGGCCTTCCAGAGGTGGATGGCTTCATTATAATCAATAAGGCCAAATACGGCTACCATAATTACAGAGGCCAAAATGGCTTTGGGTAGGTAGTAGAATAGGGGGGTAAGGAAAAGCAGCGTAAGAACGATCAGGGCGGCAGAAAGAATAGCCGCTACACCAGTTTTTGCTCCAGCTTGGTCATTTACTGCTGTACGAGAGAACCCTCCTGTAGTGGGAAAGGCCTGCAAGAAAGAGCCGCCAATATTGGCTAGTCCAAGACCAATAAGTTCTTGGTTGGGGACAATCTTATAATTTTTGTGCTTGGCCTGAATGGCTTTAGCTACAGCGATAGACTCCATAAAGCCCACTAGCGAGATCGTCAAAGCGATCGGCAAAAGCTTCTGGAAGTTTTCTAGGCTAAAGGTAGGCACTTGAGGGGTAGGCAAACCGCTGGGCACCTCTCCAACAATCTTAACACCGGCATCAAAAAGGCCCATGCCCCAAACGGTAAGGATACCAAAAACTACGGCAACCAAAGGGCCAGGGATATTGATCCCCATTTTTTTGTTTAGCTTTTTGAGGGCCAAGATAATGGCCACGCCGCCTAGGCCAATCATGAGGGTATACATATTGGTTTCTCCAGCGCGCTCAATGGCTTGTCCAATAATATCGTGCACATGATGCGAGCGTTTTAGGTCAATACCCAGCAAATGCTTGAGCTGCGAAAATCCAATAATCAGGGCTGCGGCAGAGGTAAAACCACTAATCACCGGATGAGAAAGGAAGTTGACCAGAAAACCCATGCGTAAAACCCCAAGGGTGAATTGGAAAATACCCACCATTAGGGCCATCATGATAGCCAATTTAATAAACTCATCAGGATCTTGAGTAATGGCGCCTACTCCAGAAGCAACCAACAAAGATACCATAGCAACAGGCCCCACAGCCAACTGCCGTGAGGTTCCCAAAAAAGCATAAATGATCAGCGGAAGAATAGAGGCATAAAGTCCATAAATTGGAGGCAAGCCGGCCAACATTGAATAAGCCATCCCTTGAGGGATCAACATCACGCCCACGGTCAAACCTGCCGATAAATCGCCTTTTAGGTCGTTTTGGGAGTATTTGGGAAGCCACTCTAAAGCGGGTATAAATTGTTTGATATCCATAATAATTTGTACTTTACTGGTGTAAAAGAGGTCAAGAATTCTATTGAGGCGTTCACTCTATGAACAAAAGTAGTTTAGACTATTTTTAAAAAAGGTGACGTCTATCACGATTTGACCAAATTGTTCACTGAATTTCCCATTTTTTATGCAGGATCCCCAAATAAAATCTTTGCTCGAGCAGCTAAAACAAATGCAAAACCGCATTGAGGAAGAAAGCTTTAGCCAAGAAGAATATAAAGAGCTGGGCCTTTCTATGGGCCTGAGTTATACGGATTGGGATAAATTAGAAGGGGCCTACCAAGATTTTATCGGTAGGGCCAAAGGCTATATTCAGCATGACTTAGGAGAGGAGGCCTTGTTGGAGCTGCAGCAGGCTCGCTTGATTCGCCCTCAGGGAGAAGACCTCGCCCTCTTGATGGCCCAAGCGCATCTGATTTGTTTTCAAGAAAAGGGAAATAGTTCGGACCAAAAGGCCGTGAAGTTATGGGCGCAGCGACAGCTACAGCTCAATCCAGAAGACCAAAGAGCTATGCAGCTTTTGGTACAGTTAAAAGAAGAAGAAAGGCCCTTTAGGGCCCAAAATGCGGCCCCTAACTTTGATTTGGGACGGCCTGCTCCAAGCCGCCCTAAAAAGGAAGAAGACAAAAGGCAAAAAAGAATCAATGCTTTTGTTTCCTTATCCATTGTCTTGGGAGTGCTTATTGCCTACCTGGTCCTAATGCCTGGCTACAGCAGCGAAAGCGAAATAGAGCGAGAAGGGATTCCAGAAGTGGTCGTAAGAGAAGCCTATAGCGGCAGCAGCCAGTCGATTTCTAGCCGTTGGGAAAAAGGCAGTATGATTGCCGGAGATGGCGAGATTGTGGGCTTGTCTGCTGAGCTAGAAACGATCTATCGGGCAGAGGAAAAGGAGTTTAGCTATTATCTAAAGGGCTATTTCAAGCTCCTGAGTTCGGGCAGTGGGAGCGTAGTGGCTTGGGTGCATTATTTGGACCAAAACGGCGAGAAGCTCTGGAGCAGCCCACTCACTTTTGATATTCCAAAAGGAGCCCAAATGGGCGATTATGTGGCCATTCAAGAGCTGCATCAGGCCTATGGCGACCCACCTCCTGTTACAGAGATTTTGTTGGAGCTAGAGTTGGTCAATATTAAGGAAACCTTCAGCTCAATGCTGCCCAAATCCCTAAAGGTTTTTCCCGAAAAGCTAAACCAAAAGTATTTCTTTAAGGCGGAGGCTGTGGCTAGTGAATTAAGCTATAATCAATTTTCCAACTCTGTTTATCATCAGTTGAGTTTGCGCCTCAAGCAGTCGGCCAGCCAATCCATTCAAAAGTTAAAGGCAAATATTATCTATCTAGATCAGCTCGGCCAGCCTATAGATAAGCAGGAGCTGCTGCTGATTGGCCCTAAAGACTCGCCATTGAGTAATCGCTATTCTTATATTAAGGCCTATCAAATCAAAACGGCCTTAAAAAATGCCAAGGAGATAGCCGATTATCAAATAGAGCTTTTAGAAATTGAGGGTTAGGGGCTGCCCCTCGCTTCGCTCGGGTCGGGTTATGCGGCAGCTCGCTGCTCGCTCGGCCCTGCGTCGCTACGCTCCTTGGTCTGGCCCTGTGGGCCACTGCCTACTATCCCTCAGCCTGCGGCCCTTCGGGCCTGTAGGACTGCATAAAAAGCGGTATTCGTCGCTGCGCTCCTCATTCGCTAATATGACCCGCCCACCCACCCCTCTGCGGGATTCCTTAAGGAATCCCTTAGGGGCGTTTGGGCCATTTTTTATACAGGCGCTTTTATTGTAGTTTTCGCAGGCCCTTGGGGCCTGTCCTCTTCGGCCTAGCGATCTGGCTGTTTTACTGTAGGTTAAAACCCACAGCAACTGTGGTATCGCTTTGCGATTATATATAAATGAGGGTTGAAACCCTCATGAATCAAACTAGCGCCGCAGCTTTGCTGCGGAGGCCCAAAAAAAATGTCCCAAACAGCAACTGCTAGGGACATTTCTTATTTAAGCTTCTTGGATCAGCTCCACCACAGCCTCCACCCAAAGCGGGTGATCATTCAGGCCTTCTAACAGTTGGAGATGTTCGCCCCCCATTTCTTCAAACTCCTCGGCATATTCCTCAGAGATTTCGATAGTAGTTTCTAGGCAATCGGCCACAAAGGCGGGACAAAAGACCAGAATCTTGCGGTCGCCTTTTTCATAGCGTTCCTTGAGCAAATCGCTAGTATAGGGCTCCAGCCAGGGGTCTCGGCCAAGGCGAGACTGAAAGCAATTGCTATATTTTTCCTTGGGCAAATTTAGGGCTTCGGCAATAGCGCGGCTAGTATCAAAACATTGGGCACTATAACAATGTTGGTTCTTAATGCTGAGCGTTTCGCAGCAATCTGCTGTTTTCATACAGTGGTTGCAGCGGTCGGCCTTGACGAGTTGGCGTTTGGGCAGCCCATGATAAGAAAAGAGCACATGATCATAGTCCTCAATATTGTGTTCTTGGGCGCGGGCCACAAAGGCGGCAATCATTTTGGGATGATCGTGATAAGAATTGATAAAGCTAATTTCGGGAATAATTTGCTCTTGCCGGAGCAAACGCATCACCTCATCATGCACCGAGCCCGTAGTGGCCGAGGCATATTGGGGAAAGAGCGGCAGCACCACTAGCCGGCTAATTTGTTGGGCCATCAGTTTATCGAGGGCCGACTTGATAGAGGGATTTTGGTAGCGCATCCCCAGTTCTACGATATAATCATCGCCCAATTGTTTTTGGACCTCCTCTTGGAGAAAATAGCCAAAAACCTTTAGGGGCGAGCCCTCATCGGTCCAGAGCTCTTGATACAACTTGGCCGAAGCGCCAGAGCGAAAAGGCGCAATAATGCCACGGACCAAAATATTTCGGGCAATAGGGTTAATGTCAATTACCCGCCCATCCAATAAAAATTCTTTGAGGTAGCGATAAACAGCCCCTCTAGTTGGGGCATCGGGTGTCCCCAAGTTTACAAGCAAAACCCCTGTTTTTCCGGCTAAAGCCATAAGTTGTTCCTTCAGATCGTCGTGAAAATAATAAATGTACCTATAAAGCGGTGCAAGGACTGTTTTGTTTAACAAAAGGCCCAAAAAAGCGCTGCAAACTTAATCATTATTTCTTTTTTTGCAGGGCTTTTCCTCAGTTTATAGCTTTTGAGGCATTTAGTTTTCTATCTTTAGGGACTTCTATTACTCTAGATGCTCAAACTATTGGCAGATGTTTTATGCAGTGGCCCAAAAGGCGGCACATCATTATGACTCGGCAGATTACCTCTCTTGTTTGGCCGCTCTACTAAAGGCCAGCAGTCTATATATATGGGAAGGGGAGGAGCAGCAGCCGCCCAATCTGTTGGCACTTCGCTTTCTGGGAGATTGTGCCCTGATGCAAAGCCGTTTGGCCCAAGCCCCTTTTATCGAACTAGCCGAAGCCAACCCACTATGGCCACTACTAGAAAAAGGAAAACAAGCCAGTTGGGCCGAGCAAATAGCAGCCCTAGAGGCCTTTAAAAAACAAACGGCCCTGCTTTATATTGCCTACCTCTTTATGCTGCAAGAACAAGAACCCCTAGACAGCCAAGAACTGCTCTTTCGCCTATCCATTAGCGAAGAAATTTCTTTCTTTTGTAGTAGTCAACATAAAAGAAAAGAAAAACTAACAGAAAATTTTCAACGACTGTTCAAAGAAAAGTTAAGAACGGCCTTATCTTTGACCGAAATAGAAAAGATGCCGGCTAGTTTAGAAAAGATTGCTATCTTAGAAAAAATGCTTGTCACAAAAGCAAAAAAAGAGCTGGTATTAGCCCTCGCTCAAACCTATATGGCATTAGAGCAGCAAGAAGAAGCCCTAGACTATTTCTTGAAGGCCCAACTTTATGGAGCCTCCAAACAAGAAGTCATAGCGCCTTGTCGGCAGCTGGCCGCCCGCTTGCTCAGAAAGGCCAAAACAGCCCAAGAGCGCAAGCATTGGATCAGTTTCCTTGAAAAAATCAATTAGTTCGTCGAATTTATCTAAAGGAAATGAACTGATAAAATCCTAGTTTCATTATATTTATACGATAAATAAGATTTTAAACTGTCGATCTTAAGAAGAAATCGACTATGTTAAACTGCTAAGAACAAGATATACTCCCCAATTCCCTCAGAAAATGTTCTCGCAAACAGACATCCAACTTCTCGACCAACACTATACGTTTAATCCGCAGGCTTATGGGGCAATTATCTCTACACACTTACATATTTTTCTTGACTAGCTTTCTAGTTACGGTAAGCATACAGGCACAAACTCAAGATATCTTTGAAAGCCTAAGAAAACAAGCTGAATTGGGCAAAACTTACTTCATTGGCTTGGCTAATGCAAATAGCGAAGAAAGCTATGACCTAAATGAAGGCTATTACCTCAAGTTTGTTCCCGCCAAATACGAAACGACCCAAGATAGTATTCTCGTCTCGCCAGCCCTAAACGGCAATTTCGATACGACCAACTATTTTATGAGTACAGAAATTCTAACACTCCGAGAACCCGTTTCTGAGTGGAGACCCGCCGATGTCTCCGAAATTTGCCGCCAAGATGAAGAACCTAAACATAAGGTGGCCGCTTGCTTGGTCAAATTGGCCCCAGAATATAAGGTGGTCAATACCCGCTTTTATCCCTTCAAAGATATTTTGGATACTAGCCGTACCGATCATATCATCCCCGCAGTCTATGAGTTGGTCGAAAGACAAACCCTAAAGCAAAAAAGCCGTATCGAAATTATTCCAGAATCTGCTGGTAGACCCAGTCTCAAAGCTGGCGAAAAATTGCGTTATTTGCCCCCAGGCCAATGGCAAAGCTGGCAGGAAGTTGTCTGCCCCTTTGGCGTATTTAATGCCCCCACCGCCTACGAAATTCAAGAGGCTTTGCGCAAGCTCGGCTATAAATTACCCAAAACCGGAGACTATGATGAGGCCACCCGCCGCTTCCTCCGCCAGTTCCAAAAAGATTATGGCATCAACCCTGAAGAAGGCGAACTCTCTCAGGCAACTATAGATAAATTGGGCCTAGAAAGACGACCACTAATTAGTGTAGATTACTAGGACCAAAGTCACATAGGAAATTAGAAAACTTAGCTAGCTTAAAAGGCTGGCTAAGTTTTTTTTTAGGCTAATCAAATTAACAATTACTTAATGCTTTTATTCCCTTAGCCGCTAAATTATTATTGCATTTTGAGCCTCCTAAAGCCAAAGACTTTTTGATGCACTAATCTATATCACAAAATGCCAGAAATATACATCTATCTCGGCTTTGCCCTAGCGGCCTACTCGGTCATCGGCAATGATGTTATCCAAACCCTTGGAACATTTATCAGCTCTAATGAAAAGCGCCCCTGGTGGGTCCTTTGGCTATTCGCTGGCGGTATTCTTACTGTCACTCTTCTTTACGGCTGGTACACGCATGGCGGAGACGTTTCTTACGGCCGCCTAATCGGAGACCCCGATAAATTTAGCTTAGACAACCCCAAATACCCCTTTATCCAAGATATGAGCTGGTGGTATATCCTCCCACCGCTAGTCCTTTTAGTTGTTACCCGCCTAGGCATCCCCGTTAGTACCTCTTTCCTGATCCTTACTTTTTTTCTCCCCAAAGGGCTCACGCCCATGATTATTAAATCTCTAATTGGCTATGGCGTCGCCTTCGGGACAGGCCTGGTTTTCTACTTGCTGGTTTCTCGATTTACGGAGCGCTACTTTTTGCGCAACCCCGAAATTAGCAAGAAGAGCCAGATTTTCTGGACCGTTCTGCAGTGGGGCTCTACGGGTTTTCTCTGGACCCAATGGCTAATTCAAGATTTTGCCAATATTTATGTCTACCTCCCCCGCCAAATTAGCGCCCTAGAAATGACGCTTAGCCTCGGCTGGCTCTTACTCCTTCTAGGCTATATTTTCAAGAAACAAGGAGGCGCTATCCAAGGTATTATTAAGTCAAAAACAAATACTAGCGATATCCGCTCAGCCACTTTTGTAGACTGTATTTATGGGGTGGTGCTCTACTTTTTTAAAGAGCTCAACCGCGTACCCATGAGTACCACTTGGGTCTTTTTGGGCCTGCTCGCTGGCCGCGAATATGGTATCCGCATTGCCGTAGAAGGCCGGGCCGATGGCAATATGCACCGCATGGTTTTCCGCGATATCGGTAAGGCCGCCCTCGGCCTAGTCATTTCTGTGGTCCTCGTTTGGGCTATCCACGTTATCAAAACTGGCGAACTCTGGATGGATATTACTTAATGCCAGCTCTACTGAAATAAAAAAATAGCCTGCAATTGATTTTGTAGGCTGTTTTTATTTTGGGGCCTGCCGCCTGCGGCGGCCGCTACGTTTCGCAGCTCGCTGTTCGCTCGGCCCTGCGCCGCTGAAAGCGGCTGGGTCTGGCCTGACGGCCACTGCTGCACATCGCTAGGCCTGCGGGCGCTTTGCGCCCTGCAAACCGCAAATGCAGACTATTGACTTAATAAGTTAGCCGCTTTTTGGCCCAATAAACTGCCCAAGGCTACGCCCATTCCCCCCAAACGCAGGGCATAATATACCCCTGCTTCGCTTTGGCCCAAAAGGGGCTTTTTCTGTGGCCCTACGCCCAGTATTCCCGACCAACTTTGGCTAATGCCTACTTTTTGGCCCAATACGTTCTCTAAATAATCGGCTAAAAAGTCCTGAATCTTTGCCGTTTGCCCTAGTTCATCGGTAGTTTCTCCAATAGGGTCCAGATGTCGCCCACCACCCAGTAATATCCGCCCAGCTATGGGCCGAAAATAAACATAGCCCGCCTGAGCATGGCAGGGCCGCTTTAGGGCCAAATTGGGAATGCGCTCGCTCAAAATTACTTGGTTCCGAGCTGGCTGTAGAGCCAAATCAGGCAATAGGCGAGGACCAAAGCCATTGTTGCAAATTAAGAGCTGCTGGCTGTATAGTCTTAGTTGTTCTGGACCAAAACGAAGATTTAAACAAAGCCCCCTAGCCCCTTGTTCCCAATCCAAAAGCTCGGCCCCCCAACGAATACTAATGCCTGCCATTTCTACTCTCTGGACCAAGGTCCGCATCATTTTCCCCGTATCTATTTGGCCCTCTAAGCTATTCTCTAAAGCCCTAGAAAAATTTTGCAAACCTTCTTTTTTTAGCGCATCTTTGGCCAAGGGACTAAATAGCGATCGGCCCTCAAAAAGGGGAGCCAAGCGCTTGTTAAAGCTGGGCAGTTGGTCCAAAATAGCCTGATATTGGGCCTCTTCTTCGGCCCTAAAGAGTTCTAGGCTGCCCCCGCCCTGATAGGCGATATTTTGATCGTCTAGGGTTTCTCGCAATAAACGCAGGCCCAAATAACGTTGATATAAAAGCTCCTCTAGTTCTGCCCAACTATGCGATTTAAGGTCCTCATAGAGCTCGCCAGGGCTGCCAAAACATGCAAAACCTGCATTTCGACTACTGGCCCCAGCAGGCAAAAGTCCTTTTTCTAGGACCAATATTTTAGCTTTTGGCCGGAGCTGCCTTAATTTTAGGGCCGCATTTAGTCCTACTAAACCTGCACCAACAATGACGATGTCCTGCGGTGCGAAAAATTGTTCTTTCTCCCAGAAACTTAGCATAAATTATCTTTTAAATGGCTCGCAAGGAAGGACGCCTTTGGCCTAGCGATGTGCAGCAGTGGCCCTCAGGCCAGACCCAGCCGCTGAAAGCGGCGCAGGGCCGAGCGAACAGCGAGCTGCGGAACGTAGCGCCCGCCGAAGGCGGGAGGCCCCAAAAAATCAAGATACTAAAAATGAAGAAAAACATCTTATTCTGTTTGTTCCTTTTAAGCCTGAGCAGCCTGAAGGCCCAAAAGCTGCTTTTGACGGAAAACTTTGATACCATAGAAGATCTAGAAAAGGTCAAGGGCCTGCATTGTCAGGGCTCTGCGGCCATTATTCCCTCTGGCTGTCAGGCCGATAATCCGGCGCTTTTGCTTTTGGGCAATGGCGCTAGTTTAGAGCTGCGCTTGCCCGAATCGCCCTATGGAATTGGGAGCTTGCGCTTTGATTATCGGGTACAAAATGTGAGCGTCGGCCGAGGTTTTCGGATGGTGTACAGCTATTATTCTGAAGAAGATAAAAAATGGTCGGAGTATAGCAGCCAAGACATCAAGAGCAATAGCAGCATTTGCTTTCCCAATCCTATTCAGTTAGATGAGCTAGATCTGAGCAATTTGAGCCGAGTGAAAATGAGCATTCAGGACTATGAATCTGGGGAGCTACTGATCGACAATATTGAGCTAGAAGAATTGTCACAAACTGACTTTAATCGGATACAAACCTCTCGGATTTTAGAAGTGGAGAAAGTCAAGATTGAAGAAAATATTTTGGAGAGTATCCGCAAAGCAGAGCATCAGAGCTATGCCAAATCGGCTAGGCGGCTAAAGGATATTTACTATAGCGAGGTGCAAACTATTGGCAATGTTTATAATTATGTGGGCCATATAGATATCTCGCTACAAATTTATGATATTTTTCATGAGCGCAGCGAAATGGCCAATCCCTTGGCCTATAAAGAATTTGACGACTGGTTGGGCAGCATGCAAGACCTATCCGATTTGGCGCAAAAAGATTATATCAAGGATTTGCAAGCGGAGTTTGAGCTGCAAAGACAACAGTATAATACCGACTTGGTAAAGGGAAGGTCTAGAGCGGGCAAGGTGCTCAATTTTGCGGCCGATGTAGGCAATATTTTAACTGGGGGTAAGCTAAAAAGTGTGATTAACAGCTTTAAGGGCGTCTTTTCTAGCTTATTTAGCCGAGCCAATATTGAGGCCAAGTACAAACCCTTTAAGGAAGTCGTTTTGGAAAATGTCCGTTTGGATGGCCTGAGAGGTAAGCATGATGTAAAGGTCTACCAATTGGACCCTGCTATACAGGCCAAAAATGATTCTTTGATCCAAACGGGGCAGAAGAAGTATCGGCATTTTTCGGCTTTCTTTTCTATTGTAGAGGCCGAGTATGCCTCTTTGGACCATCATTCTAATAGTTGGAAAAATGTCAATTTGCGGATGCGGGCCCTCAGCCAAGACGCCGAAGAACTACTGGCCGAATATATTGCTTTGGTGGATCCCGAATTGGCCCAAGATGCCGATTTTATCCATCAGGTACTAGATAATGAAAAAGGGGCCATGAAACAATTGAGCCAGGCCGTAGACAAGCATTTTGAGCAGCTCCTTAAGTTTTCGACCAATAAGGAAGAAAAAGAAGAGCAGATCAAGGCCATTTCGGCCAAAATCCAAGAGGTAGACGCGCTCTTAGAGCGCTACCGCCTGGCGAGCATGCTCTTTAAAAACCTCTTTGAGGGCTTGCGCCAAACCCTAGAGGGCCGAAGCAACCCCTGGGAAGACTGGATGAAGGACGAAAAATCTAAGGAATTTGAAAAAGCGGCCGCACATTGGAATGAAAAGCGGCAAAATTTAGTCAAAGGTTTGCTCCCCAAAATTATTGACAAAATTGATGATGTTTATGTAAAACCCAATTTGAGAGAGGTGGAGCCAGTTTGGCGCCAATAAAAATAAAAAAAGGCCCCCAAGACATTTTGTCTTGGGGGCCAACTTTATGCTACTCATTTAATCGCTAAATGAGTGAGCTGCTTATCGCTGAATAACGATAGGCTCGGTATGCTGCGTACGGCTCTTTTCATCAATGATGCGGAGCATATACATAGCAGGAGCAAGCTCTTGCGTATTGATGCGCAAGTTTTGCTGCCCAACAACATTTAGGCTTTGGGTATAAACCACTTGGCCATTTAGGGCTACCAATTGTAGCTGAAGCTGACGGCTTTCCGTCAACTCAAAGCTAAGGTTTACATAATCTTGAGCCGGATTGGGGAAAATGCTCATTTGCTCCAATCCTTCAATGCCCGTAACGGCTACAACAATAGTAACCGTATCGCTAGCCGAGCAACCGTTGGCATCGGTAACAATAACAGTTTGTAGTCCTGCCCCCTGAATTGTAGCAGTAGTTGAGCCATTAGACCAATCGTAGCTATAGCTAGCTACTCCACCAGAAACGCTGGCCGTAGCGGTACCATCATTATTATTGACTGCATCTACGGTCAAAATTGTAGGCTCCGTAATTTGAACGCTATTTTGTGTGCCACAGCCAATGCTATCTGTAATGGTCACATTATAAGTTCCGGCATTGAGGCCTGTAGCTGTAGCCGTAGTTTGGCTGCCCGCATTGGCATCCCAAATATAGCTGTAAGGGGCAATACCCGCTTGGCCCATAGCCGTAGCACTACCGTTTGCATCTCCATGACAAGCTACATCTACAGCAGAAACCGTAGAAACCGTATTAGAAATCGCCAATACCTGAGTATAGACATTATCACTGAGGTCATAATCGCCAGGAACATCAATGCTCACCTCAAAGATTCCGTTTCCAGAAGCAGAAGGGAAGGCAGGTAGACTAATCACTACAGAATCATCCATAGGAATGTTGTAGGCTGTGTCTACAGCAATCGTAAAGGGTAGGGTGCTTAGCGTCACGGTATAAGGAACCATGGCCAAGTCGCTGTTTCCACCATTGTAGATGACCATTTGTGGACTAGGAATGTTGTTGGCATTACAGTAAGTCGTCTGTAGACCATTCACCACTACGGTGGCGCTAACTGCAGGATCACAACGTACCGCATCAATGTTGAGTCCGTAGTTCCCCGTGCTAGAACCATAACCTTCTACCAAGATATAGATGGTATCTCCTCCATTATAGTTAGGATCATTAACAATATCGAGAAGGAGGTAAGAGGTAGTTCCTTGTCCACCATCATCATTGTAATCCAACTGAGTAGTTCCATCAGCCGCATAAACACGGAGATAAGTATCAAAGTCAGAGCTATCCAAGCTGATGAATAGAGTATCTGTACAGTTGTCTAGTACATGCTGGAACCATACATCCGCAGAGCTGTTTCCAATCGTGTTTTGGTAACAACCTGTGGTTGCTCCAGAATTGCTAAAGGGGAAGCTATTGAAGCTAATAGCCTGCTGGATGGTGTTTCCGGCAAGAGAAGCAAATACAGGCTGTACATCTAGCTGGAAGTTTCCGCTAGCAGTGCCCGCACCTTCTACCAAAATATAAATGGTGTCGCCACTATTGATGCTTGCCCCAACCGCAATGTTCAAGGCTGCATTATTGTTGCCTGCGCCATTGTCATTGCTAAACAGAATCGTGCTGCTATCGGCGGCATAGATGTTTAGGTAAGAATCATAGTCAGAGCCTGCCAAAGAGATGAGAATAGAGTCTAGACAGTCTTCAACAATGTACTCAAACCAAACGTCAGCAGCGGCTTGGCCAGCCGTATTGCTGTAGCAACTAGTGGCATTGTTGGCCACAAAAGGAAGCGCACTGATGCCAATAGCCGTATTGGCCCAATCTCCAGCAGGAGAGCTGCTTGTGGTGGCTTGTACATCAAGGACGTAGTTTCCTTCATTGCCGCTAAAGCCTTCTACTACAATATAAATCGTGTCGCCAGAATTAAAGTTGGCATTGTTCAAAATGCTCAATGCTAGGCGAGAGGTAGCTCCCGCTCCACCATCATCATTTACGGCCAAAGAGGTAGTTGTATCGGCCCCAAAAACACGGAGGTAAGTGTCAAAGTCAGAGCTATCCAAAGCAATGTAAAGCGAGTCGGTACAACTGGGAATTACATACTGAAACCATACGTCTGCCGAGCTATTGCCCACCGTATTCGTATAGCAAGAGTCAGTCGCTCCAGCTTGGTTAAAGTTAGGCGTGCTAATGACAAAAGCATCATTGGCCATATCGCCTTGTACGCCCAAGCAAGAGGTGGTAAAGCTAATTGGACCTACCCAGTTAGAGTTGCCACCACCGCTACAAAGGCCACGGACATAAATGTCATAGCTGCTTCCATCAGCCAGACCCGTAGCGCTAAAGGGGTTGCTGCTTGTTACCGTTCCTGAAGTAGGGGCCGCAGCTCCTGCTGCCACTAGGGCCACCTCTGCCTGAGGCGCGCCATTGGCATTAAAGCTAATATCTGCCGAGTTGGCTGTAATGTTGCTGGCCGTTACCGCAGAAGGATCCAAACAGGGAGGCGCTCCAATGCTCAAATCATCAATATACCAGTTGTCGCCACCGTCTTGCTCCATCACAAAAGCCACATAAACAGATTGGCCAATATAGGCGCTAAGATCTACTAACTTAGGGGTGTAGCTAGTTCCAAAATCAAGCTCCGATTGGGTGTCAATGGTCGTAAAAGTAGTGGTGTCGGTCTGAGATGTGGTAGATACCCGAATGGTATAAATGGTCCCATAATCCGAGCCATAAAATTGGCGCTGATAAAAGGCCAAGTCGCTAGCCCCAGCCGTAATATTTACCAAAGGCGTGACCATCCAGTCTACTGCGGTTCCTGTCGTTACATACTCATAACGGACATAAGCCGCTTGGGCTCCCGTATTGGAGGTCGTAGAGGCCTGCCAAGATTGGGCGGTCCCATTGCCATTATCAAAAATGGCCCAACCCGTAGGCGGAATGCTGCCCTCAAAATCTTCTGTCAACTGGGCCGAAACCGAGAAGCTCAAAAGACTCAAGCAAAACAGCATGAAAATTTGAATCGATAGTTTTTGCATATGAAATTAGATAGTAAGCAGTAGTGAACTGCTTAGCGGTTAGAAAAAATTAACTTCAAAAATAAGCTTTATTTTAATAGAAAGACGAGCAGATTAGTCGCATTCTGGTAGTTAATGAATTGTTAATTTATTTTATAGGCCTATAAGTTACCTTGTTGATTGTCACTATCTGCTAGTTTTTGTGCTTAATCTTGGGGCTGTCCCTCGCTTCGCTCGGGTCGCTATGCTGCGGGGCTCGCAGGTCTGCTCGGCCCTGCAGGCAGGCAAAGCCTGCCTTTGGTCTGGCCCTTCGGGCCACCCGCTCCGCAGCGCTCATCCGCTCCTCTGCAAAGCCTGCGCAAAATAGTCGGCTTCGGCCCTTTGGTCCTCTAATACGCATTAAATTTAAAGGGCCGAAGCGGGTAATTTAGAGCTTACTCATTGGATGAGCGGCCCAGCGCTGCGCAGGGGTGGCCGCAGGCCAGACCGAGTTTTTTTGAGCATAGCGAAAAAAAACGAAGGGCCGAACAGACCTGTGAGCCCCGCAGCATAGCGGCGGCCGCCTTGGCAAAGCCAAGGCGGCCGCGGGCCCCAAAACAATAAATCAAAAAGCAGCAACTAGAGCTGCAGACATTTTTTTAGAATCTGCACCATCTGGTAAACATCCTCAAAAGAGTTGTAGATGGGCGCGGGAGAAATGCGAATCACATCGGGCTCTCGCCAGTCACCAATCACGCCATTTTTGACCAAATCATCAAAGAGGCTGCGGTCGGCCCCTTTTACCTGAATAGAGAGCTGAGCGCCTCGGTCCTTGGGGGCTTTGGGCGTCAGGATACGGATGCGGTCGGTGGGCAGCTGATTGAGCAGGAACTCCAGATAGGCCGTTAGTTTTTTGCTCTTGGCCAGCAAACGGTCCATGCCCGCCTCATTGAAGAGGGCCAAAGAAGCCCGCATAGGCACCATGGCCAAAATGGGCGCATTGCTAATTTGCCAAGCATCGGCATTGGGGGCAGGCTCAAAAGTAGCGGGCATTTTGAATCGGCTCTCTTTGTGGTGGCCCCACCAACCCTCAAAACGAGGCAAATCCTTGCGGTTGAGGTGGCGCTCATGCACAAAGGCGCCAGCAATGCAGCCAGGGCCCGAGTTGAGGTATTTGTAGTGGCACCAAACGGCAAAATCCATCCCCCAATCATGCAACTGAAGGCGGACATTACCCGCAGCATGGGCCAAATCAAAGCCCACCATAGCCCCAATTTCATGGCCTTTTTTCGTAATGGACTGCATATCAAAACACTGGCCCGTATAATAGTTGATTCCGCTAAGCATGACCAAGGCAATACTGTCCTTTTCTCGCTCCAAGGCCTGCAAAATATCTTCGGTCCGCAGATGGTCTTCGCCCATACGAGGGCGTAGCTGAATCAAGCCATCCTGAGGGTCAATGCCATGAAAACGCAGCTGCGAATCTACGGCATATTTATCCGAAGGAAAGGCCCCACCCTCGATCACAATTTTGTAGCGGCTTTTTGTGGGCCGATAAAAAGAGACCATCATGAGGTGCAAATTGACGCTTAGGGTGTTCATGACGGTAATCTCTTTGGGCAAGGCCCCCACAATAGGAGAAAGCTGTCGGCTAAACTCTTCATGGTAGGTCATCCAAGGGCGCTCGGCCTTAAAGTGGCCCTCTACGGCCAATTCTTTCCAGACCTCCATTTCGTCTTGCATCAGCTGCTGAGCAAGGCGGGGCTGTAGGCCCAAAGAATTGCCGCAAAGATAAATAATAGGGCTTCCATCTGCCTGTTTAGGGAAATGAAATTGGGGGCGAAAATGCGCTAGGGGATCACTGACATCCTGGGCTTTGGCATAGTCCAAAGCATCTTCAAATTGTACCTCTTGCATTAGATATGTTTTTTTAAAGGAGTTTGATCTTTAGGCCTGAAGTTACGCTTTATTCAGGGCAAAACAAAAGCGCCCCCAATATTCTTGGAGGCGCTCTCTAGGGCTGTCATGGCCCAGTTTAGAAGGGTAGGCAATAGCCTAATTCTTCTTTTTCAATATGTTGGATTTTGACCGATTGGTTTTTGCTGTAGAAGACCCCACGGCTAAAATCAAGGATAATTTGAGGCGCCACTTGATACATCAGCTTTTCTTGCATGCTAGCTGGGTCAAGGCTGGCTACACCCCCCGCCAATTTAATTTCTTTTTGGAGGACCAAACGACCTTCCTGATCCATCTCTTTACCCGCTAGGCTTTTGATCGATAGCTGCTCTAAGGCCCCGATTTGGTCCTGCAAGACATCGCCTAGGCCCATATCTTTGCCTTTATATTCTATGATTTCAATTTCTGCATTTAGTCCATCAATTTGGCCCGAAAAACTCATGCGGCGCTTTTGGTTTTGGACCATGCTCCCCTGAGCAATATCAATCTGAATAGGGCTGTAATTTACGCCTTCAGCAGCCGCTAAAACAGGACGAATCGCATAGGGGTAGTACTCAAATTGATGCGTCTTTTTGTTGTAGGCGATCAAGGCCAAAATATTAAAGTCATTAAAATCTGTGGGCTTTACTTCGGTCTTGGCTTCATGCTTTTCTTCTTCCATTGTTGTGGGGTTAAAAGAAAAGACCTCATCATCCCGCTGCGGATAAGCTGCCATCCACTGCGCTGGATCTGGAGAATTAGGTAGGCCCGCAGAACTGATGTTCTTTAGCTCTTTTTTGACCAAAGACTCATGTAGCTTAAAGGCCAAACTCTTGACCAGCTCTGGCCCCGAATTTTGCTTCATCGAGAAGCTGCTACGGCCCATAAAACTAATTTCTTCTCGGTTTTTAAGCTGATCTACTAGCTTCTGAGGTTGTGCATAGGCGGCCTCGACCAAGAAAAGGCTAAGGCAAAGCAGAAGGAGATTACGCATAGGGTATTTGTTTAAGCGTGTTAAGAAAAACAAAATGAAAAATTCAAAGATAGGGCCAAATGGGGAATTTGACGCCGCCCTTTGCTGGCTATTTTCTAAAACTCCAATTTAGCAGCTCTGTTACGGACTAATCGGAAAAAAATCTGGCTTGGGCGGTACAAAAAAGCATTATGTCCATTTAACTTCTTCGCTAAGCCCATTTTTTCGCTAAATTAGAAAGTCGTTTTTGACTAAACCCTAAGATTTATTTATGCGTAATCTTTTTCTTCTTGCCTTTTTGGCTTGGGCCCCCCTCCTGATGGCCCAGAAAATACTCATTACAGGGCAGGTAATTGATGATGATACCGAAGAAGGTGTCCCCTTTTGTAGTGTATTTATTCCTGGCGATATCCCCATGGGAGTCACCTCTGATGTGGAGGGCAAGTACCGCATCGAAATGGAACTGGCCAACCTACCCAGCGATACGATTATGGCAGCCTCGGTGGGTTACGATAATCTGATGAAGCGAATCGATAAGACGCAGACAGAACTCTCCATCAATTTTCGCCTAAAAAGTAGCTCTGTAGAACTAGAAACGGTCATGGTGCTGGCCGGAGAAAATCCCGCTAATGAGGTGGTCCGACGCATTGTGGCCAATAAGGAGCGCAATAAGCGCAAAAACTTTGATAATTATCAGGTGGAGTGCTATTCTAAAACCGAATTGGACCTCAATAATATTGATCCCAAAATGAAGGATAGCCCTTTGTTTAAGGATCTGCAGTTTATTTTCGAAAATATCGACTCTACCTCCGATGTCAAACCCTTTTTGCCCGCCTATGTGGCCGAGCGAATTTATGATGTCTTTTATGTAAATGGCAAGGGCAAAAAAGAACTGCTCAAGGCCCAAAAGGTCTCCGGGGTAGAAAATTCAACGGTGGTGGATTTTATTGGCCAAATGCACGATGAGTTCGATCTCTACGATAATTATATTACGGTCCTCGGTAAGGAGTTTATTAGCCCCTTTGCCAATAATGGCCTCTTTTTCTATGAGTATTATATTATCGATTCTACTCATATCGAAGACGAATGGTCCTATAAGCTCAAGTTTAAACCCAAACGCCGAGGCGAAAATACGTTCTATGGCGACTTCTGGGTCTCTGTAGAAAATTATGGCCTCGAAATCGTCAATATGAGAATGAGCGAGGACGTAAATGTCAATCTGGTCAATCGCCTGCTCATTTATGCCGAATATAAACAGCAAGACAGCATCTGGCTGCCCTATAAGGAAAAAACAGTGATCGATTTTGCCCTCAGCAAAAAACGAGAAAAGATGATGGGGGTCATCGGTCGAAAAACTCTGATGTATAAGGATTTTCAAATTGGCCAAGAAGAATTAGAGAAAACCTATAAAAAGGTAGATCCCGAGGATATAGATTATATCGCCCTAGAAAAAGCCGATAGCTTCTGGTCCGAACAACGACACGAAAAGTTGACGGATAACGAAAAAGCGGTCTATAAAATGGTCGATAGTATCAAAACAGTCCCCATTTATCAAACGGCTGCCAAGCTCCTGTCTACCATCTCTACGGGCTTCCTAGAGGTCGGCCCAGTCTACCTCGGCCCTTATGGCTCTGTCTTTAATTATAATGATATTGAAGGAATCCGCCTGGGCTTTGGTGTCGGAACAGGCCCGCAGTTCTCCAAAAAGTTGCGCCTCTACGGTTATGGGGCCTACGGCTTTGGCGATAAACGCTGGAAGTACCGCCTAGAGGGCCAATATGTTTTCAATCGCTTCAAAAGAAGAGAAGTTGGCGTAAAATATATTAACGATGTCCTTTTCGATAACCGAAATAGCGAACAAACTCCCAGTCAAGGCCTTTTTGCGGGCTTCCTCCGCCGAGATGTGCCCGCCAAAATGCTGGCCGTTAAGGAGTTTAAGGCCTATTATCAACATACCTATAAAAGAGGCTTCTCCAATCGCCTAGCGGTCATTCACCGAAATATGATCCCGCAAGGAGCCATTTTTAGCCGCTCCGATAGAGGCTTCAATTTCCGCTATTATCCCGATGCCAACGATTATACAAAAATCGATACGGCAGTTACGACCACCGAAATCCTCCTCAAGTTTCGCTATGCCTATAAGGAAAAACTTTTGCGTAGCTATTTTAGCGACCTTTCTATCGGGACAGAATTCCCCATTATCGAGCTCTCTTATCTGGCCGGTATCAAGGGCGTTTTGGGCAGCAAATACAATTATCATCGCATCAGCGCCGAAATCTCGCATTGGTTCAATGTTGGCCCTGTAGGCTGGTTTTCTTACCGCATCGAAGGCGGAAAAGTCTTTGGCCGCCTGCCTTATCTTTTACTCGAAAGCCACCCCGGTAATGAGGCCTATTTCTATAATCCAGAATCCTATAACCTCATGAATAGCTTCGAGTTTGTGAGCGATATTTGGGTGGGCGTCCGCGCGGTCCAACATTTCGATGGCTTTTTCCTCAACCGTATCCCCCTAATCCGCAAACTAAAATGGAGAGAGGTCGCCTTTTTCCGCGGCGTCTGGGGCAGCCTGAGCCAAGAAAATCAAGAAGCCAATGCCCTAAATCATCAAGATAATGGTGGCCCCTATTACGGCAGCTTCAACCAGGGCCCTTATATGGAAGTCGGCGCCGGTATCGAAAATATCTTTAAGGTGATCCGTGTCGATGCCCTCTGGCGCCTCAGCTATTTCGATAATCAAGATGCCCAAAAATTCTCGGTCCGTGCTACACTAAGTTTCTATTTCTAAGGATTTGGGGCCCGCGGCCGCCCTTCAATTTGGGGCGGCCGCCGCTATGCTGCGCCGCTCGCAGGTCTGCTCGGCCCTGCAGCCGCCTTTGGCGGCTTTGGTCTGGCCCTGCGGGCCACGGCTGCGCAGCGCTGGGCCATTTGGCCTGCGGCCAGGCTGGCTGCGCCAGCCCCAATCCTGCTGCAATTGGACCAAAAAGGGACTCCCGATATCTTCGGGAGTCCCTTTTTCTATGCCCCTAAAGCTGGGCTGATCCTAATATAACTGACGGAAAATAGTCTGCATCTGTTTGTCGCCCACTCGGTACTGCTCCCGTACCTCCGCCGAAAATTGCTGGCTCAATACCCGCAAGTCTTGCGCCTTATCCAAATTAAATAGCTTCCAACTGGTTTTTGAACCCACTGGCCCCGAACGCTGAAATGCCCGCAAACCCCAATTATTAGCTCTTGTCAAACCCAAACAAAAGGGCTCCACAACTCGCCAATCATCTTGGTCATTATAACGAAAAGCAACAAGCAGCTGCTGAGAAATTGCATGATGTAGGTTGAGATGAAGTGCTGTGTTCGATTTCATAAGTCTAGCCGTTTTTATGATGATATAATTATTTTACGTACAAAACTTGATTTTGTTACCTTTTTGCTTAAATAATTGACCTCAAGCCCCTCTTTTTTTGCCCCTCTGCTAGTCCGCCTAACTCCCTGACTTAGCGAGCCCTATGCTAGGATTTCCGTTTTAATTGTTGTTATGGATTCGTTAAAGTATTTAGTAAGGGAACTTAAACAATTAGTCCAGGGAGCTAACTTTTTCCTAGCTCGACCTAGCTTTTCCTTAGCTCGAGCTGCTGGCCTTCTAGCTCGACCTCAGTTTTCTTTAGCTCGAGCTGCTGGCTTTCTAGCTCGACCTCAGTTTTCCTTAGCTCGAGCTGCTGGCCTTCTAGCTCGACCTCAGTTTTCTTTAGCTCGAGCTGCTGGCTTTCTAGCTCGACCTCAGTTTTCTTTAGCTCGAGCTGCTGGCTTCCTAGCTCGACCTCAGTTTTCCTTAGCTCGAGCTGCTGGCTTCCTAGCTCGACCTCAGTTTTCCTTAGCTCGAGCTGCTGGCTTCCTAGCTCGACCTCAGTTTTCCTTAGCTCGAGCTGCTGGCTTTCTAGCTCGACCTCACTTTTCTTTAGCTCGAGCTGCTGACTTCTTAGCTCGACCTCACTTTTTCTTAGCCTTTTCCGTCGTTCTAGCAGTCCCTAGGCAGCAAAAAGGAGAAACACAGAATTTTAAACAGACTGGCCGAAGCGAAAAGACTAGCTTGAAAACTATAGTTGAGCGGCCTAGCGATGTGCAGCAGTGGCCGCAGGCCAGACCAAAGCGGCGCAGCCGCTGCAGGGCCGAGCGAATAGCGAGCTGCGGAACGTAGCGCCTGCCGCAGGCAGGAGGCCCCAAAACAACATAAAAAAAGCCTAGCATCTTAAAGACACTAGGCAAACTGGTTAATGCTGAGAGCAGAACGGCTTATTCGGCAATTTTGCTTTCGTCATTAGTTTTGATGCTACAGCCAAAAGCGAGAGTGCTATTGGGGCTGGGCGCTTCATTCTTGAGCAAGGCATCCAAGGCATCGGCCAAGAAAGTTTTGCTTACTTCTTCGGCTTCTTTGCTATCGTCAAAAGCCCCTTTATAAACCAGTTTAAGCGCATCGCCCTCTTTGTTGAGCAAAAAGCAGTGAGGCGTTTTGGTGGCGCCAAAAAGAGGGAAAACATTTTGGCCTTCATCAAATAGATAAGGAAAGCTAAAGCCCTTTTCTTTGGCTCGTTCCTGCATTTTGGGGTAGCTATCATCAGCATTTACCTCCGGGTCGTTGGGGTTGATGGCGATAACGGGATAGCCCAGCTCCTTGTACTTTTTGTCCAAGGCGATAATGCGGTCCTCATAAGCGATAGAGAAGGGGCAGTGGTTGCAGGTGAAAATCACCACAAAGCCTTTGGCCTCGGGATAATCGGCCATGCTGACCATCTTGCCATCTACGTTTTTGAGCTTGAAATCGGCTACGGCATCACCCAATTCATAGCGTTTGATAGGAGCGGCTTCTGTTTTTTCCTCTTTGGTCTCGGCCGTTTGTGCTGTTTTTTCGGCTTCATCTGTGGCTGTTGTTTTGGGCGCCTCCGATTGGCAGGCGGTAAATAGGCCCAAAAACAAGAGCATAATTAAACTTTGCTTGATCATGTAATTATATATAATAGTCAGGAAATACGATAAATTATAGGGGCAAAATGGCCTTCAGTTCCTCGCTGCTATGGAAGCTTTGGCGGTAGAACTGATGTTGGCCCTTGCCTAAAATGAGGGTGGCGGGAATGGCGCCAGACCAATCTTTATCAATTTTGGGCAGCCATTCATTCACTTTTTTCTGCTCCAAGAAAACGACCTGCCCAATCTCTTCTTTATCTATAAAGGGCAGTAGTTTTTTCTCTAGGCTTTTGGTAAAATCGAGGCTAACGTAGAGGAATTTGACCTTACCGGCCAGTTCTTTTTCTAGGGCATTGAAGTAGGGCAATTCCTTAACGCAGGGGCCGCACCAGGTCGCCCAAAAATTGACGACATAGAGCTCTTCACCATCTTTTAGGCTCAAAATATCTTTTTCGAAGCCTTCAAAATGGTAGAGTGGGAGCGACTTGCCTGTTTCGCTAGTCAGGATTTTATCGGCATGGGGGAAATCTGTTGATTCTTCAGCCGGTTTTTCTTTTTCTTCGGCTGCGGCCGCTGTTTGGGCGGGCTGTTCTGCAGGGGATTCGCTGTTTGTTTTGGCCTCTTGGCAGGCGCCAAAGCTGAGGGCCAAAAGGGCGGTAAAAAGGAGCTGTTTCATACTGTTTTTTTTAGTCCTCCTCAATCAAGAGCAGGAAATCTTTTTGGAGAGGGTGGAGTTCTTGCAGCAATTGGTCCAGCCATTTTTGGCCGCCCAAGCGCAGATAGAACTCCATAAAATTGCTGTATCGTTCTTGGAGTTTACCTTTGGGAAGAAGCTTGTTTTGTAGCTTTTGGATTTTATTTAGTTCGCTATCCATTTTTTGTTTTTCGGCCCGCATGAGTCGCTTTTGCAGCTTGTCTAAGCTCTTTTGAATTTGGGCTTCTTGGGCGGCCACCGAAGCTTTTAGGGTGGGCTCTACGGCGGCGGTTTTCTCGCCAATTTGTGCAAAAAGGGCCTTGATTTGGGTCTGTTCTGCCTCAAAATTGAGCTCGTGTTCCGTTTGTCTACGGACAAAATCTTGTCGGAGCGTTTCGGTCTCTTCAAAGAGCTGCGGCCAATCAAATCCTAGGGCCAGCCAATTTTTTGCCGAGCGGGCATCGATCAACTGCACAGAGTTTCGGCGGACCAAAATGGGAAAAGGCGTTTGATAATGGGCAAATTGGGCTTTGCGCTCCATCCAATAGGCCAGCTCTCCGCCTCCACCTACATAGGCTAGGTTGGGCAAAATCTGCTCTTGATAAAGGGGACGCAAAATGACATTGGGGCTAAATCGCTCGGGATGTTGCTCCAATTCGGCCAAGATTTCGGCTTCAGAAAAGCGCAAATCACTATCTAAAACAGCATATTCTCCGGCTTCATTTTGTACAATTCTGCTGCGCTTATTGGGGAGAAGATAAAAGAGGTTGATATCGCGGGCATAGGCTTGTGGACCAAAACCGGCGGCCTCTAGTTCCGCATAGCTTTTTTCCAAAATAGCCTTAGAACTTTGCTGCAAGAGCTCTTCTTTCATCACTTCAGAAAAGCTAGCTTTTAGAGCGGGGCTGCTGGCCCGCAAAATGACTAAGCCATAGCGGCCAAAAAGGGCATGCACCCATTCCATAAAGGCTTGGCCATAGGTTTTTGGGCCAGAAAAAGCGGCTTGCAGGCTCGTTTTTAGCTCTTGGGCTTCTGGACTATCGCCCAAAATGTCAAATAATTCGCTCAATACGGGCGCTAGGCTGTCTATTTTATATTGGCCCAAAGCCCCGCCCTGATGGTCTTCCCAAACTAGGGGGCGGCCAAAAAGGTAGGTATGCTTAATTTCTTCAAAATCGTGGTCTTCTTCGCCCAACCAATAAATGGGCACAAAATGATATTGGGGGTAGGTCGTTTTTAGCTCTTGGGCCAGACGGATAGTTCCCAAAATCTTATACACAAAATAGAGCGGCCCTGTAAATAAATTGGGCTGATGCCCCGTAGTGACCGTAAAGGTTTGCTCTTGCCCTAGGGCGGCCAACTGCGCTTTTAAAATTTCGGGCTGCTCCAAATGAGCATATTGGGCCTGAAGTTCTTGGACCAAAAGCGCACGGCGCTCGGCCGAAAACTGCCTTTGCTGAATAGCCGCAGCAAAATTATCGATTTCTGGGGCGCTGGCATAAAAGGGCCGCAGCCGCTGATCGCCCCTTTGGTAGGCTTTGTCAAAAGTAGAAAGTTGTGGAATTTTATCGTAAGGAAGCGCTAGGCGTTGCATGGCAAATAAACTGTGTGTGAAATAATTTTTTAGTCCTCTTGGCTAAGAAGAGACAAATAAAAGGGCCGAGGGTTCATTTTTTTTTGGGGCTGCCCCGCCCTGCGGGCGGGTCGGGCTGTCCCGGGCTCGCAGGTCTGCTCGGCCCATCGCTTTTTCGCTTTGCTCAAAAGCTCGGTCGGGCCTTCGGCCCCCCTTCCCATCCCTCAGCCGTTGGGCCTTCGGCCCGCTGGCGGCTGCGCCGCCTAAAAGGACCAAAAGCTGCCGCTAAAGAAGTTCAAATATAAAGGCTAGATATTGAAATTAGTGGTAGCTACAACAATTTAAGAAAACAAAAAGCCCAGCTGTTTAGCGAACAGCTGGGCTTTTTGAGCAGTAAAAGAAGGGAGCTTAGCGCATATCGACCTCTCTAATGCCGGGGTATTTACTTTTATCAAAAATAAAATCTTTGTCTTGCGGTTGGGCGGCTTTAAGCACCTTAATATCTAGAGTATAGATGGTGCCATCTTTGGCAAAGACCTTAATTTCATTGACCATGGGTTTGGCTCGGTCAATGGTGGCTCTAATTTTAAAGAAATCGGCTTCCTTATCATGCGGCTTAAACTCAATTTCGCAAATATCGCCTTTTTCTTGGGTCATGGCATAGAAAAACTCATCTTCGGCCTCGTAGATTTTCATAATTTTAGAGGGCGACATCATATCTTCATCTTCGGGCTCATAATCATTGATTTGCAGCTCGTTGTTGTTTTTCATGTACATCCAGAGCGTTTCGCCATCGCAGTAAATTTCGTTGCCATTATTATTGACATGAAACTTATCGCCTGCTTGGGTAATTTGGCCTTTTTGGCGTTCTTGGGTTTCTCGGTTATCAATCAGCAACTCATATTCTGCATAAATTGCCTTATATTGGGTGTACTTCTTTTTTAGTTTTTCCAGTACTTTTTTTGCGGCTGGATCAGATTTTTCCACATTCGCTAAGGCCTTTTTAAAGAAAGGCGTTTGGGCGTTTAGTTGGTTAAGGCCAAATGTCATCATTAGACAAAAAGCAAAAAGCAATTTCATTGTTCTCATATGAATAAAGTAGTTGTAGGTAGTTCTGAAAAACTATTGGTCTTTTGGAGTATTTACGGGCTTTGGAGGAGCCTAAAACAAAAGCGATTCCAACTTTTGTTTGTTCTTGCTCGTCTTCATGCGATTTGGTCTGGCCGAGCAAAAATTATTCCAAGGCGTCAAGATAAATTTTAATCAGCAGAGGATAAATATTTTGGACAATTTAGCAGCAGTTAGACAGTTGATTGGCAGTGGCGATATGGCCAATATTGAGTTAGCCTTTAGTTTGGCCGAGGGGCAGGGGCTTGCTTTGCAAGAGCTTTTGGCGCCCTACTATTTGCTTTGGCCTAGGGCCGAGCGGCCCAAAGAAATGGATGCAGAAGACCTTTGGGCCTTATTGCAGCGTCCTTTTCTCAACTTATCCAATAGAAAGTTGCAAGAGCTGCCCAAAGAAATTGGTCAATTTAGGGCCTTAGAACAGCTGGACCTTTCTGCTAACCAATTACAGTCTTTACCTGAAGAACTGGCCGAGCTGCCTTATTTGCATAGCCTGAGTCTCAACAGCAACCGTCTAGAAGAATTTCCTTGCTTTTTGGGCCGCTTGCCCAATTTGCAGCAGCTCTTTTTAGGCATCAATAAGATAAAAACCCTGCCTAAAACAACAGTGGGCTTTCAAAGTTTGCGCAATTTGCAGCTTTTTGACAATGAATTGGAGGAAGTTTCTTTTAGCTTTTTTCAGGCCGAGGATTTTGGAACGCTCAATTTGAGCCGCAACCCCCTGCGGCGGCTCTCTCTTTTTGGGCAAGGCCAATTGGGCCAACTGCGCAAATTGGAGCTAAGCGACACAGAATTGGACCAATTGCCCGCTGATATTGGGGGCTTGTATTCCCTTACTCATCTAGACCTCTCCTATACCCCCCATTTAGAAGAGTTGCCCGAGCGCTTTGTGCAGCTCGAGCGCCTGCAAATTGTAGAAAGCAGAAATACGCCACTCAAAAATTTGGACCAATGGCTGCAACGAATGCCATGGGTCGACTTTTTGGTTTAGCTTTGCTTGGCCTAGCGATGTGCAGCAGTGGCCGTCAGGCCAGACCCAGCCGCTGAAAGCGGCGCAGGGCCGAGCGAACAGCGAGCTGCGGAACGTAGCGCCGCAAGGCATAGCCGCAGCGGAGGCCCCAAAATAAAAAAAAACAGAACCCTATGAAACAACTACTTATCTTATTTCCCTTTTTACTATTGAGTTGCTCCCTTTGGGGCCAGAAAGAATTGAAAACCGCCAAAAAGCTACTGAATCGAGGCGACTTTTATGGCGCGGTGGAGGAGTATGAGCAAGCCTTTAAGGAAGAGGCCTTTCAGGGGCAGTCCAAGAAAAAGCAGGCCGAGGCCTATTGGGGCTATGCGGAAGCTTGCCGACAGAGTTTTAACTTTGGCAAGGCGGAGTCCTATTACCGCAAATTGAGCCGAATGGGAGAGGAGCGGGCGGCTTATCCGAGCATGGATTTTTATTATGCCTACACCTTGAAGCACAATGCCAAATATTCGGAGGCAATTGTAGAGTTTGAGGCCTTTTTGGCCAAGGCGGTTAGGGGCCGAGAATTACAGGCTTTGCAAGAGCGGGCCAAGCATGAGCTAGACGCTTGTAAATTTGCCGAAGAGATTTATAAAAAGCCCATTGAGGGGGTAGAAGTGATCTCATTGGGCGAAAAAGTGAATACCGCTTATGCCGATTTTTCTCCGCATTTGGTGGGCGATGAATTGTATTTTTCTGCCCTGCGTTTTGAGAAAGACGCTAAGCGGAGAATGAGCGCCAAGGCCTCCACCAAGCAATATTTGTATGGAAAAATTTTGCGTTCCAGAGACCGAGGGCAAGGAAATGCGGCCTTTGTGCCGGGTTTGAACCGCAAATACACCAATGTGGGTAATTCGGCTCTGAGTGCAGATGGGCAGTGGTTGTATTATACGCTTTGCGAGCGGAACCCTCAGAATGAATTGGAATGTGAGATTTATAAAGTGCCCAAAAAAGGCAATGCTTGGGGCAAGCCAGCGGCTTTGCCTAAATCGGTTAATGCGCCTAGAGGCTATACCACGACTCATCCTAACCATAGTTTTGATAGTTTGCAAAACAAAAGCCTGCTCTTTTTTGCCTCTGACCGCAAAGGGGGCTTTGGGGGCTTGGATATTTGGTGCGTAGAAGTTTTGGGCGATAACAAATATGGAAAACCCTTTAATTTGGGGCCCGAAATCAACACCAAAGGCAATGAGGCCACGCCTTTTTATCATGCCAAAACGCAGACGCTTTATTTTAGCTCTACTTGGCATTTGGGTTTGGGCGGCTATGATATTTTTAAGGCCAAACGAGAGGATGATAGCTGGTCGGCGCCCCAAAATGTGGGCGTGCCGCTCAATTCTGCGGCCAATGACTTGTATTTTTACATTGCGCCAGAGCTAGACACCTTTGGTTATTTTTCTTCTAATCGGCCTGGCTCTAAAATCTTGACGGGAGAGTCTTGTTGCAATGATATATATGCCTTGAGCTTGCCGGTGGAGATTGAGCCTGGAGATTTGATTGTAGAGCCCGAATTGAGTCCTTTGGATAGCCTTTTGGCCCAAGACCCCGTATTGACGGGTATAGAATTGGAGCCAGAAGTCCCAGAGGCGGTTCCAGAAACGCCCAAAAAAGACAGCAGTTTAACGCCTCCTGTAGCTGTAGTGGACCCTATTGATCCGCCAGTAATGGAGCCTGAAGAACTAGACAGTTTGCCCAAGGAAGTTGTTGAAGAAGCGCCTAGCATAGCCAATTTACTAGAGAAACTGCCCATTAGTTTGTACTTCCACAATGATAGTCCAGACAAACAAACTTATGCCACCACTACAAAAATGAGCTATACGGAATCCTACCAAGCTTATTTGCAACTACAAGCGCAATATGAGGAGGAATTTTCGGCCCAATATGATGGGGCAGAAGTGCAGCAGCGGGCCAAAGCTAGAGTGGCCAAGTTTTTTGAGCAGGAAGTAGTGGGGGAGTATGCCCGTTTACAGCATTTTTTGGGGCAGTTGCTCAGGCTTTTGGAGACTGGACAAGCCGTAGAGTTTCACCTGAGAGGCTATTGTAGTCCCCGTTCTTCTTCGGCTTATAATATCAACTTGGCCAAAAGACGGATTTCGAGTATGCGCAATGAAATGGAGCAATTTCAAAATGGGGCATTTCAGCCTTATTTGCGTTCTGGGCAGCTCAAATTTGTAGAGCTTTCTATTGGAGAAACGGAGGTGCCGGCTGGCGTTAGCGATGATATTAACGACCCTCGCAACTCTATTTATAGTGTAGAGGCTGCGGGCCAAAGAAAAATACAGATTGAGATGATTATGGCGCAGCCAGAGGAAGAGTAGGTTTAAGTTATCAATAACTTTATTTATTGAAATAAGTTTAGTTTAGGTTTTAGTTTTGGGCATTATCTGGAATTTGAAATTATATTTAATAATGCTCTATTACCTATTTTATTCCTTATCTATCTTTTTGGTTTGGGCTTATGCCTTTTTATATGGAGGCTATCCCTCAAATTATAGCATTTTGTTGGGGTTGCTCTATACCTTTTATGCCAGCTATTATATTCGGCAGTTGATTAAGGGCAGTGAAACCAAATGGCATATTTTATTAAAGCTATTTGCTCCTCTGCTTTATTTTGGGATATATATCTATACCTTAAAGGAGAGGGGCTATTCTTGGATGCCCCTGCTTAACTCTCCATTTATGGCGGCTACTTTGTTAACCCTAGGCATTCAGTTTGATCGCCGTTTATTCCCGAAGCAAGCCATGCAGTTTTTCGTTCTGACAGGCATTATCATTTACAGTTTTCGCTTTTATCCTGAGCACATAGAGTTATCTAAGTATGAGCATCATCAGCAACAGCCTAGCTACAATTTTGCAGAAAAAAAAGCAGAGGAGCCCAAAAGAGATAGTAGCTACAATATCTTTAGTCAATTCTTTTTGCAAGAGGAGGGAGATACTGTGACCTTGGCTCAAAATGGCCATTATGTGCTAATTGAAACTTGGCATGAACGCTGCCTACCTTGCCTGAAGGCCATTCCAGATATGCAGCCTTTTTATCAAGAGCTAAAAGGAAAATTGGATCAATACTACATTTATGTTCCAATAGATAAAATGGCAGAATTAAACCAAAACAAAGTTTTTAACTTTGAAAAAATCAAAGAGCATGAACGCATTCGCATTGATTTAGGACTACAGCAGCAGTTGGGCCTCAAAGGGTTTCCATATTTTCTTTTGTTTAATCCCTAAGGAGAGCTAATTTTTGAGCAAAGAGGCTACAATGAGGAAAAACGTTTGGAGCTAGAAGCCCTAATCCGGGAAAAAATCTTGTAGGCCGAGAAAAAAGGACAAAAAAGTCGATTTTTTTATTAGATTTGTGCAACAAACTACTTTCGTGCTGCTCAGAAAGGAAAAAGAGAGCAGTACACTTACCATCAATGCATTTTAGTTATGGCAACTATTACCGGAATTCCTCAGGTAGACCTGAGTCAGTTCGTAAAGGGTGATGCCTCTCAGCAAGCTGCTTTTGTTGAGGCCCTAGGAAAAGCATTTACAGAAATTGGTTTTGTGGGCGTCGTGAATCACGGCATTCCCAAAGAGTTAATTAAGAAGTTCTTTGAAGAGTCTGAGCGCTTTTTTGCGCAAGACCTAGAAATCAAAGACAAATATGAGGTCAAAAATGGCGCTGGACAAAGAGGATATTGCTCTTTTGGCCGCGAACATGCCAAACAATCTAATGTTGGTGACCTTAAAGAATTTTATCAGTTTGGCCAAGAGTTGCCCGAAGGACACGAACTCAAAGATGTGTACATGGATAACATCTACACCGATGAGTTGCCTGAGTTCAACAAAACAGCCCGTGAGTTGTACCAAGCTTTTGAGGCTTCTGGCGCTCACTTGCTAGAGGCTATCGCTATTTTCTTGGGACTAGACCGCAATTATTTCAATCCTCATATTGAGGGCGGAAACTCTATTTTGCGCGCTATTCACTATCCTCCCATCACGCAAGAACCCAAATCGGCTATCCGCTCAGAAGAACATGAGGACATTAACCTCATTACCCTTTTGGTAGGCGCTTCTGCCGACGGACTACAGGTGCGTCCCTTGGGCCAAGATTGGATCGATGTGAAAGCCTTGGGCGATGGTATCGTCATCAATGTTGGAGATATGCTACAACGCCTCACCAACAACAAATTGAAGTCGACTACCCACCGTGTAGTGAACCCACCACGCGAGCTTTGGCATACTTCACGCATCTCTATTCCTTTCTTCTTGCATCCCCGCAGCGATATGGATTTGACTTGCCTAGAAGATTGCGTAACCGAAGAAACGCCCCTACAATACGAGCCAATTACCGCTGGCGAGTACCTAGATGAGCGTCTACGCGAAATCGGACTTAAAAAATAAACGCCTTGCTTGCAAGCGTTTTAAATAGAAGAGCAGTCTCGCTTTAGAGGCTGCTCTTTTTTTGATTTTTTTATAGATTTTTGTTTTTTGGGGGCCTCCGCCTCCCTTCGGTCGTCGGCGCTACGTTTCAGGGCTCGCAGGTCTGCTCGGCCCTGCGCGGGCTTTGCCCGCTGGGTCTGCGGCTTCGCCGCCCCCTTCCACATCGCTAGGCCAGGGCCCAACCCTTTTGCCAATACATCAGTTTAAGGAGAAATAGCATCTTTGCTAGGGCAGGGCAATTATTTTTGGCCCAAAACTTGGCTAATAGGCGATAAAGGGCCGCAGAAAAGGGCCAAAAGTCCCCACTACAGCTGAGCGGCTGAGGGATGGACAGCAGGGCCGCCAAAGGCGGCAGACCAAAGCGGCGCAGCCGCTGCAGGGCCGAGCAGACCTGCGAGCTGCGACACAGCCCGACCCGCCCGATAATTCATGAGGGTTTAAACCCTCATTTTGCATAAGTTCGCAAAGCGATACCGCTTTGCGCTGGGTTTCAACCCAGCGGAAGGGGCAGCCCCAAAAAATCAAATACTGAATAATTAAATAAATAGAAATGAAAAACCTCTTATTAAGCCTAACGCTACTGTTGTCTAGCATGAGCTTTTCCTTTGCACAAAGAGCCGCTTATGTGGATATGACCAAAATTATGGATGCTGTGCCCGAATATAAAACCGCACAGGCCGAATTGGACCAATTGGCAGAGCGTTGGCGGCAAGAAATTGCCAAAGAATACGAACAAATTGAACAACTCTATCGGGAATATCAGGCAAGAGAGGTCTTGATGAGCGAAGAGATGAAAACCCAAAAACAAAACGAAATTATTGAGAAAGAAAAGGCCGTTAGAGCCTTGCAAGACCAGCGTTTTGGACCAGAAGGAGAGCTCTTTTCTAAACGCCAAAGCCTAGTGAAACCCATTCAGGAAAAGGTCTACAAAACTATTGAACTACTGGCCAAGGAGCGCAATTACGACTTCATTTTTACGGCCCCCGATGGCAGCCAAATGATTTATGCCAAAGCCGATAAGGACCTTACGGCAGAGGTAGTCAAGCGCTTGGGCAAATAAGTTCCTTAGATTTCGCCAAAAAAATTTATTTTTGTGCGCTTAATTCGTCAAACTTCAAAATTTTAAGAAATACTATGAAAAAGCTTATGCAGCTCAGCAGCATTTTGATGTTGCTTACTTTTATGGCCTTTAGCTCAGTGAGCTACGGCCAACAAAAAATTGCCTACGTAGATGCCGATGTCATCATTCCCAATATGCCCGAATACAAAAGAGCCAAAGCCGAGGTAGAGTCTTACCGCAAGATTTTGGAAAAACAACTAGAGGGCAAGCAAGCGACTATGCAGCAGTATTATGCCGATGTAATGGCTAAGGTGCAGGCAGGAACAATGACGCCCATTCAGCAAAAAGAAGCGGAGCAGAAATTGGCCAAAATGCAAGAAGATTTGCAAAAACAGGCCCTCAAAGCCGATGAGGATTTGGTACGCAAAGAACAAGATCTCACTAAGCCCCTTTATGAAAAATTTGAGTCTAAACTCAAAGAAGTGGCCAAGGAAAACGGTTATGCCTATATCCTAGACAAAAAGATGTTGCTCTATAGCCAAGGTGGCACCGATGCAACAGCCAAACTCAAAGCCAAGCTTGGCATTTAATTTCACCCCAAAACAATTAGTATTATGAAATTGGCTTCTTTTTTTAGCCTAATGGCCTGCTTGCTCTTTTTGGCAGCTACGCCACTATCGGCCCAAAAAATGGCTCATGTAGATGGTGACGCGATTATTCCCAATATGCCCGCCTATAAAAGAGCAAAAGCAGAGGTAGAATCTTATGGCAAAATTTTGCAAAAGCAACTAGAAGCAGAAAGCAAAAAGGTCCAGGATTTTTATACCAGCACCATGCAAAAAGCACAGCAAGGTTTGCTTTCTCCTGCACAACAAAAACAAGCAGAAGAACAACTGCAGAAAATGCAGCAAGGGCTGCAGCAAAAAAGCGCAGAAGCAGAGCGTTCTTTGGCCAAAAAAGAACAGGACCTCATCAAGCCGCTTTATGAGCAGTTTAATAAGGCCCTTACAGATGTAGCTGCCGAGAATGGCTATAGCTATATTATGGATGTAAAGCTCATTATGTACTCTGAAGGAGGCATTGATGCTACCTCAAAAGTAAAAGCAAAATTGGGCATTTAATCCATTTTGTTTTAGGACAAAGAAAAGGGAGTTGACCATTTGGTCAACTCCCTTTTTTACTTTTTTTAGTAGCCATTTCGCTTTTCTAAAGCGTTAATTAAGAAAACCCGCCCCTTCAAATCTGTATCATATGCGATTGTATTTAACTAGTTTTTTTCTGTTTTTGAGCAGCCTCCTTTGGGGCCAAGCGCAGCCCGGAGAGTATATTGTTTTGCTACATAAGCAGGAGCAAATTCGCCAGCTCATGGCCGAATTGCCCGGCCAATGGTCGCCCCCAGAGTTGCTGATTCCCCAGAGCAGCTATTTTTTGCTCAAAACAAATTCAACTAGCGATCTTTTGCCCGAACTCTGGGGCCAGCCCGAAGTTAAAATGGCCCAAAGAAATCGCCGCCTCAAGTACCGCCAAATTCCCAATGATAGTTTATTGGGCCAACAATGGCAACATCAAAATACAGGACAAGCTGGAGGTCCAGCCGGCCTAGACCATAATGCTTTTCCCGCCTGGCAATTGGCGGGCGGCGGCGATAGCAGCCGCCTTGGCGACCCCATTGTGCTAGCCATTGTTGATGATGGGGTAGAAAAAACACATCCCGATTTAGCCCCCACCATTTGGCAAAATCAAGCCGAAATTCCCAATAATCAAATTGATGAGGACCAAAATGGCTATGTCGATGATTTTTGGGGCTGGAACAGCAACAGCCAAAATGACCAAATTCAAGGGGGAAATCATGGGAGCTCTGTAGCCGCCTTAGCCGCTGGCCGAGGCAATAACGGTACAGGTATCGCTGGCCTAGCCTGGAACAGCCAACTGCTGATCATCCGAAATGATTTTAATACTACGGAAGCTAATATTTTGGCCGCCTACGGCTATGTCTTGCGCCAACGGCAACGCTACAATCAAAGTAACGGACAAGAAGGGGCCTTTGTGGTGGCCTGCAATTCTTCTTGGGGCCTAGATCATGCTTTGCCCAATTCGGCGCCGCTTTGGTGTGGCTTTTACGATAGCTTAGGACAGGCCGGCATTCTTAGTGTGGCCGCCACCACGAATAATGACGTTAATGTAGAAACCGCTGGCGATTTGCCCAGCCTTTGCAGCAGCGATTACCTGATTGTTGTGACCAATCTAAACCGTTTTGGGCTGCGGGCTGGGGGTTATGGCGCTCTTTCTGTAGATCTTGGCGCTTTTGGCGATGGGGTGTTTACGGCCCAAAATGGAGGGAATTATGGGAGCTTTGGCGGAACCTCTGCCGCTACGCCTTCGGTAACGGGCAGTATTGCGCTAGCCTATGCGGCGGCCTGTCCCAATTTTATGCAATGGGTCAAACGCTGGCCCGCCGCGGCCGCTTTGGCCGTCAAGGAGACGCTTTTGCAAAGCGGAACGCCCAGCGGCAGCCTGCAGACGATCACCACAAGCTCCTCTTACCTCAATGCGGGCCAATTGGTCCAACAACTGCCTTGCCCCGCCGATAGCTGCCTTTTGCCCCCCGATTTTTATTTGCAGGCCTTTGATGAAGGCTTTTATTTGCATTCGCCACATTATGAGGATAGTCTGCAAGTTTTGCTCAGAACCGATGCCAGCTTTCCTTGGGATACCCTCTACCTCTCTAGCCGAGATACCCTAGCTAATTTGGCCCATTGCCAGCTGTATGAGCTCAAAATTTATCCGCTTTGTGGCCCTCAAGATAGCCTTTTGCTGCAATTAAGTACTACGGATTGCTGCCTGCCGCCTCAGTCGGAAAGCTGGAGCCTCAATAGCAATCAAGAACGAGAATTATTGGCCCATTTGCCTAGCAATGCTGCTAGCTCGGCCCTGCGATTTCGGCCGCATAATAGCGGACAGTCTTGGCAGCAGTTGGCGGCTATAGATAGCCTTTTTGTTTTGCCACTGCTCGATAGCTGCCTCCTTTTTGAGTACCAGCTTCAGAGCCATTGCCTAAGGGGCGATAGCAGCGATTGGGGCCCCCTGCATTTTTTTCGCAGCGAAGGTTGCCCTGCCTGTAGCCCACTACAATACTGCAATATGCAGGGCCTACAAAATACCTTTGACTGGATCGAGCGCATCCGCCTAGGCCAATATGAGCAGCAAACGGGCAATAATGGCGGCTATTTTTGGCAAGATAGTCTGGTCTTGCATTGGCCTATTGGCCAGTCGATTCCCTTTGAGGTGGAACAGGGCGATCTCTATCAGGAAAGTCTCCGCATTTGGCTGGACCTCAATGGCGATGGCGATTTTGAGGATGCCGATGAGCTACTTTATCAAGGCCAATTTAATGGAAGTAACTTGCTTTTTGGCCAGTTGTATTTGCCACAGCAGGCGCAGCCTGGCCCCAGCCGCCTGCGGATTGCCCTGCGCTGGAACCAATATCCCGAGCTTTGTCAACAACATCAAAATGCCGAAACCGAGGACTACTGCGTTTATCTTACGCCTTATACGAGCACAGTGGTTAGCGAAAAAGAAGCGCTAAAACTTTGGCCGCAACCCAATTCGGGCCAATTTCAACTCCGTTTGCCCAAGGCGGGGACTTTCTCTTACACCCTCTACAATCTACAGGGGCAGGCCCTAGAAAAAGGAACCGTTCAAGGCCCAAATACTAGGCTGAATTTACAAAATAAGTATCCTGCTGGACAGTACTTTTTGCAGCTTGGTCCTTGGTCTAGCCCCCTCATGTTAATCGATTAGAGGTTTTGGGGCCTCGGCGGGTTGAAACCCTCATAAACTTTTGGGGCGGGTCATTTACTTCATCGAACTGCTGCTCTTTTGGGGCTGCCCCGCCCTGCGGGCGGGTCGGGCTGTGTCGCAGCTCGCTGATCGCTCGGCCCTGCAGCCCTTCGGGCTTTGGTCTGGCGCTGCGCGCCACTGCTGTCCATCCCTCAGCCTGCGGCGGCTTCGCCGCCTGTAGAACCGCATAGAGCCAAAAAAAAGAGATTTTCTTCCCCTTGTAGGAAAAAAACCTCTACACTTTCAGAATAACGGTACATAAATTTCCGCTTTAGGCTTCTAATTTAGGGAAATAAATTTTGCAAAAGCAGACTTTTCTACTTTTTTATTAGACAAATTCTAATTTATTTAAATTTCTATTTTATAGCCTTTTTATTCTTGTCTCCTTTGCTTCACCTTTAATTTATGCTATGCTAGACCTTTATTTGCCTGCTTTTGAAGCCTTTTTGCAATTGGAAAAGGGCTTGTCTAAGGCTTCTTTGGCCGCTTATAAAAGTGATTTGAAGCAGCTCAACCGCTACATCAAACAGCAGGAGGAGCTAAAACAATTGGCCGATATAGATAAGCAGACGCTAAGGGGCTTTCTGCAAGAACTACAAAAGCTCGGCTTGGCCAAAAGCAGCCAGGCCCGTATGCTCTCTTCCATTAAAAGCTTTTTTGCCTTTTTGCGCCTAGAGCAATTGGTAGAGCAAGACCCCTCGGTCCTATTAGAAGCCCCGAAACAGGCCCGTAAACTGCCCGAATATCTCAGTATTGATGAGGTGGACCAAATATTTAATGCCATAGATCTCTCGCATCCACAGGGGCACCGCAACCGCGCCATGCTCGAGCTGCTCTATGCCTGTGGCCTAAGGGCCAGCGAGCTTTGCGAGCTTAAATTATCGGGCCTCTTGCTAGAAATGGACCTCATTCGCCTTTGGGGAAAAGGCCAAAAGGAACGTATTGTCCCCATTGGAGAATCGGCCAAACAACAACTGCTTTTTTATTTGGAGCAAAGAAAACATGCAGAAATTGCCCCCAAAGCGGAAGATATTGTCTTTTTGAACCGAAGAGGCAATCAACTCTCTCGGCAAATGCTCTTTTTAGTGGTCAAGAAAGCGGTGGCTGATGCAGGCATAGATAAGAACATTTCGCCCCATAGTTTTCGCCATAGTTTTGCCACCCATTTGGTAGAAGGTGGAGCCGACCTCAGATTGGTCCAGCAACTATTAGGTCATGCCTCTATTACCACCACCGAACTCTACAGCCAACTCGATAATCGCTACTTAAAAGAAAGTTTGCGCTCATTTCATCCTGCACAACAACAAAAGCCCAAAGAATAATTTTTGCGTTCTACAGGCCCGTCAGGGCCGCAGGCTGAGGGATGGACAGCAGTGGCGCGCAGCGCCAGACCAAAGCCCGAAGGGCTGCAGGGCCGAGCGATCAGCGAGCTACGACACAGCCCGACCCGCCCGATAATTCATGAGGGTTTCAACCCTCATTTTGTATCGCTTCGCAAAGCGATACCGCTTTGCGCTGGCTTTCAACCTAGCGGAAGGGGCAGCCCCAAATAAAAAAAAGCACAACAACCATAGCGGTTATTGTGCTTGTGTTTTGGCAAAAAGAAAAGCCTAGCCCAAGTCGAACTTGGCAAATTTCTTTTTGAACTTGTCGATACGTCCAGCAGTATCTACAAAAGTCATCTTTCCTGTGTAGAAAGGATGAGAGGCGCTAGAGATCTCCAACTTAACGAGGGGATACTCATTGCCATCTTCCCAAGTGATCGTGTCTCTGCTAGGAGCAGTAGAACGCGTTAGGAAGCTGTAGTCTGTAGAAATATCTTTGAACACGACAAGACGATAGTCTTCTGGATGCAATCCTTGTTTCATGGCCAAAAATTGGTTTTGAATGATGATTCATAATAAAGCGAGGGCAAAAATAAGCATAAATCTCAAAAAAGCAAGAGAAAAGCCAACTTTTATCGGAGCTGAGTGAGCTCTGAGCGCAAAAGTTTAATTTTCTGGTTGAGGTCCTTGAGTTTATGTTCCTCGCCATGTAATTCTATGAGCAGTTCGTTGCGAGTTTTGAGCAACTTTCGGTAGGCTTTATCGAGGAGTTTGTCATCCAGCTGAGATTCTTGGCGAATTTCTTTAGAGGCTTTTTTGACAATATCCTCAATTTTGATTTTGTGTGTTTCTCCTTCTTGGACCAGTTCCTTTTGGGCTTGGTCGTAGCGATTTTGAATGAGTTGCAGTTCTTTTTCAAAGCTATTTTTCCAGTTTTCTAGCTGCCGAGCAATTTGCAGTTCTTCGCTTTTATCTATGCCTTCGGCTCCGGCCCAATAGGGCAGTTGCTGTAGTTTTTGCTCGGGACTATGGCCTAGAATCTGGCTATAAGGCGCAGCCTGCAAGTAGTTTTGATACTGTTGGCGAAGCGCTCGGATTTCCTTGGCCTCGGCCCGCATCAGCTCTCTAGCTTTTTGGTCTTGCACCTTAATTTGATAGCTTTCTTTGGCAATATCGGCTTGGATTCTTTGGTTGGCCGAGCGAACATTTTTGCCATAGGTGTTTTGGAAGTTGCGCTCTCTTTTCTCCTTGAGCTTGAGCAAGGTGTCTAGTTCTTGGCGAATATCCTGTACCTTTTGCTTGAGCTTCACCCTTTCTGTAAACAGGCTATATTGCTTGTCTTCTAGGTAGCGACGGCGCTGAGATTTGGTCAGGGCCATTTGTTCTTGGGCAAACTCGAGCAGTTGACTTACTTTTTTACCCACAAACTTCATGATACTCTGGCCCGAGCTAATGATCAGCGGGATGAGCACAAAGAGCCAGCTCGATGGGCTTGTAATGAGGTTGAAGATCGTTCTGGGAATAAAGAAAAAGAGCTCGCCTAATACCTCAAAAGCGGTGGCAAAATCAAAGTCATCGGAGACGGCACCAATGAGGAAGACAAAGGCCACAATCACAACAAAGACAATCCCAACAAACTTCAATAGGTTGAGGGCAATGCGTCCAGCAGTTTTATAAAGCTTTAGGGTTTTCTCTCTAAAAAGCTTTTGGTTCATGCCGCCATCTACCAATTGCTCTTGTAGCTCTTTGAGCTCTGGTGCGGCTAGTTTGAGCTCGGCTACAGCTCGGCTGACGGCTAGTTCGTACCAGTTTTGCTGCTGTTTATGTTCTACGGAAAGGACCTTAGAGGGCAGCGGCCGATCAATCAGTAAAAGGGGGCTATTCATAAAGGTGTTGCCCCATTCTTCAGCCGAAATGCGTTCTTCTGGCTGCTGATGGCCCGCAACAAAGCTTCGGTTAAAAAGGGCTTGGATTTCCTCTTCTAGCTCTTCAAATTGCCGATGCGGAGGCGGAATCACACTAAATAGCTCTTGCCGATGGTGCACATAGAGCCCCTGATGAATCTTATCGCCCAAAGAAACCATCTGGTCATAAGGCGGTAGGGCAGAGGCGGCAAAGGGGTGAATCCCTAGCAAAAGGCGATAAAAAATAACCGCCAAGCTAAACTCATCCCAGCTTTTGGGGATACACTTTTCGCCAGGGCGCAAACCATCATAATACTCTGGAGGAGTATACTCTGGGGTCACCACCGTAGCGGGAAAAACAGTTTGCCCATTTTCCACTACCTCAATAGAATCCATATCCACCAAAGCAATTAGTCCATTGCTCTGAATCAAGACATTATCGGGCTTCAGGTCCACTAAAACATAGCGGCCACTGGCATGCAACTGAGAAACGGCAGCGGCAATATTATAGCAAACCTTCATCCGAAGGCGCCAGGCATCTTCATGTCCAAAAGCTAGGCGGTGCCAAGCACGGCCTAGGCGTTTGGGCAAATTGGGGGCACAGAGCACCTCCAATTTTTCGCCTTTGGCCTTGGGCATGAGGTAACCAACAAAATTATCCTGAGCATCATAGAGCAGTTGGTCTACCCAAATAATGGGCTGATGTTGGCCTTCCTGCTCCACATTGGGCCGATTATTAAGCATATAGCTCAGCTTCTCCTCTCGGCTTTCGCTCTTGCGCTTATGCGGATGATAAATTTTGGCCACATAATCCAAATAACGAACGGGATGCTCAATGGCATACAGACCGCCCTCCCCTCCGCTTGCAAAGGGTTTGTCGGGCAAACTGATGGCCTCTTTACTGCCGGCTATATAAAACTGTTGGGGCATAGTTTAAAAATGGGTAGAAGATAAAGGAGAACAGCGCATATATTTTTTCTTTGGGGCTTCCCCTCGCTGCGCTCGGGTCGGGCTGTATCGCAGCTCGCTATTCGCTCGGCCCTTCGGCGGCTTTGCCGCCTCGGTCTGGCCCTGCGGGCCACTGCTGTCCATCCCTAAGCCAAGGCGCTTTGCGCCTTTCTGGACCTTTAAATATTTTTTTCTTGGGGCACTTCGGCTAGACGAACGGCCAAAATCATACTTTTGTCGTCAATCTCATGCTTAAATTGCTTGGTGCCAGCGGTCAAAAAGCCGCTCCATAGTGTATTGATTTCCGCTTGGCTTTTTTGCTCTTTATGCAGTTGGCGCAGACCAGGCACATTGGGCTCAAAAAAGCGGGGAAATGGCCGATTGGGATCGCTGTATTTTTTTGTTTTGGGGTCAAAGATATTAACCTCAAAAGCCGCTTTTTCACAACCGTCGCTCATTAGGGCAAAGGCGCGAATTGGGCCAGTAGTCACCGAGCTTTCAATATATTCCTCAATGCCGGCGGGATTCCAAATTCTAGAGGTAATAAAGACCGTTTCATTGGCTTCATTGCCTCGGTAGGGGGCAATAAGGGCCTTCCATTGGCCTGGGGCATCGGAGTAGGCGGCCCGGCCATCGCCAATATGTACGGTAAGTAGGGCCCCTTCACAGTAGAGGGTGGCCAAGACCGTACAAGCCAATTGAGGCAGCGGAATCTCTCTTTTCTCGGCAAACTGCATGAGGCGTTGCATCACCAGTTGTAGGGCTCTTTGGGCCTCTTTGCGCCAAGTTTGTTCATCGGGCAGTTGGCTGGGCGACCAAGCACAGCGCTGAATCACTTCCTCTAAACAATGGGCCGTATTTCGGGCCACAAAATCAGACCCAATATGTGATTGGGCCGCAGAACCTGCACCATCGCAGACCACCGCCACTCCCCAATCTTCATTGATGCGGTGGTGGGCCGTGCTATCCTGGCAGGGGGTGCCCGATTGAATATGTCCGTTGCCAATTACCGAAGCATAGGCTAAGACCCAAGGGCTTTTTTCTTCCTGATTCATAAGCAATAAAAAATCAAGGGTTGGCGCTTTTGGCCCACCCTTATTCTAAATTATAGGGAAGCAGTTCTTGGGCAAGGGCTCAAGAACTGCTTGGCAAAAAAATTAAAACTTCATTTGGGCCCAATCACTAATAGGAGGAAGCTCAATGGTTTCTCCTTCTTTAGATTTGGTAATAATGCCAATACTATTGCTCAACCACTTGAAGAACTCCGAGAACTTATAGCCTGCTAGAGGCATAGGCGGAGCGGTTGGGGGGCAGATGCGTTGTAGGGTAGCATGATTGTATCCTTTTACGCCTAGGCCAAAAAAGGTAAAGCGCTTGCCTTCAACGGCTTCGCGGATTTCGGCAGAAATGCCATTGACATCCTGGTCTCTATCGGGTTCGCCATCGGTAATGAGGACCACAATAGGGCGGTAATAGGGCTGCCCCGTTTCTTTGTACCATTGCTTGCGCTCTTCTGTTTTGCGCATCGCTTCTCGAACGGCATCGACTAGGCGAGTGGTGCCACTAACGCCCAAGGTAGGCATATCAAAGCCCTCAATTAGTGAGGGTTCTTGGATCGTATTGATTCGGCTGCCAAAGGTCACAATACTTACCTCTAGGCGGTTGGCCGCAATGAGGTCCTCCTCAATAGCCGCATAAAATTCCTGCAAGCCACGGTTGAGCTCGCGGATAGGTTCGCCACCCATAGATCCCGAAGTATCGAGGACCAAGGTGCACAAACATTTCTGTTCGTAATTGTCTGGGGTTTCTCCCTGAAAGTAGCTCATAACTATATAGATTATTTCAGTTGATGCATGAAGATTTTTATCTATTACTTAAGTGTTTTTTTGTTTTCAAGGTTCAGTAGAGGGCCAATTTATTGGTCCAATTGGGCGGCGAAGCCGCCCCTGGCCGCAGGCCAGAACGGCCTAGCGATGTGGAGCAGTGGCCCTTAGGCCAGACCGAGCCGCTGAAAGCGGCGAAGGGCCGAGCGAATAGCGAGCTGCGCAACGTAGCGCCGACGAGCGCAGCGAGGCGGAGGCCCCCAAAACAGCTTACAAGCGCTTTTCATTGATAATGGCCAGCAGTTCGTCGCGATAATTTTTGCCCACGGGAATACTTTTGCCATTGAGCTCCAGCATATTGCCTTCTAGCATCGCAATTTTGCTCAGGTTGGCGATATAGGAGCGATGGACCCTTTTGAAGAGCTGGGCGGGCAGTTTGGCCTCCAGCAACTTCATAGTTTGCAGGGTAACGATTCGGCCTTGGGGCGTATGTAAAATAACATAATCCTTGAGTCCTTCAATATAAAAAATTTCGTCGAAACGGACCTTAATTAGTTTTTTATCTGCTTTGACAAAGATATAGTCGCTGCCTTTTGTTTGGGGTTCTGCGGCTTTTGTTTGTCGTTCTTGCCCTCTATTTTTTTGCAGTCCCATGGCCTTATCAATAGCCTTGACAAAGCGGTCGAAAGCGATGGGTTTGAGCAGATAATCGACTACATTGAGCTCATAGCTTTCTAGGGCATAATTGGAGTAAGCCGTGGTAAAAATGACCAAGGGCGGCTGGGCCAATGTTTTGAGAAAATCGATGCCTGAAATTTGGGGCATATGAATATCGAGCAGCATGAGGTCTACCTTTTGGCTATTGAGTTGTTCAAAGGCCTCTATGGCATTTTGGCAGCTACCGATTAGTGTTAGGCTGGGAATTTTTTCAATATAAGTTTGCAGAACGTCTCTGGCTAGGGGTTCGTCATCAACGATTAAAACATTCATAGTTCTTCCTTTGTCAGTGTTAAGAGGACCTGATAGCTGCTGGGGTCCTCCATAATTTGGAGTTGGTGTCGTTTGGGGTAGAGGAGCTCGAGGCGGCGGCGCACATTGCTCAGGCCAATACCTCCTTGGTGATAAAGCTCGCCTTTGGGCTCGCTACTTTTGCTATTTTCTATCCTAAAGTTAAGTTTTTTTTCTTCAATTTGTAATTCTATCCAAACATAGCCTTCCTCAATACTATTAGAGAGGCCGTGTTTAAAGGCATTTTCTAGAAAGGGAATAAAGAGCAGGGGGGCACTTCTACGCTTTGCGGAAGCGGTTGGGGGTAATGCAGGGCAATCTGGGCCTTGTCGCCATAGCGGATTTGTTCCAAGGCCAGATAGTTTTCCATATAACTAATTTCTTTTTGTAGGGGAACCATTTTCTCATTGCATTCATAAAGCATATAGCGCATCATGGCCGAAAGGCGGAGGACCAGCTCTGGGGCCTTATCTGATTTCTTTAGGCTGAGGGCATAGAGGTTATTGAGGGTATTAAAAAGAAAGTGGGGATTGATTTGCGACTTAAGAAAACTGAGCTCCGATTGCAGGTTCCGCTTTTCTAGATCTCTTTTGATGCGCTCTTGCCGCAACCATTCTTTGCCAATTTTTAGGGCGGTACTCAGACTGAGGACAAAGAAATTGAAAAGGAAATGAATATGTTGGTTTTTCAGCAGATGTTCTTGTGCTGCCGTATATTCGTCCATCACCCAATATAAACAAATCAGCTCTAGGGGCGTAATGAGAAAGGTGGCAAAAGTAGCCATCAGAAAGTAGCGGCCAATTTTCTTCTGGGCCAAATATTGGGGCAAGATTTGCCAAAGATTCCAGTAGACCAAGGCCATCACAAAAAACAAATGGATGCCCAAGGTCTTTAGGGTAAAGGGCAGCTCTGCCCAGCCATTGTAGTTAATGGTGAGCATCAGGTTAAAATAGAGCAGCCACAATAACAAATGGTAGAGCCAGGGGCGCTCGACATAGCTCCAAAAGCGGCTTATCCAATTTAAAGGGACCGTAGCTTCCATAGGTTTTCGTTCTTCACTCCAAAATTAAGCATTGCTCATGAAGCTGTATCATCAATTTATATTAGTGGGCTGTTTGGCCCTGATTGCCCTCTATTTATATTGGGCCGAGCCTAGAAAGGGGCCTAGCCCCAGCGAAAAAGCCGAGGCTTATCAAGAGCTCTTGGCCCAAATTGATCAAAAAAAGCGCATTTTCCAAAAAAAATATAAGGAGGACAAAATGCTGGCCATTGCCGAAAGCCGGGCCTTTGTCACGGATCAACTCAGCCAAAAGATTTTTCCCGCCTGGTATGGTACGCCTTGGGCTTTTCATGGCACTAGCCAACAACCGGGGCAGGGAAAAATTGCCTGCGGTTACTTCGTCAGTGGCTGCCTCAAAGATGCAGGCTTTAAGCTGCCTCGAGCCAAAATGGGCCAGCAGGCGGCCTCGGTCATTATTAAGTCTATGGCCGCAAAATCTAGCATTCAGACCTATACCAAAATGTCTGACCTCAATTTTTACCTCAAACGGGCTAGCCCCGGCATCTTTATTCTAGGCCTCGATAAACATGTGGGCTTTATCTGGAAAAATGAGGCGGAAGAATGCTTTTTTATCCATTCCTCAGGTATGTACCCCCGCCAAGTGGTCCAAGAACCTCTAGAAAAATCAAAGTCGGTCCTCAAGTCTAAGATCAAAATGGTGGGCGCTCTAGGCCCCAATATGGCGCTTTGGCAAAAATGGATGCATAATGAAAGAATTAAATTGGCCTCTTAAGGTCCAAAGAATAAAGAAGTCTACTCTAGGCCCTAAACTTAGGTTTGGGGCCTTTTTTATGCCCAATTTTTCCCTTAACTATTCAAAATAAACTGCTGTAGGAGGATTTGGGGCCTCCGCTGCGGCTTCGCCTTGCGGCGCTACGCTGCAGGGCTCGCAGGTCTGCTCGGCCCTTCGTCGCCTTCGGCTCCTTGGTCTGCGGCTTCGCCGCCCCCTTTCGCATCGCTAGGCCATTTGGCCTTCGGCCATAGCTGCAGCTTGAAAGCCGCAGCCCATTTCGGAACAGCTAAGTAAGTTTGTAGCTGCCCTTTCCTGCGCCTAGGGACAATCCCCTAGGCTAAGGGTAGAGTCAGTCCTCCAAGGAGGGGGCTTTTTGTTGATCTTTGGTCAATTATTATTGTAGGGAATAACCATAACGGCAGAGAAAAAGCGAACAAGGACTTTAGTCCGTCAGTTCGCTCAGTCAATAACCCTGGGCTTCAGCCCAGGGCAGTAAGAATAGAAGTTGTTGAACAAGCTTAAGGGTATAGTGAGCGTATTTTCCCATGGACTAAAGCCCATGGTTGCGGGGCTATGCAAACTAGCGGGCTAAAGCCCTTGTTTGCTATAAATGATATGGGCCGATGGTTTTAACCATCGGCTCATTTTTATTGTGCTTAGTATGGCCGCTTTTGTTGCTGTAGGTTTCAACCTACAGGTATATATATCGATCCTACAGGCCCCCTTATACCTTACAACATATTCCATTTAGAGGAAGCTATTCTGCAATTGCAAAACAGCATATTCCATCTGGGCTGCGCTATTCGCAATTTGTGAAATGGCATTTGTAAAGCGGGGTATGCTATTCGCAATTTGTGAAATGGCAATTGTAAACTGCGGTAAGCTATGTTTAAGGAGGCTGCTTTAGGGCTAGAGCAAAGAGTACGCATAAAATTTTAAACCCTCTGGCCTATTTTTAAAGCGGGGCTTTGTACCTTTGCGCAAAAAGCCATGCCCCGATATATCTATCTCTTATTATTTCTTCCTTTCTTTTGGGCCTGCCAATCGGAGCAGACGCCCTTAAGCGAGGAGCCCACTCTAGCCGAGCCCGATAGTTTGCCCTTGCCCGCTGTTGCCGCTACCGATAGTTTGCCCATAGATTCTTTGATTAAGGATTGGTACAAAAAGGAATTGGGGCAGGGCTACAGCATTCGCTTTCCCAAAAAGCCAAGGCGCCTAAGGAACCGAAGCCGAAGCAAAACCCGCTACCGACTAGAGGCCAAAACTTATAGCTTACAACTTACGGTGGCCGATTTAAAAGAGGAGCAATCTTATGCCGATTACCAAAAAGATAAGGAGCGCTTTTATGACTTGGTGATACAGGACCTCATCATGGACCTAGATGCCAATAGCCGCGAGGCCAATAGCATTAACTTGGGGGCAGAAAATAGCTTTTTGTACCTAGATATTTATCCAGCCCACAATTTTCGCCTAGAAGGAGCCGATTTTCAGCTTTCGGGCCGATTGATTGTGATAGGCAGACATTTATACAGTCTAGCTGTGGTCTCTTTTGATGGCTGGACGCCCGATATACAGGAAGTAGAACGCCTATTTATGGCCTCTTTGCAAAAAGAACTGTATATTGAATAGCTTTGGCTCGACTAAAGTAGAAAAAAAAAGAACTTTCCCCATTAAAAAAGAAATCATGAAAATACTAACACTAGAACAACTAAGAGCGGCAGAACAGGCGGCCTTAGCCGCCGAACAGATTAGCAATTTGGACCTGATGCAGAGGGCGGCCAAAACCTTTGCAGATTGGCTGGCCGAGCAGTTCCCTGCCGGAGAGTACCAATGGCTGAGCTTTCTTTGTGGCTCTGGAAATAATGGTGGCGATGGACTAGCCGCTGCCCGCATCCTCTCTGAAATGGGCTATGGGGTAGAGGTCTTTATTTATCGCCTAAATCGAGAAACCGAAGACTTTCTGGACCAATATGAGGCCCTTAAAGCTAGCGGCGAGGTAGAGATTACCGAAATCTTCAGCCTAGCCGATCTCCCCGTTTTTGATGAACGTGAAATTATTGTGGATGCGCTTTTGGGCTCTGGCCTCAACCGCCCTTTAGAGGGCGAATTGGCGGAAATTGTTGAAGCCATCAATCAATGTCCCAATATTATTTTGGCCCTAGATTGCCCCACGGGCCTACAGGCCGAGCAACCTACGGTTAGCAGTAGCATTCAGGCCGATTATACCCTCAGTTTTGAGACCCCTCGCTTTGCTTTTATGTTCCCCGATAATTATGATCGGGTGGGCGAGTTTCATTTTCGCTCTATTGGCTTGCCGCAGGAGTTTATTGCCAATTTGCCAGCGCATAATTATTATGTGACGCCTAAAACCATTGCCAATATTTACCAGAAAAGAGGTAAGTATGCCCATAAAGGGCTTTTTGGTCATGCCTTGCTCATTATGGGTAGCCATGGAAAAATGGGGGCGGCTATTTTGGCCACTCGCGCTTGCCTGCGGGCGGGTGCTGGCCTAGTGACCGTGCATGTGCCAAGCTGCGGCTATGAGGTGATTCAGGGCGCGGTGCCCGAGGCCATGGTCAATTTGGATGATGATCGCTATGTGTTTACCCGCATCTACGATCTCCAAAAATATAATACGATTGCCATTGGTTGCGGACTGAGCACCAAGAATAAAACCCGCAATGCACTTTGCTATTTGCTTAAGCACCGAGATACGCCCACGGTCCTAGATGCCGATGCTTTGAACATTTTGGCGCAGAGTCCAGACTGGTGGGAGTACATTCCCAAACAGAGTATTCTCACGCCGCATCCCAAAGAGTTTGAGCGTATGTTTGGCCGCAGCCACAACAATTTTGAGCGCTACGAATTGCTGCGCCAAAATGCCATGGAACTAGAGGTTTACATCATTCTCAAGGGGGCGAATAGCTGTATTGCGACCCCAGAGGGCAACTGCTATTTTAACTCAACGGGGAACCCTGGCATGGGGACCGCGGGTAGTGGCGATGTGCTCACGGGCATCTTGACGGGCTTGCTGGCCCAACCCTATAGCCCATTAGAGGCTTGTATTTTAGGGGTTTATGTGCATGGCCTGGCGGGTGATTTGGCCGTAGTGGAGAAGAGCCAAGAGGGCCTAATGGCAGGCGATCTAATTGATTATTTGGGCAAGGCCTTTTTGGCCCTCAATCCCAAGCGCAAAAAGATACAGAAGAAGGTCCAGAGCAAGCATCCTATTGTTTAGCTTTGGGGCCCGCGGCCGCCCTGTATAGGGGGGCGGCCGCCGCTATGCTGCGGGGCTCGCTGTTCGCTCGGCCCTGCGCGGGCTTCGCCCGCTGGGTCTGGCCTTCGGCCACCCGCTCCGCAGCGCTGGGCCATTTGGCCTTCGGCCAAGGCGGCGCAGCCGCCTTTTTGGTCCAACTTCTATAAATAAGCAAAAGCATGCAAGAACATTTAGAACGATATATAGAGGCGCTCATCTTCAGTGCAGAGTTGCCGATAAAATTGGGAGAAATAGTGGCTTGTTTGGAGTCGGCTTTTAGCGATAGCTTTAGCAAAAAACAGGTCCAACTCGCTATAGAGGGCCTGATGGCGCGCTACCAAGAGGAGCAATATAGTTTTGAGCTTTTAGAAATAGCGGAGGGCTATCAGTTTTTGACCAAAAGCAACTACTATGATTTGATTGGGATATATCTCAAGCAAAAGAGTAAGAAAAAGCTATCGCGTTCGGCTCTAGAGACCTTGGCCATAATAGCTTATCAGCAGCCGGTGTCTAAGTCAGAAATGGAGCGTGTGCGGGGCGTAAGCTGTGATTATGCCGTGCAAAAATTGCTAGAAAAAGAATTGATAGAAATAAAGGGGCGGTCTACAGATCCTGGTCGGCCCTTATTATATGGAGTAAGTAGTAAATTTATGGAGCATTTTGGGCTGGCTTCAATGAAAGAGCTGCCCAAGCTCAAGGAATTTAAACTGCCAGATAACGCCATTGGCGAGGCAGAAAAGTTAATAGAGTAAGCATGAAAAAAGAAAAGTATACGGGACCATTTCGCAACAGACGAAAGGGGCAGCCCAAGGAGCAGAAAGAAGAGCAAAAGGCGCCGCAAGAGGAGCGCAGCGATATGCGTTTGAATAAATATTTGGCCCATTCTGGAGTAAGTTCTAGACGCAAAGCGGATGAGATCATCAAAGAGGGGCGGGTTACTGTAAACGGCCAGGTTGTTTTAGAAATGGGGCATCGGCTAGAGCCAGAAAAAGACGAGGTCAAACTAGATGGCAAAGTCATTACGCCCATAAAAGAGTATGTTTATCTCTTGATGAACAAACCATATAATGTCATCAGCACCGTTAGTGATGAGCGGGGGCGGCGGACCGTATTGGATATTGCCAGAGAGCATACGACTAAGCGGGTATATCCTGTTGGTCGTTTGGACCGCAACACAACGGGTTTGCTTTTGCTGACCAATGATGGTGATTTGGCCCAAAAAATGGCGCATCCTAGTTATGAGGTGACTAAAATTTACCGGATTACCTTAGACAAGCCGGTGGCGGAGGAGCATGTAGAGGCCATTCGCAACACCTTAGAGTTGGAAGATGGTCCGGCCCCGGTAGACAAAATAGAGTATGTGCCAGATAGTGATGGCCGTAGTTTGAACGTAGAGCTACATATTGGTCGCAACCGCATTGTTCGGCGATTATTTGAGCACTTTGGTTATGAGGTTAAGCGTTTGGACCGAAGAAAGTACGGCATGCTGACCAAAAAGGGCTTACGGCCTGGGCATTGTCGGCCTTTGCGGGCAGATGAGCTGGCCATATTGAAGCATTTGACCTAATGAAGGAAAAAGGAGGAAGAGGAGAATCTCTTGCTCCTTTTTTACGTTAAAGAAGTAGGCGGGCGGCGGCCTACAAAAGCGAAGAAGGGGGCAAATGGCCTAGCGATGTGGAAGGGTGGCCGTCAGGCCAGACCGAAGCGCCTAGCGCTGAAGGGCCGAGCGAATAGCGAGCCCTGCAACGTAGCGCCGCAAGGCGAAGCCGCAGCGGAGGCCCCTAAAAAAAAGAAGAACAGCAGCAGAAAACGGATAAATATTTGCAGCTTAGCAAGAGAAATCATTCACTAATAAGAAACACGATAATCATGAAAAAGCAAATTTTGGGCATCCTGCTCCTTTTGATGGGGGCGATACAGTTGCAGGCGCAGCTACAATGTTTGAGTGGGAACTGCGACAATGGGATTGGTCGGGCTCGAAAATTTTTGGGCGAGATGCCCCAGGGGACCTATGAGGGGGAATTTAAGAATGGCAAATTTGATGGCTTAGGCAAGTTCTCTTTTGTCAAAGGCGGCTTTTTTGAGGGGCGGTTTAAGAATGGTTTATACAATGGCGAGGGCGTATTGATTGACCCTGAGGGGAACATCAAGGCGGGACGTTGGGAAGACAATATTTTGGTAGAAGTCAATCCAAAGATCCGCAAAGCCAGTGAGTGTTTGCAGGGAGATTGTGAGAACGGCTATGGTAAATCTAAGGACTATAAAGGTCGGGTTTATGAGGGGTATTTTGTAGACCGAAAATACGAGGGCAAGGGAAGCTTGACCTATAGTGATGGCAGTAAATACGAGGGGGATTGGAAGAATGGCTTGCCGCATGGAGAGGGCACGCATTACTACCGAAACGGGCATAAATTGAGTGGTCGTTGGGTAGAGGGTCGTTGTACGGAAAACCCTATTAAGATGTGGGCTGTAGTGGTGGGAGTTGCTGATTATCAGGACTTTGATAAATTGACCTATACCATTGATGATGCGCAAAAATTTTATAGTTTTTTGCGTAGTCCGGAGGGGGGAGCCTTGCCTAGTGATCAGGTTAAATTGTTGTTGGACAAGGAGGCCACGGCCAAAAACATCTTGAACAGCATGGGTGATTTGTATGAGCAGGCGGACAGCAACGACCTTATTATTTTCTACTTTGCGGGCCATGGTTTGGAGGGTGGATTTTTGCCTGTAGACTATCAGCGCAATGGCAGCAACACCTTATATCATACGGCGGTGGCCAATATGTTGAACGACAGTGATGCTAAATTCAAATTGATTTTGGCCGATGCTTGTCACTCGGGCAGTTTGATGGCTACTTATGCGGAATATCGGGACAACGGCAATGAGTTGCCGCCGGCCAACAACATGAACATGGGCCGTGATGTAATTGCGCAATACAAAGAGAGTTTCAAGCGGGTAGATGGTGGTTTGGCCATGATTTTATCTTCTGCCTCGGAGGAAATTTCTTTAGAGACCAAAAAATTTGAGCAGGGGGTATTTTCTTACTTCTTGATTATGGGGCTTAAGGGTTATGCGGATGCGGATGGCAACTACATTATCACGGTGCAGGAGTTATTTGACTTTATTGCCAAGAACGTCCGTAAATTCACCTATGGTTTTCAGACCCCTAAAATGATGGGATTTTTGAGTGAGGACTACATGCCAGAGGGTTTGAACACAGAAGAAATGGAGGAGAAAAACAAAGAATTTGTGGAGGAGATGCCTGTAGGCTTTGGCTCTAAGAAATAGGAGAGGAGTTTATTTATTGAATACCAATAATTTGGGGCCCGCGGCCGGCTAGCCTTTGGCTAGGTCGGCCGCCGCTATGCTACGCGGCTCACAGGTCTGTTCGGCCCTGCGGGCTGCGCTTTGCTTGCCCTGGGTCTGGCCTACGGCCACCGCTGCGCAGCGCTGGGCCATTGGGGCCGGCATAGCTTCCTGAGTGGGGAGTTATTTTTTTGGCAGAACATCTATGGAGCGCTTTATTTACGTATTTAATACAGAATAGTATTTTGACAAAAAAGAAAAAGGCTTTTAGGGTTTGTCATTTAATCAGAGTAGATTTATGCTGCCTAAAAACTGGGGTAAAAGTTAAGCGGCAAGCTAGACTAAATCTAAGTAATGGGTAAACTAAAGCTATAGTTTTTGTTTTAAAAGTTAAGGACTTAATAAAAAAAATAGAGGAGGTCTTGGCTATAAAGCAGCATAAAGCTTAGGTAAAACGCTTATAAAGTATTAGTTTTAGGAGTTGTACGCATCAAGTAAAAGCACTAACCTAGAGTAGAATATATGAGACAAATTATACTTAATTTTTTGTTGTTGTTTTTGTCGGCAACAGCAGTATTTGGACAATTGGATGGCAACCTTGCGTGGTTGTTGCGGGACACGGCTTCGCCGGAGCCTTTGATGGTGGGGAATAGCAATGGGCTGTTTACCAATGACCGTGGTTTGGGGGTAGGAAAGGATAGTGATGGGAATATTTATACTGCGGGTATGTATAATAATTATAGTATTTACTTGTATAAGCTATCGCCTGCTGGAGAAATTTTGTGGGAGGTTAGTATACAGACAGATCGCACAATTTCTAGTCCCTTGAGTATAGGGCCTTCACAGGGGAATACTTTAGCTGTTGGGCATGATGGGATTTATGTGGCGGGTTCATTTCGATCGACAAGGAGTAATGCTACTTTAATTTTTTCGAGGACTAATAGTGCTACTCCTGTAACGGAAGTGAATCAGGAGCCTGTATTTTTTGTAAGCAAGTATGGATTTGATGGTCGTTATATAAAAACGGCTTATGTGCGTACAAACTCTAATGGAGGGACGGTTTATGCTACTTCTTCTCAGTTACAGGATATTGCTGTAGATGATCAGGGGGATTGTTATGTTGTGGGAATGTCTGACAAGACACTTCGTCCGGAGACAGGGTCTGAGCGTTTGAAGCGGGGGCGTTGTACTGGAGGGGGATCTTCTTCTGATGCGCTTATTTTTAAGCTGGACATGAGTCGGTCTAATGAATTGGTTTGGGCCAAGGCATTGGATGCGGAGGGGACGGCTATTTTTCGTGGAGTAGCTGTAGATGGAAGTCATGTTTATGCTGTAGGGGATTATATTGGAGATTTGATAGGGGAGTATAACTTGGAGAGCAACCCGGGTACTTGTATAGGTGATTCGCGGAGGAACTATCCTTTTACTCCAGATGGAATTGCGTTAAAGATGGATCGTTCTACGGGGGCAACAGTTTGGCGCAAGAGTATAGAATCTACGACGACCACCAACTCGGACCAACGTATTGTTGATGTAGCAATTGATGATAGTTTGGGGCTGTTTTTTTCTTTTGAGTATGAGAGTACAGCTAACCTACGGGTAAATGGGTCTACGGTGAATTTACCAACATTAGATGTTAATCCAGGAGCAGTAACAGCGCATACGGTTGCTGTAGGTCGTGTAATAGATGACAGTGCTCCTACGGTTAATTTTTCTTGGTTGCAACGTTTGGGGGTTCCTGCCAACTACCGAGACGTTCGTCTTCATGGGGGGAGTGGTTTAGTATTGGATGAGATAGGGAATGTTAATGTATTATTTTATTCGGAAACCATAGAGAACCTATTTGTAGGTAGTTCTCCTATGACAACGGCTGCTGTGCCGGCTGTTCAGCAGATTGGTTTTCCGGTGACGGGAGGCAGTTCTACTGATGCGGGGATTGCTAGTTTTGATGCGAGTACGGGTAGTTTTAATAATCATATACAGTTTTGGGGAACATCTGCTGAGTATTTAACAGGAATTACATTTTCTGAGGAGGCTTATTATTTGTCTGGATATAGTATAGGCGTAACTAATTATTCTCCTGCGCCAGGATCTCCTTATACTGAGGAGAGTTCGTATTATGATGGTTTCTTGGCCAAGTATGATTGTCCAACTATTGTATTGACTGCAGAGAAAGACACGATTTGTTTGTCAGAGTCTATAGAGATTACAGCTTGGACGGATAGTCCAGAAGGGAGTGTAAACTTTCAGAATACATGGACAGATGTAAATAATAATGTAGTCTTGACAAATAACTTGTCGACTTTTAGTTTAAATACAAACAATCTAGGGACGAATCAGGTGCATTTAGAGGCGGTAGAGGCTTATTCTGCTTGTGTGTCTCGGGATACATTTAACTTTGTGGTTAATCCTTCAGTTACTGTTAGCACTTCATTAAGTAATGCCGTAATTTGTTTTGGTGATTCTACTACTTTGGGTGCATCAGCCTCACCTTCTGCCGGGGCATCTTATATTTGGATGAATAGTTCGGGGGATACTGTGTCTATGGTACAGAATGCCTCTTTATTTGATGATGATATTTATACAGTAGAGGCAAATGTAGATGGATGTAAGGGGCAAGCTTCTGTCAATTTAGATTATTATCCATTTACGGCGGCCCGTATTATTCCGGATACGGCAAAAATTTGTGCAAATACGGGGGCTTTATTAACGGTAATAGACTGTCCGGGTTGTAGTTATGTTTGGGATCCGCCAACTACCTCTTTAGCTAGCTCAAATAATGAGCAAATTTTGGCAGATATAGCAGGTGTTTATGATGTGGAGATTTCTGACCAGTATGGATGTCCGACTATTCTTCAGAAGGATGTACAACCTGGTGCTTATCTGACACCTCCTATTTATGCGGAAGATATTAACGGAGTAATTCGTCCTTCTATATGTAATGGGCAGCCGGTAGTTATTCGTTCTATTCCTCGAGACTCTTGTTTGAGTTGTCAGTATAGCTGGAGTGATGGAACGACTGGTCCATTCACTTTTGCTATGGGGACAGGGACTTATAGTGTCACGGTTACAGATGTAGTAAGTGGTTGTGAGGGCCGTTCTAATGATTTGGTGATTGAGAGTAGCAGTTTGGCTGTACCTCAGATAGATGCAGACCCTTATAATATTTGTGGAGCGAATCCAGCTGTACTACAGGTTGATAATCCTTGTTTGGGTTGTACCTATAACTGGTATGAGACAGATAATAATGGAACTATTTCTTCCTCTGTTGTTGGTACGGGAACTGTATTGAGTTTACCTAATGTTGCGGACACAGGTAGTTATATTGTTCAGGTAACAGATACGCTGGCTTGTGAGGAAGAGTCTGCTGTAGCAGATATTGGTGTAGGAACGACAACTCCTCCAGTGATTACAGGGACAGGAAGTAAGTTATGTGGTACTAATACGATTACTCTGAGTACAAATAGTTGTGTAGATTGTCACTATCAATGGTATCTCAATGCTGCTGTAATTCCGGGAGCTACTAGTTCTAGTTATGTAGCGAATCAGGCTGGAGTTTTTTCTGTAGAGCTACAATATCCAAATAGTTGTAGACGTAAATCTTCAGATTATACGATTACATTTGAAGCCTTTAATCCTAAAGTTGATTCAACTGACCTTTATTTGTGTAATGGGGCTGCTGTAAATCTTGAGATTATTGGGAGTTATGAGTTACCTCCCAATTGGTCTTATCAGTGGTATTATAATGGAGTTCAAATTCCTGGCTCAAATGGGTATACTCATAGTGCATCACAGGCAGGAACATATTTCTTAGAGATAGTTAATGCTAGTGGATGTCGTGCATTTTCAGATAGTGTTGTGGTGCGTTCATCTTCTGCCGGAGCCAATCCTGTGCTTAATGCAAGTCCATCAATTTATAGTTGTGGTGGAGACTCTGTTACTTTGTCTGTGCCGCCTTCTCCAAATTGCTTGTATACCTTTAAGTTGGCAAGTGGGGTGAATCGTCAACCAGACTCAATTAACTCTTATCGGACTAATGTTCCAAATGGTTATTTTGTAGAGGTAAGAGATACAATTTCTAACTGTGTCTACCAATCGCCAGTAATTGAGATTAAAGATACTGTTTTGCCTGTGCCAGCTGTAGCTGTAGCTAGTGCTACAAATATCTGTAGTACCAGTCCAGTGATTTTATCAACTCCTGCCTGTGCTGGCTGTCAGTATATCTGGACCTATAATGGTTATGATGATGACGGCTTGCCTGTGAGCTGGCAAGATACAGTCAATCAGAGTACTTATTCTGCTGATACTACAGGAGGTTATCAGGTACAGACGGTACAATCAGGTTGTGCTTCACCAGTTTCTAACTCGGTGCCGATCACTCGTCTTTCTTATAATGCACAGCTAAATACGGCTCCTTTGGCCAATGTATGTAATCAGGATACGGTTGTTATAGAGGCTGTACCAGATACTACAGTTTGCCCAAGTTGTACTTATGAGTGGTTCCAGGATAATGTACAGGTTCCTGTTCCCGATACCCAAGATTATTTCGAGGTGATACAGGGTGGTGATTACTATGTAGTGGTTACTCAAAATTACCCCAGTTACTCTTCCTCTCCTTATACCTTTGGCTGTACCGATACTTCTGTAGTACGAAACTATAGTGATGTGAGTTTGGGGGTAGCTATGCGAGCCTCTTCTGAAGCAATTTGTGGTCCTTCTGGACAGGTTGTTCTAGAGGTGGACTCTTGTGTAGGTTGTACTTACAACTGGTACTATGATGGAGATACTACCAATGGATTTAATTATAGTAACTTAGGTGTAAATGACACCTTCTATTTGGTGAACGGTGTGGCCGCCACAGGGATGTATAAGGTGCGTATTGACCTTAATGGCTGTTTTGTAGAGGATTCTATTTATCTATATGATACTACCGCATTAGCGATTGCTATTGATACCTCAACAGCATTTTATGCGAATATTTGTAATGGTCAGCCTTTTGAGCTGTCTTCTAATTGTACAAGTTGTGGTAGCATAAGAAATCTATCTTTGCACTATCAATGGTACCAGGATAGTATGCTTATTCCTGGTGCAATTGGGGCTTCTTACCAAATTGATAATGCAGCAGATTATCAATTGGTCGTCTCAGATGACTTGGGCTGTGTTAATTACTCACCAATAACAACGGCTATAGAGGTCTTGCCTCCAGCTAATTTTGGCCTAGTGCTAGATCCTGTTGCGGTGGTCCCCATTTCTCAGGGCCCAATTTTATTAGATAATTATTTGCAACCCGCTTTAGTGCACAACTCAGGGAGTTACCTTTCGGTCCCTCAGGCTACTGCAGTAACTACCGATAGCTTTATTCCTGCTTTGGCTGGTTCTGGAAGTCATATTATTAGCTTTGAGTACCAAAATCAAAATTGTTTCTTTGAAACTTTTGATACGATTGATGTTCTCTCTCCACCTAGCCTAGATGTAGCAAACCTTAATCCTTTGGCTCCAGCCGAAGAGGCTTGTGTTCAAGATAGCCTAGTCTTTTATTTGGGGAACATTACATTAGAACCTAATCAAATTCTCTTTGCAACTTCAGCCACTACTTATGATACACTAGCTGTTTCTACGACAGGTCTAAGCGAGTATGCAGGGGTTTGGTCTGGAAATATTCCCGTTGTGGTGCCTTCTTCGGCAGTGACAGGAAAAGTTGTTTTGAGAGATAGTGTTAGTGGAAATGAATATGTCTCTGATTTCTTCTTGGTGGTCCAAAATCCTTCTGTAGCTATTAGCTTAAATGGAGTGCCTCAACCACTCTGCTCTGCCGCAGATACTATTGCGCTTTCAGGCTTCCCTCAACCCGGAACCTTTAAGGCAGCCTATGCAGCTACCCCATCTACCTATGAGCCTAGCCTGATTTCTGGCAACAACTTATTGGTAGAAAATGTACAAAACTATACGCCTGTATCTGGTACACAACAATTAGAGGTGACTTATGTCTATCAACCTACTTATTCTAATAATGCAGCAGCTTGCCCCGACTCTGTGGTGGCCGTAATTCCTGTTAGCATTAACAATAATGAGGTGGATAGTATTGAGTTTACGCCGATCTCTGTAACAGAGACCAATGTACCCATGACGGACTTGACGCGCCTGATTTGGCCACTCGATAGCCGCTTCTTCCCGGGCTCTTATGTAGGAACCTATATCAATAACGGTGAACTACTCGCCAATACGATTCCTCTAGCCGCTACAGCAAATCAAACGGTAGATACCGCTATTTACCGCTTTGTAAATGGAAGTTGTAGAAATGAAACTGAACAACTTATCGATGTTTGGCAAAAGCCAATTACTCTCGATTCTATTCCTAAGTTCCTCTGCCGCAATGCCGATACGATCTTTATTGGCCGTAATGCGAACTCGATGTACTTGGAAATTGATGGGATGACTTATTTGCTCGACTCTAATTATGCATATCAACCTAGCCTTGGCGTAACTGATAATGTTAATTATAGCTATGATGAGTTTATCAATGTTATGAGCCTTAGCTCTAGTAATGGTGGTCTTCAACCTATTAGCCTGACGCAAGGAGCTGAGCGCTTTGCCTTTATTCCCGCTTTAGTGTCTGGTACCACTACGGATCTATCGATTAGCTTCCGCTATGAGCGCTATCATACCTACTTTACGCCTACTTTCTCACTGAATAATGTAGCTTATACTATTGCAGCATTGAGTAAGCAGGTGGTTATTGAAGATCCTATTGCCGCTCAAATTAACCCCGCTATTCTAGCCGATACCGTTTTCTGCCAAGACAACAGTACACAGCAGTTTTCAGGTATTCCTAATGGCGGACAATATTATATTAACTATCAGCCTTTGGCCGGAAACCTCTTTAATCCTAACCAACAGGCCGCTAGCCAAGGGGTGGGTAGCCACTTACTCACCTATGTCTATCAGGGAAATGCTTGTGTAGATTCTACTTCTACCTCTATTTATATTCCCGATACCTTCTCGGTAAGCATTTTTGCACCAAATGGTCCCACTTACTGTCGACTTGATCCCGCCGATACTATTTCGGTTAGCTCTTCGGTGCCCGGCGTACTCGATACTGCCGCAGGGATGTTCTTGGTGGGGACAATCCGATCTGGACAAGTCTTTAACCCCGCTTTTGCTCCGGCTGTTGTGGGCGGAAATAATGTGGTTTATATCGCTCAAGATACCTTTGGTTGCGAAGCCAGAGATAGTGCCTTGTTTACGGTTTTTGCCATGCCCGATATCTCAATTACAGCACTAGATTCGGTCTACTGCCTAAATGCTGATACGACTATTTTAGACCTCTATGAGCATAATACAAGCTGGCACCTACAAGCTCCAATGGCTTATAACCCCGGTGATGTTGTGCAACTAACTGGTAATGGGGTCCGCAATGGCGGAACCAACCCAACTAACCCGCTCTATAATCCTTCTGCAGCTGGAGTGGGATTAGATACGATTACTTATGATTATACAGATGTGAATGGTTGTAATACCGTACTCACACAATATGTAGAGATTCTGCCCTTGCCCAACTTGACGCTGACAACAGATAATGGGGTGCCGCTAGATTCTTTCTATTGTGAAGGCGATTCTGTAGCGCTCTTTGCTAGCCCATTGGGCGGAGATTTCTTTAGCCTCTTTAGTTATGAGCAAGGAAACCCCAGCAATACGATTCCATCGAGCTTTGATACTTCGGTGAGCCCGCCTCTCTTTACACCATTTATTAACGGAACCGCTATTCCCTTTGGGGAAGAAGGCTTGGCCTATACTTACCAAGATCCGATTACGCTTTGTAAGGATACTATTGTAGACACTATCCAAATCAATAATTTCCTTACCGATGCAACGATTACAGGACTACCTACTCAAATTTGTGCCGATGACACTATTTATGTCTTAGGCGTGAACCCCAATGGCGGTCCAATGCCTACGCCCGGCTTGACAACAGCTTATTTTGGTGCCTTTGCCGCTATCGATACCAATATGATTGTCGATGCTGTGGCCGGACACTTTAATCCTGCGCTTTCAGGTATCTTCGATCGAGGTAGAAGTGCAATTGTAACTTATACTTACCTTTCTAATGGATGTTATAATACCGTCTATGATACAGCGGTCCTCAATCCACTTCCGCAGTTGATCTATAACATGCCCGGCGATAGTTTATTCAACCGAAATGATCCAACTATCCACGCTTGTTTTAGCCAGCCCGCTGCTACGCTGCAGGCTTACAATCAGTATCAAGGAAATATTAACCCCATTCCGCAATATATCGGAACACAACCTAGCCTTAGCCAGTCAGGTATCTTTACGACTAGCAGTGGATTGGGCATGACTTGGAGTGTGACCTTTGGTAACTGGGCCTATGAAGCTCAACAAGCCAATGGTGGGGTAGATACTATCCATTATAGCTTTACCGATGCTCGCGGATGTAGCAATACCCGCTCAGAGGTGATCGTCATCGATACGGTGCCCGAACTCGGTTTTGCTGGTTTTGATAGCAAATATCTAGATACAATTACTGGACGCTATGTCTATTGCGAAAATGATCCTGCTAGCTTGATTATTCCTTCTCCTTTTGGTGGAACGAGCTACCTGAATTATTACGAAATTCCAACAGGTATCTTTGAGCTTATCCCTGATACGCTGGCCTATGGCGATACCACAAATATTCACCGAATTACTTATGAGTTTATCTCGGCTCGCTATCATGCAGGAGGCGTTTGTCTAGATTCTACAATTCAGATGATTGAGGTGCGCCCCACACCAGATTTACAGTTGGTCAATGCGCCCAATACGTTCTGTGTAGCCGATAGCGCGCAAAGAGTTCCGCTCTCTGCAACGCCTTATGGCGGAACCTTTGAGGATATTACGCTTGGCGCCATTGCCGGAATTGTAGGCGATAGCCTCTTCAATCCTATGGCCCAATTGGGTAGCCGACAAGTGATTTACTATTATACGGATACGGTTTCGGGCTGTACCGATACCATCCAACACCAAATTGATGTCTATAACGCCCCAGAGGTCCACTTCTTTAGCGAGGGGGGCTGCCAAGGCGATAGCGTACAATTTAACGCATCTCCTCCCGGCCTGAGCAATAGTGTCCCGGCTTTGGATAGTATTACGATGGTGGTCTGGAATTATGGCGATGGCCTGAGCGATACGCTCTTTAGTTTGATCGATCCGGTTAATGTGCCCACTCAATACCATAATTATGCGCAGCCCGGAATTTACTTCCCCAGTTTGACTATCGTCAACCGTGGACAATGTGATACCAGCTTCTCTCGCCGAATTGTGGTTTCGCCCAAGTATTTGGTGAATGATACTATGCCTTATTTCCAAGACTTTGAGGCCGATGCCGGCAACTGGTTCCAGGAAAATGAGGATAGCACCATCAACCTACCCAATGATTCGCTCTGGGCTTGGGGCTTAGCCGATGGCTTCCGAATTACCACTATTCAATATGGTAACCATGTCTGGGCCACCGCTCCCAACGGTCCTTATCCAGAAGGAGAGGCCGGATGGGTCTATAGCCCTTGCTTCGATATTTCTACTTTGCGCCGCCCAATGGTCAAACTGAATATCTGGAGAGATAGCCGCCAAGGTACAGATGGTGCCGTTATGCAGTATTTCGACGATTCTACTCAGACTTGGAGAAATCTAGGTATCCGAAATAAAGGACTCAATTGGTATAACCCCACTTATGTGGTGAGTGATCCCGGTAACCAAGATGGTACCCCCATCGGCTGGTCCGGAACAAGCAATAGCTGGGAGGATGCCCGCTATCGCCTAGATGTGAGCGGAGGCGATTTGCGCAACCGCGATAATCTTCGCTTCCGTATCGCCTTTGCCGCAGCAAATGGTAGTGGAGGCGCACTCTATGAAGGTTTTGCCTTTGATGATGTCTATATCGGTAACCGCAGCCGCTCTGTTTTGCTAGAGCACTTTAGCAACCAGAATTATGCGGGCATTGATGATATTGAACGCGATCTTTATAGCACCGTTTATAGCAACCTCTACGGAAGAGATGTGCAAATTTTGCAGATCCATACCAATTACGGCGGCTATGATTATCTCAATGTATTTTCTGCCGATGAGTCGAGTGCTCGAGTACTTTACTACGGAATCAACGATGCCGATCAGGTCCGCCTAAACGGATCTGCCTTGGCCAATACGACCAGTAGCCTAGTGCGCTACCAACAGGAGCTAATGGATATGCAAATGCTGCAAGATGCAAAATTTGATATCAAGATGTTTCCCGTCAATGTGCAAAATGGCGTCTTGAGCACAGCTTTCGAAATTGAAGCCTTGGAGGATGTTATGCTCTTGACAGATAGCCTAGATGTTCATGTGGCCGTTACTCAGGATAGTATTCCTAGCCTGCAGGCCCATACCATGATGTCGGTCATGAAGGTGATGTTGCCCGATGGCGCTGGCGAGCAAATTCCAAGTACTTGGGTGATGGGCGATGTCTTGCCTTATACCCGAACCTGGACCTTCAACCCGACGCAGATTGACCCCACGCAGCTCAAGGTGACTGTTTTTGTACAAAACCGCCAAAGCAAGGAGGTCTTGCAGGTCAATAGCTCGAGAAACCTCAATCTCTTTAATGGGCCAGTGGCTATTGAGGAGTTGGCCGATGAAGATGGAGCCGAAATTTTGGACCTCAATCTTTATCCCAACCCCGCCAAGGAGCAGTTCCAAGTAGACTTTGGCGCTCCCCTCAAAGGAGATTACAACTGGCAGTTGGTGGACCTTTTGGGCCGCCGATTGAAAGACGGACAATTGCAGCCTGGCTTGCAAAATTTACAGATCCAAACCGATGGATTGACTCCAGGAGTTTATATCTTTAGTGTATATAATGAGACGGTATACAGCCAGCGAAAGGTGGTGATTTATCGTTAGCAAATAGGCAAGTAGTGGGGCCCTAGCTCGGCTACTTGCTCTGCTATTCTTTTTTGTATAGTTGTTTTGGGGCCTCCGCCTCGCTTCGCTCGTCGGCGCTACGTTCGGCAGCTCGCTATTCGCTCGGCCCTGCGGCGCTTTCAGCGCCTGGGTCTGGCCTTTGGCCACTGCCTACCATCGCTAGGCCGTTTTGGCCCTTTGGGCCAAGGGCGGCCAGCCGCCCCAACTTGCAGCTATTTGGACCAATTGGTCCAGCAAGAAAGAAAAGCCCCCAAAAGGGCCGATAGCCGAATCATGGCTTAGGCTCATTGGCTGAGCGGCCTAGCTGCCTGAAAGGGTGGCCCGCAGGGCCAGACCGAGCCAGCAAAGCTGGCGAAGGGCCGAGCGAATAGCGAGCCCTGCAAGGGAGCGCCCGCAGCAAAGCTGCGGGAGGCCCCAAAAAAAGAAAAAAGAAAAAAGACCATATCAAAACAAGCAATCTATGCTACACAAACTTTTACAAACGGTTTTTATTTTCGGCTTGCTGCTGTGGGCTAGTTCCTCTTGGGCGCAGCAAACAGCATGTAATATTAGCTTGAGTGATTATGCCTTTGTTATTGTAGATACAAAGGGGAATTGTTTACAGACCATTCCGAATACAGTATTAGGGAATACTTATACGCATTCTTTTACTTATTGTCAGGAGGGGGCGTTTCAGATTATCCCAGGAGGCAGTACTTTTAATACTGCTGTTATGGCACATAATGGGGGGGACACCTGTAACACAGGCTAATGGGCCGAGTCCGTATACTGGAGGTTCAGCAAATGCTTCTACGCCAATATTTACAGTGACTTCTTCGGGGACGCCCTTAGGATTTGATATCACGGTAACTTATAATCATACTTCTGCCTCTGGTCTCCCTCAAGAAACGCACACTATAACAGTAAGTGCGAATGATGCTGCACCAACGATCGATGCTTCTATTCCTAGTACAACAAAGGCTTGTGCAGGGACCGATCAGGTTTTTACGGCAAATTGTACGGCGGCTTGTGGCTCATCGGGGACGATTAGTTATGAGTGGCAGAATGCTTCAGGTACGGTATTAGGCACAAATTCTACATATACGGTATCCTCACCGCCTGTCGGACCTATTGATTTGGTATTGGAAGCGACTAATGAAAACTTTTGTACAGGTAAGTATACGATAAACCGAACAATTGCTGATGCACCTCCGGTAACTGCCGTAGATGCAAAAGATAGTGTTTGTATTGGTGATACACCAGTCTTAGTTTCTGGAGGGGTTTGCTCTTCTTGTAGTTCTTCTGCGGTTTATGATTGGACTGTTACTAAAGGGGATGGTTCTGCTCATAATAGTTCTGGAGCGGCTACTCCTGATTTTTCGACTATTCCATATACGGCTGGAGCTCAGGGGAATTCGGCAGTGATGCAGCTCGTTGTAACCAATGGGGCGGGTTGTACGACCACTACTTTTGATAATTTTGTGATTAGCCCTTTGCCTGATTTTACTGCAACGGTAGATAAGAGCACTATATGTTTGGGAGATTCAGTTGTTTTGGATATTAGTGCTACTTCAGTTACTGCGGACTATTTGGCGACTTGGGGGACTAGTAATTCGACAGCAGCTCCAGTGAATACTGCGGGTACCTTAAATACAGCGACAGAGTCTAGTACGCCAGTTGCTACAGCTAGTGGAGGAACTACCTATACTTATGATGTCACTATTTTAGATGACAATAACTGTCTGGCAACAGATAATGTAGATGTTTTGGTGAAGGATAGTATAGCCATTTCTGTGGGCTTGTATGCTGGGGTGACAGGCATTACGACTAGTCCGAATGTAATAGGAGGGGCGACTAGTCCGGAATATCAGATTGATGATATGGCGAGTACAGTAACTACTTGTAATGGTAATTTTACAGATGATGATGGTCCAGGTGACCGCTATGATAATAGTAAGTCTTATGTAAGAACAATTTGTCCAGGTACCCCAGGGAGCATGCTTCAACTAGATTTTACAGTTTTTGAAGTGGAGGATGCAAATTCAGGTACAGGGCAGATTTATGATAATTTGAAGATATATGATGGGAATAGCCCCTCTGCGACATTGATAGGAACCTATTATGGAACAAATGGAGCAAATGCACCAGGGACTATTACCGCAACAAACTCTACGGGTTGTTTGACTTTTGAGTTCTATGCGGATGTGAATACTAAAGAAGAAGGCTGGGAGGCCACTATTAGCTGTGTTGAGCAGGTATTATCTGGGGTAAACTATGACAACAGTGATACAGTAAGTAACATTTGTGTAGGAGAGGCGGCAGTTTTGGATTTAGCGGATATTGATGGAGATTTTTCTTTGCCTGCTTCCAATCGCATTAACTGGACTTCATTGGATGGGGGAGCTATGGAGCTATATGATGGAAATAGAAAGGCATATATTGGACCATTTACTACGGCGGGTACTTATACCTATAGTGTGGAGGTTCAGCCAGTGGGAACAAGCTGTTTTTCTACCTATTGGTTTGATGTGGTTGTTCAGCCTACGCCTTCGGCTAGTATTAACGCTACAGCGGGAACAGGGCCATTTTGTTTGACCGATTCTGTTTTACTGGAAGGCGATCCTGACATAGGGACTTTTGTTGGATGGGAAGAGAACGGAGGGTCTTTGACTGCTGCTTCGGTCAGCAATGCAGATAGTTTGTATACTACCTATAATAATACAACGACGACAAATCAGACGGTTCAGTATTCTTATATTTCTTCTTTGGGGACTTGTTCAGATACCGCAACAATAGATATTAGTTATTATCCTGCATTGAATGTAGTGATCCCTGCATCTGGGGGGAGTTATTGTTCGGGAAATGATTTGACGATTACCCCTTCTCCAGGACCTTCGGGAGGGAATAGTGGTCCTTATACTTATAGTTGGACGGGGAGTACTACACTTACCAATGGCTCGGCCTATACTACTACATCGGATAGCAGTGAATTTACTTTTGTCACTCCAGATACTGGAGCTATAGAAACATTGGTATTGACAGTAACAGATGATAATAACTGTGTAGGAACAAGTACAAAAACCTTTGAATTTATAGATTGTGGAGACTACACAATTACCTCTAGCACGGGAGCAACAAATAGAATTTGCTACGGAGAAAATATCAGCTTAACGGTTAATGATAATGTTGATCCGGCAAAATTAGCTAGTGGAGAACAGCGCATTGTTTATAACTGGTCTACTGGCTTTTCGGGTAACTCGGCTACAGGGGTGGGTCAAACTTTGGTTTATACGGTATTAGATAGTAATGTAACGACTAAAACCATAGGCGTATTTGTTCGTTTAGAGCAGTATTATTGTGCGGATCCCATTAACCCTGCAAATTCTCCTGGGCCGTATCCACCAGATACAGCATGTGCATTTGGATATTATCAGTTTTTAGATAACTCTTATCCAACTTACACTTTTGAAATTATTAGTCCTAAGCCGCAGATTGCTCCTGATACGGCAACTGCTGCATATTGTTTTGGCGATACCATTAACCTTCTAGCGGACTGTGCAGTTTGTTCTAGCTATCCTGACCCAGTAAACTACACCTGGGAGAATGGCTATACAGGAGTCGGGCCTCATTTTACTACCTTAACTCAAGATACGAGCTTTAAGGTAGTTGGAGAGATATATGGTTGTAAAGATTCTACTACAATTAGCTATAATGTTAGAAATGCCTTGAATCCTCAGATTAGTCAAGGGAATGCGGCTTCGGTTTGTACGGGAGACTTTTTGACCTTATCTGCAACAGCATCTGGCTGCTCTAATTGTGACTACAGTTGGAGTACAGGGCAGCAAGGAACTTCAATCAGTGTGAGTCAGGCTGGAACCTATACGTTCTTTGTAGAGGAGCAAGGCTGTATTGAAGAGGATAGCGTAGTGTTTACTAACTATACGCAGGTAAACCCTATAGTAGAGACAGCAGACTCTGTGGCTATTTCAGGTTTCTATTTGCCGCTTTGTGATGGGCAACCTCAGACAGTACATGTAGATCCCGCTACTTGTCCTTCTTGTAACTTTACTTGGAGTAATGGTTCAACCTCAGACAATTTTGTAATTAATGGCTCTGGAGGTTACTATGTTGAAGTGGTAGATACGAATGGCTGTAGAGGTACCTCAGACCCTATTTTGGCTGTACCTTCTTTAGAAGGGCAGGGGGCTATTGCTACGGCTTCGCCCAATCCTATGTGTAATGACTCTATTGTAGAATTGACGGCTACGGCATGCGCTTCTTGTAGTTATGTCTGGTACGATAGCAATAACGATACAGTTGGAGTAGGAAGAACAATTACCCTAACGGGAGCTTCAGCAGCCGATACTTATTATGCGATCTTAACTAATGGCGATAGTTGTGAGTATGTGACTAATACGGTCGATGTGACATTTCAGAATTTGAGTCTACCCCAAATACTGGCCAATACAGATTCTATTTGTTTGGGTAATGGAACTGCCGATTTATCTGTAGTAATAGAGCCTGATTATGTAAGTTATCAGTGGTATAAAAATAATATCCCACAGAGTGGGTATATCAACTCTACTTTGACTGTCTCTGATACAGGAAATTACTATATAGAGGTAACACATCTTAGTGGCTGTGTTTTGAGCTCTAATACAATACATGTAGATACTGCTATTTTTAATCCAATAGCGGTTCAATCAGGAGGAACTGTTTGTCCTGGAGAAACAGTAACCTTATCGACACCAACAGAAGTTGGCTGGTTTTATCAGTGGTATCAAAATGGTATACCTATTCCTACAGGTCAAGGGGCTGCTTATAATGCTGCTCAAGCTGGGCAGTATTATGTAGAAGTTGATGCTCCGGGCTGTTCTGCCATATCTAATATTTTAACAGTAAGCAGGGCGACCGTAGACAGTGTCAATGCTTCAACGGATAAGCTGGCTATTTGCCCTGGCGATCAAGCTACCCTTTCTGTTACGCTTTGTGTAGGTTGTCAATATCAGTGGGTAAATGCCAGCAATGGTCTAGACCTTACGAATATGGCCAATACCAACTCTAGTTATACAACGAATGTTGGTGGATCTTTTTACGCTAGAGTAGAAAGTAATAATAATGGCTGCTTTGTAAATTCGGATACCATTAACATCGCTTCTTTGGCGCTAGTTACTCCATCTATCAATATCAATAGTAGCTCGCCTTATGTTTGTGATGGGCAGTCTTCTACTTTGACGACTTCTCAGTGTAACTCTTGTAGCTATACTTGGATGAGAAATAGTGTGCCTGTTTTTGGCGCCTTAAATGATACCTTCTTCATCGTTTCAGATCCATCTGATGCGGGAACGTATAGCGTGGCCGTAACTTATGCCAATGGCTGTCGCGACACCTCTATTGTGGAAAGTATTTTAGATGGCTCTTATAATTTGGCCATTGAAATTGATCCTAATAGCCCAGACAGTATTGTCTGTAATAATAGTCCTGTAGATCTGCAGATTGATTCGGCAACTTCAGGAAGTTTGTATTGCAACTTAGGCTGTACCTTCCAGTGGTTTAGAGGGGGATCTCCTTTGGTGCCTTCTAATGCCAATGCTTATACAACTACTGAAGGTGGGTTTTTCAAATTGCGGATGACTGACTCTAGAGGATGTATTGAAGAGTCTAATACCGTAACTGTACGAGAAGTGGACCTCAATCCATTTGTCGCCTCTAATGCAACAGCTATTTGTGGTACTGGAGGAACCGTGGAGCTTAGTTATGCAGATTCTGCCAACTGTGTAGGTTGTAGCTATCAGTGGCTAAAAGGAGGTACTGCCGCTCCGCTTTATGGCTTAAATACAACAACAACAACTCCTTTCTATGAGACGGATTCTGTAGGGGTCTACTCTTTAGAAGTAACGCAGTTGGGCTGTGCCGCTTTGTCTAACCAAGTCGCTTTGAACCGACTCAACGGACTAAGTATTCCGGTAAGCTCTACTAAGGCCAATATTTGTGATGGAGATACGCTCACGGTTTACCGTATGGGCGGAGGCTGCGCTGGTTGTCAGTTCCAATGGCTACTTAACGATCAGCCTATCCTTTCGGCGACTACACCCAACTTTGTGGTGAATAACATTCCTGGGGCTTATACCCTAGAAATGGTAGATGCCGCAACAGGTTGTACAGATACCTCGGTAGCTATTACCTTGGCCAATGTTGCCGCCCCATCTAGTTTTGGTCTGGACCTTTCTATCAACGGTATTAGTCCACTGACCCCAACGGGTGCGCCAGTGAGTCTGTATGATGCCGTTCAACCATCCACTATTCGCCAATCATTAAATGATAGCTTCTACAGCCAACCTTTTGATGCGACTTTGGCCGCTAATTCAGGACTATTTGGCATTGGAAATGAAAATTTTGATCCCTCCATTTCTGGAGCAGGCTACCACCAGATTTATTATCGCTACGATACACTAGGCTGTAACTTTATTGCCGATGATATTATGCTGGTCTTTGAAGATCCTTCTGTAGATATCTTCAACGAAAACCCAATCGCCCCAAGCCTAGAGGCTTGTGTGGCCGATACACTACAGCTGCAAGTGAATAATATGCCTTTCTATGTAGATTCTATCTACTTGAGAGATGTTAGCAATAATTATCTGTTGGTACCCATAGACTCTAATGGCTTGCAAGCGCAAACCTACGGATCTGATATCGTCTATACCGGAACAATCCGCCTAGGCATTCCTTCTTGGGCTCAAGAAAGCTTTATGATGATGACTTCTGCAGGAAATGTAGATACTTTCTTCACTTCTTTTGTCCTCATCCATAATGAAAACCTAGAAATCTCAGGCTTGCCCGGAATTATCTGCTCTAATGGAGATTCTATTGAGCTTACAGGTACACCCGCTGGAGGTTTCTTCACGGCTGAGTATACCGGAGCTGCTGGTGGATCTACCGTAGCTGCCAATACCCTAATTCCTGGAGCATTTAATGGCTCTACTTTCTACCCTACAGCCGCTACTTATGGTAGCTATGGCAATGATCAAGTCCAAAATGTAAAAGTGATTTACAACTATGTAAACACCTATACAAATGGCCAAACTTGTCCGCTAACAGATACCGATACTTCTTGGGTGGATGCTAGAGGGGTCTTCCTCGATAGTGTTCAGTTTAACCCTATCGCTATCTCTCAGGATAGAGAACTACTGAAAAATCTTGTTTATCGTGTTTTCCCCTATTCTGCACAACCTAGCCAATGGGAAAGCGTAGGAACGATTGGCTTTAGCGGTAGCTTTACCTTCCCTGCTGGAGCTCCCGTAGATTTCCTACCCCCTAATGCAGGCCTAGGAAAACACGCAATGAGCTATGTGATTAACAATGGCGCTTGCCAAAACTCAGTAGAAGATTCTATTGAAGTTATTGAAGCACCTTTGTCTATTGGTATTCCAGATTCTATTTGTCGGACCCAAACTTTTGCAAACTTTGGCCGTGAAACTGGACGCTATAACTATTTTGATGGCCCCAATATCCCGATCCAAGCTGGCGTGAGCTTTAGCGATACGATCAATATTATGGTGGTCGGAAATACAGCAGGAGCAGGGCTGACTACCATCAACCCCGCTACAAACCTCGAAGAGTTTAATTATAATCCTGCAGCGGTTCCTGGAAACTACGATACGCTTAGCCTAGAGTATGTCTATCGCAAGGTGGAGTACGTCTTTGGTGCACCCGTAGATACCGTGGAATACGTACTGGGCTCTATCATTACCCCTATCTTTATCGAGGATACTTTCCAAGTGGAAATCATTGATAGTATTGTTAATAATATTTACTGTGAAGAGGATGAACTTTATCTTCTTGCTGGGGCACCTAGCGGTGGAGTCTTTACCCTCGCTGGCGGAACCGCAGCTTATGCCACTGCCGATACGCTTAGGAATAATATCTTGAACCCTTTTGATGTACATAGTCCAGAATCTAACAATACCACCTATGACTTGACTTATATCAAGCAAGGGGCGGTTTGCCAAAATTCTGATACGAAGCAAATTACGATTCCAGAACCCTTAGATCCTAGCTTCCTTCCTGCTAGTATGAGCACGATTTATTGTGCCTCAGATCCTGTTGATCCAATCAATATCAATACACAAGGAAGCAACTTTACTAGCCTTTGGTTGGTCAATGGAGTAGCTCAAGGAGGACTCTTCTTTAATCCCGGCCCTCTAGTGCCCGGTAACCAAGTTGTTACGCATATCGCTACAGATACTATTTTTGGCTGTAGCTATGAGGCTACAGATACTTTTGTGGTCAATGCTTTACCTCAGCTTTCTGTAACGCCTCTGTTGCAGTCTAGCTATTGTACAAATGACTCTATCGTAAGCATGGAGGTAGCGCCTACTCCCGTTTGTGCTCAGTTTGTTTCTGGTGGACAAGATATTCTCTTTGCCAACTTTGACTCTCTTGCCTTCCCTCCCGGTGGCTGGTTGGCCCTAAATAATAGCGCTAGCGGAAACCCCTGGGTGAGAACTACTATTGCTCCTTACTCTGGTACAGGCGCTGCCTATGTGAATAGCTCTAATGATGTGGAAGATGCCTGGCTGTTTACGCCTACACTCAACCTCGTTACTGGACATACTTACCGCATTAGCTTCTTTGCTAAAGCCGATAACTGTACGCCTCCACCTTGCGACCCCGCCCAAATCAATGTGTATATGGGCCAAGGGCAAAGTATTAGCGCCCAACAAGCAGGAACGCAAATCGGAGATACCGCTATTCATCAAACTTTCTATAATCCTTACTCTTTTGATTACCTACATACTGGCGTAACAGGAGGCTTTAATTTTGCCCTCCAAAATGCCTCTGGTATCGATGCCCAAGGAATTACTTTAGATGATATTAAGATCGAAGATCTTTCTCAAACTGGCTGTATCGCTGGCGGATCAGGCTCTATGATTGGCCCCGGCATTAGCTATATTGCCGACTCTACTTATACCTTTAATCCGCAGTTGGTGACACCGGGCTCTTATAATGTCCGCTATGTCTATACCGATGCAAGTACAGGTTGTACCGATAGCATCCAAATGCCTATCAAAGTGAAGCCTCACCCCATTGTGAGCTTTACTGATCTAGATTCTTTGTATTGCGCTAATGCCGCAGCTGTAGCACTTAACCCAAGCCCTGTTGGCGGTACTTTCACAAGTACTGGCCCCAACTTGGATCAAGCCGCTCTAGCCTACGATCCCGTAGCCGCACACAATAATGAGGTGGTGAGCTATAGCTATACAGATTTGAGTACGCTTTGTACTTCAATTATCCGCGATACCGCTACCGTAATCGCTATCCCCGATAGCGCTACCTTTAATGGCGTGGATACTTCTTACTGTGTATATGAGGACTCTATTCTGCTCGATTTTGTTCCCGTCTTTGGTGCTCCTCTTCCTGGCTATTTTGTCGGCGCAGGAGTCTACCCAGATTCTGCTGGAGCTGGCGTTTCTGCCTTCTTCCCAGATTCTGCCGTGATTCAATCAGGACGCTATGGCGAGTTTGAACTCCGCTATATCTACCCCACAAATAGTATTTGTGTAGATACAGCCAAGATTATTACTCGCGTAGATGCCCGACCCGATCTGAACTTTACCAATATGCCCGATAGCATCTGCTTAAACGCAGGAGCCGTGCAGATTCGAGTGAATAACCACGTCATCGAAGGACCACAAGGCCAAATCGAATACGATACCCTAGTCGGAATCGGCCCCGTCTTTGGCGGTAATTTCTTGCCTAGCCTAGGCTTGCAAGATACCCTGGTCGCTCGTAACTTTGGAGTAGGATGGCACCATATCGATTATAGTTATACCGATAGAAATGGCTGTAGCTCGTCTATCTCCGACTCTTTCCGCGTAGATACTATTCCTGAACTCTACTTTACTGGACTTAACCCCGATAGGGTGTACTGCGAAAATGAAGCGCCTAGCCTCTTACTCGCTTACCAACCCTATTATCCTGGTGCAGGTTATCTAGAAATTACTTCCGGAGCCGATACCTTTACCCTCGATAGTAGCTTCTATCTCATTCAACCTATGCAGCTAGTCGATACAACGAGCAGTACCCGCCTCTATGATGTCTATTATACTTATACCGACCTCAATGGCTGTACGAATGAAATAACCGACTCTTTCGAAGTGAGACCCTACCCACGCATCTTTATGAATATCTCGCAAAGCTTCTGCTCTGCCGATACTATCGAAAATCTGATGCCTTATGTCTCGCCTCAAGGAGGACTATTTACCGACGATCTAGTAGTAACCGATATTCTTCAGGATTCTTTCCTTGTCCTTAATGGCAATTCAGGACCTAGAAATATTACTTACTATTACTACGATAGCCTAACTACTTGCTCGAATACTGACCAACAATTGGTGACGATGTACAATACTCCAAATGTAGATTTCTACGCCCTAGGAGGTTGTGTCGCCGCTAATATCACTTTCGTAGAAGATACTCTGGTCTCCAATTTAGTGGCCGGCGTAGATAGTATCTGGCAACTCGAATGGATCTATGGCGACGGAAACTCTACAGTCGTTAACCCAGCCTCTGGCGTGACGATCCCGAACCAAGTTCATACCTATACCACCGATGGAAATTATCAAGTACAATTGGTCGTGAATAATCAAGGCCAATGTATCGATACCATGAGCAATCAGTTGATTATTTCACCCTATGTGAATACGATCCACCAAACGCCTTATGTAGAGGATTTCCAAACTAATGCAGGCGGATGGTACCAAGAGGAAGCTAATGTCCTCTTACCCGACTCGCTGGCCCTCTGGCAACGTGCAGACTTAACCGCACCAGGAATCAATGATCCCGGAAACTTTGCCTGGGTTACCGCCGCCCAAACGCCTTATACTTACGGCGCAGGCGAACACGCTTGGGTTTATTCGCCTTGCTTCGACTTTACGCAGTCTTGGCGCCCCATGATTGTGCTCAATACTTGGAGACATACGCTCAACGATATTGATGGCGCCGTTATGGAGTACTACGATAACGCAACTAACGAATGGATGCAGTTAGGTGACCCTCACCAAGGAATCAATTGGTACCAAACGGACTTCCTGCTCGCTCGACCTGGTAACCAAGCCGGATTACTCAACCCCAAAGGTTGGACCGATAGCAGCAGTACCTGGGATAATAGCCGCTTCCGCCTAGATCACCTAGCCGGAGAAGACTTTGTCCGCTTCCGTATCGCTTTTGCCTCTGATAGCAATACAGTAACTACCGACGGTTTTGAAGGCTTCGCCTTTGATAGTGTCTGGGTCGGAGAACGCAACCGCAATCTCCTCCTCGAACATTTCTCTAATTACTATCATGTTAATACCCAAGGCGATTCTATGGATGAGATCAATACTTATGTATACAATGACCTCGTCTATAATAATTACAATGGCCGCGATCTTAACCTGATCCAATATGCTACGGATTTCCAAGGCCAAGATCCACTCAATGCCCTCAACTGGCAGGATAATAATGCTAGAATATCTTACTATGGACTAACAGAAAATAGCCGATATCGCCTCAACGGTACTACCCGAGGCGCTAGCACTACCGAAGAACTTGACCAATGGAGTATCGATTACGATATGATGCAGTTCGCTGACTTCAATATCTAACTCGATCCTATCGTTTTCTCCGGTAATATCCTCCAACTCGATGCCCAAGGAGAAGCCCTCCGACAAATGGATTCTTCCGATTATGCCTTCTATGTCGTAATCACCGAAGACCAAGTCTTTAATGACCGTGGCTTCCCCGAAATGGCCGTCATGAGAACGATCCTCCCCGATGCAGCAGGAGAACAATACGCTCAACCTTGGTCGGCTGGCCAACAGTTTAGCTATTCCGGAAGCTGGGTCTACAACCAAGGTACACTCAACCCCGCCAACCTCCAAGCTGTCGCCTTTATTCAGGATAATGCCAGTAAACAGGTCCTCCAAGTAGCCACTACCCGAGACCTCACGGTTTATCCACCCACTGGCGTACTCAATGAGGAGGCTATCCAGTCTATCGGCGAGGAACTAGACGGCATTACGCTCTATCCGAACCCCGCTACCGAGGCCTTCCAAGTAGACTTTACTAAAGGCCTTAGCGAGGATTGCCAATGGCAGCTAATCGATGTGCTTGGCCGCGTTCTTCAAGAGGGAACCGCCGCAGCTGGCAGCCAGACAATTCAGGTCCAAACGCCTAACCTCAGCGAGGGAACTTACTTCTTTGTACTGAAAAATGGACAAGCTATGGCCCAACGCCAAGTAGTCATCGTTCGTCCTTAAACCAATTTTGATACTTTGATTTTTACTGGTCTAGCTCTTCTGGAGCTAGGCCTTTTTTATTTGGGGCTGCCCCTTCCGCCGGGTTGAAACCCAGCGCAAAGCGGTATCGCTTTGCGAAGCTATACAAAATGAGGGTTGAAACCCTCATGAATTATCGGGCGGGTCGGGCTGTTTCGCAGCTCGCTGTTCGCTCGGCCCTGCGCCGCCTTCGGCGGCTGGGTCTGGCCCTTCGGGCCACTGCTGTCCATCCCTCAGCCGCGGGCCTTCGGCCCTTTTTACTGTAGGTTGAAACCTACAGCCAGATGGTATTGCTGCGCAATGATAGATGAATGAGGGGAAAACGGAACGGAATGAATAGAAGGGCCAAAGAAGAATGCCAAGAGTAAAAAGACCGTGGAGCAGCAAAGGCCAAATGAAAGCCCTGCCACTTCTATCCTTTACGTTAATTTCTTGCTATTTTGCCTTATTTTTCTCAGCCATAGTTACGGCTTTGACTAGCCTGAAATTTTTATCAAAGGATGGCCGAAGCGCAGGACTTCCATTCGGCCTAGCGATGTGCAGCAGTGCGGCGCAGCCGCAGACCAAGGCCGTTAGGCCGCAGGGCCGAGCAGACCTGCGAGCTGCGAAACGTAGCGCCGCAAGGCCGCAGGCCGCAGCGGAGGCCCCAAAACAAAAAAAAGCCCCAAACTTTCGTTCAGGGCGCTAGATGTTAAAACAATATAAGGCAAAAAAGAGAGGCTATTTTGACTGCTGACAACGACTATCTCGGATTGCTTTTTCCCAGTTTTTTGCTGGTGCTAAGAGCACCCTAGCACTATCTGCTAATTGTTTAATCTCTTCTGCAGATAATTCCTTGAAAGGATCTAGTCGCTGAAAAGCTTTGTCTCCCAAGAACTTAGTCCAAACGTTTTTGATAAAATCGTTCATAGAAAGGTAGTCTTCATTGGGGCTTATCTCATCTATTTTAGACAGAAAATAGTCTTCTAATAGAGGAATTTTTAACCCACTTCTCGTTGATGCTGAAAAAAGGCTGTGAATATGGGCCTTCCATTGCTTTTTGCTTAGGCAGTAGTTTCTAATATTAGGATCACTGATGCTAGGTTGTAGTTTTTCAAACCAGACTTTAATCTCTTCTTTAAGTTGTATAACAACTACTTCTCGGCGTACGCTAGTATGCCGTAGTTTAGCATCAAAGCAGCTATACAGCCAGTCTATAGGATAGAGTTCCTGAGGAGCAGGAGGGTAGCCGTTTATCCAGCGCTGTTTTTTTACGTCATAAAATTCTTGACAAAAGAGCTCTTTCCTAAAACTTGAAGAAAGGGATAGCTCCGTGTGAATTTTAGCGCTCAACTCATCTATTGAGTAGTGTTTGCTACTATCTAATTGATTGGCCAATTGTTGAATCAGTTGTTTTCTAATAAGAGGATGCCCTGTATTTCCTTGTTTTAAAAACGCTATTAACTCCTTAGCTGAAATAGAGTATTTAAAGGCGGGGTCTAAATGCAGTTGCTCCTCTAAAGAAGCCATATTGAATAATTGGTTTAGGATTCTACTTTCACCATAGTTAAGGAGGTCATAGAATCTAGTAAGTTCTGCTAGGTAGGTAGAGTCGGCTTCTTTTTTCTCCCTCCACTCTTCTGTGGTCAAAAAGTCATCTTTGGCCAAGGATTGGTTCAAAATGGGTTCTAGTTGGCTAGGCGAAAGGACATAAGGAGCAATGCTAGACTCAATAAAGTCCGATTTAGCACTATATTTTTCAATCTTTTCTATGGTATTATAACGCTCAAAAATTTGGGCCAATTCTTCTAAAAATAGACTGGGTGGCTTGTTGTCTGCCTGCTTTACTAAGGCCTTAATTTCTCTCGAAATTAGGCGACAAACTTTGAGCTTTTTACCTTGATAAAAGTTAAAATAAAGATCATTGAGGTATAAGGTTTCCTCCCATTGGTCCTTCTTAATACTATTTTTTAGGCTTCTTGCCTTATCGGCTACCGCTATCGCATTTAGGGCAAATTCCAAACAAAAATCAATTTTTGGAATAGCGGCCTCTGTGCTCATTCTTTCTTTACTACTATAGTCCTTAGTTCTACATTCTGCTTTGTTTTCTTGCAGCTCAATGGGAGCGAAAAGTCCCGTGAAAAGGACCAAAAAAGTCATAAGGGTGTTCATTGGTTTATTTTTTAATTACATAAAGTTAGCAACCTTTTTTGTAAACTTAAAAAAAAGAGGGGTGATTTTTTGGATTGCCCCGCCTTGCAGGCCGCAGCGGAGGCCCCAAAACAAAAAAAGCCAACTGAAAACAGCTGGCTTTTTGAATCTTAGGCGCAAAAGACTAAGGATTGTACTTGCTAATGCGTTCTGTGCGGATAATATGACGGTTTTCATCAAGCATCCGAAGCATGTAAATGCCGCCGTTGAGGCTGCTGACATCAAATTTGTCTTGCTGCCCATTGACCTGAAATTGCAACACTTTGCGGCCCACCACATTGTAAATCTCTAAATACTTGACCTGCTCTTGGGCATCTCGAAGCATGAGATGCTCTACCACTGGATTGGGGTAAACCGTAGGCTTTTCGGCCTTGGGCTGATACATTTTTTGTGCCGAGCGCTCATTTTTGGCCGAGGCAGAAAACAAAATGCGTTCGGCATCCTGCTTGAGCCCTTTTTCATAAATCTTGAGCTCTAAATTGCCAATTCCCTCCTTTCCATTAGGACGAAAATTGACCCGAAAATTAGAAACCTCTTCCTTGGGGCCCAACACCAATTGCTTTTTTTGGACCAAAGAGGAGTAACATTGTCGGTCGCAAACCGCTACCTCCCAGCCCTCGGGGCAGAGATTGCGGCTTTGTTCCCAAACCAAGGTGATTTTGCGATTGCTTTCATTTTTTAGGCTAATCCGGGGCCCTATTTCCGCCTGGCAGTCGCCCTGAAGACTGGCATAATCCGCCGAGACCGAAAAGTTTTGGGCCGAAAGAAAGACCGTGAAAAAAAGAAAACAAAAAAGATGTATAGTTTGCTGCATAAGCGGGGGGTTGAGTTGGATGAATTTTGGTTGATTTTTAGCCTAAATTGGGCCAAAGAAATCTATTGGCCGCAAAAAGACTGAATTTTCATTTAATATACAATTTATCCCCATAAAATTCCCTGCTATAGCCCCGCTTTTAACGATTTGATCACTTTCCCGAAAGCTTAGGCTAAAAAAAGCCCCTTTGCTTCTGGCAAAGGGGCTTTAAATGGTGGCGCTTAACGCTTGTCGTACTCCAAAAAGATGGGCACAATATAGCGCTCTGTAGAAGTGGCCGAAAACTCAATTTCATTATCCTTAAACTCAATATTGTGGTTGCCCACAATCTTCTCCTGATGGGCCGCATAAAAGCGCTGGAAAAGGTTCAGCTGCTCATCCTCTAGCTCATTGATTTCTTGGAGAAAACGCTCTGGGAGAATCTGTTTTTTCGAGAACAAAATACAAATGTAGTTCTTGGTTCCATGCGGGTCTACCTGAAAATGATCGCCTTTGTTTGTAGGGACTCTAAACTTTTTCTTTTCATCCTTAAAATATTGCTGATCGCCAGCCTGCGGATAAAGCAAGTGAAAACCGCGGTCCTCATCGCCTTCAAAGACATAAATAAAGCCTTTGCGCAAATTCGTGATTTCAAAGAAGTAGGCGGTTTCTGGCAAAAAGGTACCCTGTACCTTATATAGGTTTTGAAGCAATTGGACATTCGCTTTGCTCGCATTGATGTTAAACACCAATTCGCCCTCTTGGCCATATTTCTCCTTCAATTTTTTGAGGTACTTTTTGGTGGCATCGGCAGGAGGCGGAAACTTAATGTAGTTGCGAATATAAGTGGCGGTATAAAGCATCCGCTTGAGCTGTCCTCGGCTAAATTTGGTCCGACAACCTTGGCGAGGATTATCCGACATGATATTATCGACCATCGGCTTGTAAAATTTGCGATTGGCATCTTTTAAGGTACCTACATAATCACAACGATCATCAATAGAACGACGGTCCAAACCTGGGTCGGCCGGGGTGTCACAAACCTGATCACCCTCCGTTTGGCAGTTTTCTCCAGAAACCAATTCTTCACTACGCTGCCCATCAATAGGACCCGCAGTGGGGTAGAGGCCAAAAAAATGCCCCATCTGCCGCTTGAACGTGGTGCCATTACTGAGGGCCTTTTTTGTAATAAACAAGCGATTGACCGGCTTGGCCGAAGGCGGATGCGTATACCCCGAAAAACTATTGCGCTCGCCCTGCAGCTTGTTTACAATGTAAACGTTAATTACATTAGCCCGGTCATGTGGCCGACAAAGCTTTTCTTCATCAACTACCGGAAAGCGATAAAGGGCATCGTCCCGAATGTAGTTGTAGTCCTCTAAAGGCAAAAAACGAATGTTGGCCTTCAAAAAACTTTTGTTGAGCTCCCGTACAGCTGCCTGTACCTCGGCAATCTCACAACCATTACTGCCGTCACTCTTGGCCACAATATGAATCTTGAGCGGAAACTCTAATAAACCCCGACTTACACTGTCGTTAAACTGCTCTATGGCCATTACATGCCCCTTCATAAACTCAAGCTGCTCCTCATTGTAGGTCGTCCCAGATAGCTTCTTCCCGAAACCACCAAAACCACCACTCCGAGGACGTTGGGCCATTAAACTCGTGCTGAGCAAAAAAATAAAAAATAGTAAACTGAACTGAGCTTGCCTCATAATAAAAAAGTTGTAGTTTAAATTAGGAATTCATACAGAGGACTACAAAACTAAGGCCTAGCTAGCGTTTTTACCAAGGACTAGGCAAATTTTATAAGGCTAAGCCCATTATTTCACAAGCGAATCTGATAAGTTAAGCGTCTTAAATGCAATAAAAATTAGGAATACTTCTTTGTGCGCTTGCTTAATTCTGCAAAACTCAATATATTCGACTCGTTAAAGCAAATACAATACATTAACCTGCCAATACATACTACCTTATGAAAACGAAATTAAAAGTTGGAGTTTTATCTGAATTGACTAAAGCCGCTTACGAAAAAGAATTTAAGCGCCTGAGCAAAGCCGCTTTTACTCAAGCCAATAGCGAAGATACCGCTGTCACACTTTACGTAAAACGTGAGCACAAATTTGCCTGCGGTGCCACTGGCCCCCTTATGCTCATTGCTAAACTAGATGCGCAATGGAAAAAACAAGCCAAGGAAGACCTCAAAGGCGATAAGAAAATGGTCATGATCGCTAAGGCTTTTGTTCAGGAAGGCGAAAATGGCGCTACCCTAGAAGTAAGCCCCATCAAAGGAAATGCCCCCCTAGCCAAAATCGCTAAGGAAGCTAAGGCTATCCTCAAAAAAGCAAAGTTGACCCTCAACGAATTTGTAGCCGGTTCTGCCGCCGCTGAAGTTACTTCTGCCGCCGGTGCTGCCGAAGAAGAGCAAGAAGGCAAGCAAGAAACTGCACAAACAGAAGAACCCAAGGCCAAAGAAGAAGCCAAAACAACAGAGGATAGCGCTTCTGATGATACCGCCTCTGCTGGCCCCGAAAGCACTACAATCGACCCCCAACTAGAGAAGAAAAAAGCAAAAGCCCGCCAAGTGATGGCCAAAATGCTAGAGAATCTTCAGAAAATCGAAAGCAAGCTTCAAAAATAATCCCTGCTTTTATCCCTCTAGCCCTTTTCGGCTAGAGCATCTTATCTATTCAACCTAATTTAACTTTTGAAGCATGGCTAACGTAGAAAAACTACAACAACTGCTCGGAAAATATCAAGATCAGCTTAAAACACTCAAAGAGCTGTTCATGGCCGATGGCAAAATCGACGATAAAGAACAAGCTACACTAACCCAAATTGAAGAACTGATTAGCTCTATCGGAGCATCTATCGGCTCTGCTGTAGAAGGCGCATCCGCCGCCGCAGCAACTCCCGCTAGCGTCAGCTCTATCTCTGGATCTGTCGGTAAAGGCGGAGATAATAAACTAGAAGATGTAAAATTGGTCCAAGAACTACTCAACAAAAAAGGCCAAAACCTTACTGTTGATGGAGACTGTGGCGGAAAAACAATCGCCGCTATCGAGGCTTTCCAACAAAGCGAGTTCGGCTGGAAAGATGGCCGTATCGATCCAGGCGGGAAAAGCTGGGGCGCACTCTCTAGCGGAGCTAGCACAAGCACTAATGACGCAAGCACCGAAGAAGGAGGCAATACAGAAAATACAAGCAGCGAAGAGGGCGCTACTGAAGATACTTCATCTACCGATGATAGCAGCTCTGCTAGCTCCGATGCCGCCGCTTCTGGCGAGGTAGAAGAGGCCCTAGCTGCCAATTCTAAAATCTCTGCCTCTGTAGGCGCAGGTGGAAAAAATCAAGCGGAAGATGTGCTCCGCGTAAAACAACTCCTCAATAAATTTGGCCACAAATTAACCGAGGACGGAAATGCCGATGCCGCACTTACCGCAGCAATCAAAGATTTCCAAACTAAATATCGCGGAAGTAGCAAACCCGATGGCCGCGTAGACGCTGGCGGACGTACCTGGGGCTCTCTGCTCGGTATGGGCCGTATCCAAGGCCACCTAGAGGCTTTGTCTAAACAGTATGGCGTAGAACCCGCCGTCATTATGGCGATCCAAACTGTCGAGTCTGGCGGAAATGGCTTCTTCTCTGATGGCCGACCCAAAATCCTCTTTGAAGGACATATTTTCTGGAAGGAACTCAAGAAAGCAGGTAAAGATCCTAATGCGCTCCGCTCTGGAAACGAAAATATTATCTACCCCAAATGGGATAGTAGCCAGTACGCCGGAGGTACCAAAGAGTATGATCGCCTCGCTAGAGCCGAAAAAATTCATAAGGAAGCCGCCTATAAAGCCACCTCTTGGGGCGAGTTCCAAATTATGGGCTTTAACCACTCTACCGTAGGATATAGCGATGTTTTCTCTTTCGTGGAAGCCATGAAAGTACCCAATGGCGCTTCTCTCAAAGCCGTTATGGAGTTTGTGAAAAACAATAATCTTCTCCGTCACGTACAAGGAAGTAGCAAGGATTGGGCAGCTTTTGCCAAAGGCTATAATGGCCCCGGCTATGCCAAAAACCAATATGATAAGAAGTTGGCCTCGGCCTTCGCTCGCTTCCAAAATGTATAGCAGCCAGTAGTTCTGATCATCCAAATATTAACGTCTCGTTCCTTTTTAGGTGCGAGGCGTTTTTTGTTTTGGGGCCCGCGGCCAGCTTCGCTGGCCGCCGCTATGCTGCGGGGCTCGCAGGTCTGCTCGGCCCTTCGGGCTTCGCCCTCGGTCTGGCCTAACGGCCACCCGCTCCGCAGCGCTGGGCCGCTCATCAGCCTTCTTTGCCCAAAAAGAACATCTCTGGCCGTCTGATTTTTACTTTTTTTTAGGCCCAGCAAAAAAAAATGCTCTCCAAGGCCTAACCTTAGCCAAAGTAGGGCATAAAAAATAAAAATGAAATACCTCTTCTTCCTTTGCCTGCTTTGGTCGCCTAGTCCCTACGCAAAAAAATATGGCCAGAATTACCAAAAAGCAATCGCCTTTTTGCAGCAGCACCAAAGCCTTTTGGAGCAAACCGCCAAGGAGTTGTCCATAGAACCCGCTGCCCTAAAGGCAGTGGTTTTTCCCGAACTCCTCCGCTATAACCAATTAAAAGATATGCTAGAAACCGAGGCCCTAGAACAAGCTTACCTCCGTGGACTAGCTGTCGATTTCTCTATCGGCCCTTTTCAAATGAAACCCTCTTTTGCCCAAACCCTAGAAGATAGCCTGGACTTAGCCATAGATAGAAGCCCTAAGGCCCGCTTGGCCCGCCTCAAAACCCTAGAGGGCCAAATTTTTTACCTAAAGTGCTTTTTGCAAATCTGCCAAAAAGAAAAATGTCCCCCCAACTGGAGCCCCCTAGAGCTTTGGAGCTGTAAATATAATTCTGGCCTAAATAAATCATTAGAAGAACTCAGCTATTGGCGGAAGCAAAAGGCATTTCCCTATGGCCCAAAACTAAGTCCCGATATCCAAGATAATTATAGCGATATCGCCCTAGATTACTACCAACAATTTGGACCAAAATAAGAAGTAAGGCCCGAAGGGCCTCATGGCCTAGGGATGGTAACTGGGGCGGCGAAGCCGCAGACCCAGCAAAAAAAGCTTCGCTTTTTTTGCGCAGGGCCGAGCGAACAGCGAGCCAGTGCACAGCCCGGCCGCCATAGGCGGCAGGCCCCAAAAAATAATCAACAGAAAAAAAAGAAGCCATGAAAACAAAAATCTATTTGGCCGCTCTGGCCCTGCTAAGCCTAATGGCTTGCCAAGAAAAAAAGACAACTGAAGTCCTTGCTAGCAGCCAATGGGAAGCCCAACGCCCATTCGCCAATATTGATATTCCCTTTGAAGACTATGAAATTGATGCAGATCGAGATACCGTTTTAGCCTTGCCTCAAGGCGGTGCATTTTATTTTAAAGGTGGGGCCCTGCGCAATGAAAATGGAGATCGCATTAGCGGAAAAATTAGCTTGAAGTACCGCATTTTTCATGATGCGCCCAGCGCTTTTTTGGCCGCTATGCCCATGAGTTACGAGGCCCAAGGTGAAAAAAGATATATGGCCACTGCGGGCATGTTTGAGCTGCGAGCAGAACAAAATGGGAGCAAACTAAAGATGGCCGAAGCCATGAAAATTACTACCCCCTCTTTTCAAAAAGAAGGAAATTATAGCTTCTTTCATCTGAAAGATGAAGATGGAAAATGGGAATATTTGGACCAAGAATATGAAATAGTAGAAAATAAGAGCAAGCAAAAAGCCCTCAAAAAAGTAAATTATAAGGCCCAAAGTCTGCTTAAAATGCCCCTAGAGGCTAAGTATTTTTGCTTTGATTATTCGGCCATTTTAGATGCCACTTACAATAATGATTATGGCAAAATATATGAAAACCGAGAGAACCCTCTAGTAGGGCAGAAGGCCGAGCAGTACGGACTTTCTTGGCTAAATAGTCGCTGTTATAAGTATATTGATTATCAGGGAAGTTCGCAGCCTGCGGCCATGATGGTTTGGAAAAGATTGAGCGGGGGACGCTTCCCGGCTTGGGCCAAAGATAAAGACTTTGATGCCCTTGATTTGCAGCCCATTCGGGGCAATATTTATCAGCTTACCCTAAACTCTAATGATGGGACCGAAGAGTGGAGCGGTCGAATAGAGGCTGTCATGCCTTTGATGCAGTTGTATCGCTATAGCCCTCAGAGTTGGGCCAAAAATTATGAGAAAAATATGGCCGAAATTGAGGTAGAAATGCAACGCCTCAGCCAAGAGGCCGACCTTTTTCGCAGTTTTGAAATTAGCGACTTTGGCATTTATAATTATGACCGTTTTTTGAAGTGGGATGAAGCCCTGCCTGTGGTGGCCCAGTTTGAAATAGAAGGCGGAGAGCTACCCACTAGTTTTAGTTTGGACAAAGTATTTTGTTTTCCTCTAAATGAGGCCAGCCTAATTGATTTGCCAGCAAGAGACTGGAATAAGCTCCGCATATCTCCCGATCGTCCGCTCCGCTTTTTGGCCGTTTTGCCCAATGAGCAAGTTGCACTCTTCGATTTAGATGATTTTGCGGCTATAGATTGGAGTGAAATCAAGGACCGCCCAGCGGACCAACCTTATACGATTGTCTTACGGGCCCAGCCAGGGCAGATCAAAACAGCCGAAGAGGTACAACAGCTATTTGCGCCCAAAATGGCTGCCCGCTAGGGCTGATAAGCAGAAAGCTGCTGCCCAATTTTAGCTTTCTTTTGTAGTGTAATTTCAATCTGGGCCATATTTTCGGGCTGCCAGTCCCGCAAACGATGGCGTTCTTCTTGTAGCTTTTGATGCAAGTTGTGCTGATGCAAATGAGCCAAGTTATTGAGCTGCTCCTTATGTTTTTTCTGTAATTGTTTAGCCTCTTCTTCCAGTGCTTGGTAGAGGGGGCTTCTTTCTTCTAAAACAAGCTGCATTTCCTGACTAAAACGCTGCTGCGCTTGGCGTACTTGCTGTCGCTTTTCTTGATACCGCTGCCGTATATTTTGGGCTTTTTGGGCCAAAAAGGCATCTTGGGCCTGCCGTTGTAGGTTGGCTTTTCTTTTGGCAAACTTAGGAACGGCCAAGCGGGCTTTAGTTTCTAGCTCTTCTCGTTCTTTGGCATAAAACTTATCAATGCGTTTTAGCTCTTGCTCCATCAGCCGCTCTTCTTTCTGGCAAGCTTGCAACCAGAGCATAAAACGGTGGGCTAGGTTAACATCATTCTGGCTGAAGTCTGATAGATTCAAAACGCGGCCATCCCTAAAGATAAATTGGGCCTTAGGAATATTGATGTCATCTAGCTGGCCCATAGCGTGAAAGCCGGCCTCATTGAGTTTAAGGATGAGGCTGAAGCCATCTCGAGCGCTTAGGTGCAAATGCTGCTTATAGCCAGCTTTGAGATTTTTGAATCGGCTGAGGCTATTGTGTTGGGCCTGTATATCTTGCTTTTGGCGATCTTGCAGTAGTTCTCTTTGCTCCTCAATATAAGAGAAGAATCGCTTTTCTTCGGCGGCTAGGCGCTCAAAGGCAAGGCGTTTTTCTGCTTGGGCCATGGCCTTAAATTGATGAAATTCTTGGCCCAGCTCTTCTTGTTGTGCAGCTAGGAGTTCGTTTTGCTCGGCTTTGCGTAAGATCTCTAGGGCCGACTTAAAATCATGGGCCGCAGTCAGTTCGGGCAGTTCTGTTTGTAGCTGGACCAGAATAGGCGCCATAATCTTGGCCTCATGGGCTTGTTCCTGGGCCAGCAATTCATCAAAGGCTAGGTCTAGCCGTTGGAGCCCCTCCAAATAACTCAGCTTGATGGCATTACTTTCTGTTTCTAGGGCTTGAAAACTGGGCAGCTCCGTTTTTAAGAACTCTAGTAACTTTATTTTGGACTTTTCTAGCTTAGCGTCCCATTGGTCCAGTTCGTCTTGCAGCTTTTGCGCCCTGTTTTTTACTTTTCTCCACTTGAAGCGTTTGGGGTGGACAAGCTGCTGGATCCCCCGAATAATAACGGGAAAAATAAGAATGGGGAAGGCAAAAAAGCCTTGAATGATCAGCATGATTTGCCAGTAGGGGTACTGCAGTAGGTCCTTGCTCATCCAGTTATAAATTGCTGGAAAGCTGTTGAGCAGGGCGACGGCTGTGGCTAGGGTAGCGATTAGGCTCAGAATAAAATTCCCCCAGCTATCCATATTGATCTCTAGATTGATTTGCTGTACTGACTTAGGGTATGACAGCTGCGGCATTTTCCAAGCCAAGGCCATTTGATAGTCTTGGGGCAGGTAGTCGCTCCATTTTTTTTCTTCCTTTTCTAAGGGCGGCAAAATATCGGAGGGGCGGCGCAGCCGCTTAAACTGCAGGCCCTGTTGCAGCAGCATTTGCTGAAAGCGCTGTTTGAGTTCGGGGTCTTTTAGTTCTTCGAGCAAGGCCCAGCACCATTCTTCGGCTAGGGGGCGGAGTTCGGGCAGATTGTGGCCATCTACAAAACTTCTAATAAATAGGCTTTGTAGGGCATCGGAAAACTGTAGAAAACCCTGATGGGGTGGGGGGATAATTTTAAATAGGCGTTGAGCTTCTGAATGATGGACAAACAAACCAGCCTCAATTTTTTGGTGCAGGCTCACGAGTTGCTCGTTGGGAGAGGCCGCGGAGGCGGCATAAGGATGAATGCCCAGCAGGAGCTTATAAAGAATGACGGCTAGGGCAAAATTATCCCAGCTGGGGGCAAAGCTTTTGGGTTTGTCGTCTTTGTAATATTCTGGGGCCGAGTATTCGGGAGTAGCCACAGGGGCCATAAATTTAAGTTTGCCATTTTCCTTTACCTGAATAGAGTCCATATCGACTAGGGCCAGTTGTCCGTTGCTTTGCAAAACAACATTTTCTGGCTTGAGATCCACTAAGACATAACGATCTGTTTGGTGGAGCCGATAAATGGCGAGGCTGAGATTAAAGGCTATGCGCAGTCTTAACTCTCGGCTATTTTTTTGGCCCAAGGCAAGGCGTTGCCAGCTGGCATTGAGCTTTTTGGGCAGCTTGGGCAGGCAGAGCAATTCCAGTTTTTTGCCCTGAACAAAAGGCATCACAAAGCCCAAAAAACGGCCATCTTGAGTAAGGAGGATATCTCTGGGCCAAACAAAGGTAGGCCATTGGCCGGCCCGCAATTCTTCTGGCGGATGCTTAATCAGTAGGTCGATTTTTTCTTCTCGCTCTTTTGTTCTTTTGGGGCGATGGTAGATTTTGGCCACAAGTCCTCTCCAATGAGAGGGGCTTTTGATGCGGTGCAGACTGCCTTCTCCGCCAGAGGCAAAGGGTTTTTCTTGGAGTTGGACCTTATCTTTGGTCGTTTTGGCATAGCAAATTAGGGACATAGCATAAAGGGATTGTGGCAGAAGAACAGGCAATCTACTGAAAAACTAGCTGATCTGCTAAGCCCAAAGCCCCTTTTTGGTCCAAATTTACGGTGGACAGGCGGCGAAGCCGCCGCAGGCTGAGGGGCTGTAGCAGGGCCGCCAAAGGCGGCAGACCTAGCGGGCAAAGCCCGCGCAGGGCCGAGCGAGCAGCGAGCTGCGGAATGGCCCGACCCGACCGTAGGGAGGGGCAGCCCCAAAAAAGCAGAATAGACAAAATATTTTTTATCTCTTTTAAATCCCCTACCTTTGGCCCGAACTTTCCGTTTTGTTTGGAAAAGGGGGCTAAGTCTGCTCCTCGATCTATGTTTTAAGAAAAAAAAGTCTGCCAAAAACGCATGAACTACAACTCTATACGGCTAGGCGTCTACCTAGCTTGCCTATTTTGCCTGAGCCAACCCTTATTGGCTCAAACCGATAGCCTGCCGAACAGTAATGCAGATACCAGTCTGCCCGTGATGGATTATGAACTGCCTCAAACCTATGAAATTGGAGGCATTAAGGTGGAAGGTTGCGAATATACCGACCCCAATGCCGTGATTGCCGTTTCGGGCCTGAAGGTGGGGGAGAGCATTAAGCTGCCCGGAGACGATATTGGTAAATCAATTCGTAAGCTTTGGAGCCAAGGGCTTTTTGTCGATGTACAGATTTTGCTCGAACGCCGTTTGGGAGAAGCCGTATTTCTTAAAATTGTCCTTAAGGAGTATCCTCGTTTTGCTCGACATGCCTACCGTGGCGTACGTAAAGGCTGGCAAGATGATTTGAATGAGTTGCTCAACCGCTATTTGCTCAAAGGGCGGGCCGCTACCAAAAGTATGAAGCGCAGTGCTGTGCGAGAAATTAAAGATTTCTTGGCCACCAAAGGCTATCCCGATGCTAGCGTTACCGTAGAAGAAGAGGAAGATATCGTTTTGAAAAATAGTATCCGCTGGGTCTTTAATGTGGATCGAGGGAAGCGGATTCGGATTCAAGATATTAACTTTGTGGGCAACGAAAAGGTCTCTGATGCCAAATTGCGCCGCCTACTGAAAGATACCAAACGGAAACGCCCCATTATGGGCATTTTTAAGCCCTCTAAGTATATTGAGTACGATTATAAGGCCGACAAAGAAAATGTTATGGCCTATTATAATAAGATCGGTTTGCGAGATGCTAAAATTGTTCGCGATTCGGTCTATATCGTAGAAATTCCCAAGAAAAACGGAAAAGTCAAAAAGGCGATCCAAATTGATATGCACATTGATGAGGGGACCACTTACTATTTTGGCGACATTAAGTTTAGAGGAAACAGCTCTTATTCTGATGAGGTTCTGGGCCGCATCCTAGGCATTCGCAGAGGAGAGGTCTATAATGAAGAGCTTTTGCAGAGCCGCATTAGCTTTGACCGCAACGGCCGCGATTTGAGTACGCTCTATATGGATAATGGCTACCTCTTTTTTCAGGCCAATCCCGTAGAAAAAGGCGTGAAAAATGATACCGTAGATATCGAAATTCGCATCCAAGAAGGGCCTGTCGCTACTATTGACCGCGTAATTATTAAGGGGAACGACCGTACGCATGAGCATGTGATCCGCCGAGAACTACGCACCTTGCCCGGCGCTAAGTTTAGCCGCTCAGATATTATGCGTTCTCAACGTGAGTTGATGGCCCTCAACTACTTTAACCCCGAGGCCATGGGCATCAATACGCCTGTAAATCCGCAACGGGGAACTGTAGATATTGAGTATACCGTAGAAGAACGTCCTTCTGACCAATTGGAACTCTCCGCAGGTTGGGGAGGCTATGGCCGTGGACTAATCGGTACGCTTGGGGTCACCTTTAACAACTTTTCTTTGCGCAATCTCTTTAAGGCAGAAGCCTGGAACCCTCTACCACAGGGAGATGGACAGCGCCTAAGCTTGCGTATTCAAACAAACGGACGCTATTTTCAGTCCTATAACTTCTCTTTTACCGAACCTTGGCTAGGCGGCAAAAAGCGTAATGCGCTTTCTGTTAGTGCCTATCACTCGAGATTCAATAATGGACAAACTCCAGAAAGTAGCAGTTTTCAACAGCTATTAATTACAGGGGTAACGGTGGGGCTAGGTACTCGCCTGCGCTGGCCCGATGATTATTTTGGTTACCAAATTGCTATGGAGTACCAAAATATGAACCTGCTCCGCCGCTACGACTTTACCATTCCTACCGGGGTCTTTAATGATCTTTCGATCCGCCAAACCCTCTCTCGGAATTCGGTCAATAACCCGCTTTTCCCCGAGTCAGGCTCTACTATCTCGCTCTCTATGAAGTTGACCTTCCCTTATTCTTTGGTCAATGGCTGGGATTATACCGATCCAGAACTTCCCGATACCGACCGTTTCCGTTGGGTAGAATATCATAAATGGGATTTTGAAAGCGCTTGGTATACCAGAATTGCCAAAAACTTGGTCATTAAGACGGAAGCCAAAATGGGCTTCTTGGGCAGCTATAATAAGGATGTGGGCTTGTCTCCCTTTGGTCGCTATGAGCTAGGTGGCGATGGTATTTCTAACTTTGTAGGCCTACAAGGAAAAGATATTATCTCGCTCCGTGGCTATCGCGATCCTGTAACAGATGTGTCTATTGCCAACCAAACAGGGGCGGCGGTCTACAATAAGTTTACGGCCGAATTGCGCTATTTGCTTTCGCCCAACCCCAATGCAACAATCTATGTTTTGGGCTTTGTACAGGGCGGAAATGCTTGGTCTAGCTTCCGTGAATACAATCCATTTATGCTCAAACGTTCAGTAGGAGCGGGCCTTCGGGTCTTCTTGCCGATGTTTGGTACCCTTGGTTTCGATTATGGTATTGGCTTCGATAAAAACCTACCCGCAGGCTCTTCGGTCTTCGATTATGGTTCGTTCAATATCGTTCTTGGCTTCGAGCCCAAGTAAATAATATTAAGCTTAGCTTAGGGAGCAGCAGTTTTCTGTATAGAGAACTGCTGCTATTTTTTTGGGGCTGCCCCTCCCTGCGGTCGGGTCGGGCTGTGCCGTGGCTCGCTGTTCGCTCGGCCCTGCGGCGCTTGCAGCGCCTTGGTCTGCGGCTGCGCCGCACCACTATCCATCCCTCAGCCATGCCAATCCTCTGCAAAAGCGGTATTCCTCGCTGCGCTCCTCATTCATCAATATGTCCCCGCCCACCCTCCCCTCTATGGGATTCCTTAGGGAACCCCTTCGGGAGGGCTGGGCAAAAACCGAACAAAATAAGCCAAAAAAACTAAATAGACAATAGAAAAACAGAATATCAAAAAGGTTTTTTTCTTTTCCCAACAAGCTTTGAAAAACGGCCATAAAGTCCTTAACTTTCGGTAGTTCAAGAAAAAATCTGCCCGCCGCAAGGCAAAATACCTATCTAACATATATATATTATGGCCATCAGCAAGCAACAAAAAGAAAGCTTAGAATTGCTGCAAAAGAAAGCCAACGAATGGCTCTCTAACTACTATCAGTTTGGGCTGTCTTCCGACCCCCAAACCGCAGCCCAACACAGCCAAGTTCTAGCCACCTTGCATCAGACCCAAGCCGCCCTGGCCCAAGCCGATCAAGATGAGCCTAGCGTAGAGGAGCAAGGAACTATCCCCATGCCCGAAGAGGCTGCCGCCGCTCGCGAAGCCAAAAGTGAAGAACGTAGCGCCAAAAAAGCCGCCGCCGAAGAAATTGAAGCAGAAACGGAAAGCGATATCGCTACCCAAGCTAAAGGCAATGCCGACCTCGAGGCTACCCTTAACGGCTGGAAAGACCTGGCCGTCTCTTGGCTCGATACCGGCATCGATAAAATTCTTAGCTCTAAAGAAGGACTAGATAAAGGCATCCTCGCCAGCGCTCAAGAGTATATCGGACAAGCCGAAGGCTGGCTCCGCCTCGCCTCCCTCTTTACCGGAGGAGAACTAGGCGATAAAGTAGAAAAGGTCCAAGGATGGATCGAACTGGCCAAATCTGTTATCGAAAAAGTAGAGGCCCTAGATGAATACCTCGGCCAATGGAGAGATCTAGCCGTAAGCTGGATGGAAGGCGGTATCTCCTCTGTCGTTAGTGGTACAGAAGTAGTCGGAGACCTCAGCAATGCCGTTGTGGCAGAAGCCATCGACTTTAAGAAACTAGCCCAGGATTTTGTCGATAAGGCCAAAGCCCTAGGCGATGCTTCCCTAGATGATAAAGTAGCTAGAGCCGAAGAATGGCTCGGCAGTACCCACAATCTCCTCGATAAGGCCGGCGATATCGTCGATAACCTCTTCGCCGATGCCGACAATAATAGCCTGCCCGATTGGTACGACCTGCTCGCTCGCGAATGGGATAAACTAGCCGTTATGGATATTATCCCCGGTACCGATATCGATGAACAACTGTTGGGTAAAATCAATGGCTTTAAAACTAAAGCCGAAGAATGGCTGGCTAAGGCCACCGCAGAAATGAACCCTGCTGTCCAAGAGAAAATTGACTTGGTCAAAACTTGGATCTATAATATTCAGAAACTCCTTTCTTTGGCCGAAAAAGGAAAAGAGTTTGTCGATGCCCTCAAAAATAAGGATTTCAATGCCGTCTATGATCAGCTCTCTGCCCTTTGGACAGAGCTCGATGGCGCCAATGATATTTTTGCCGGCACCGATATCGATGATAAACTCCTAGCCAAAGTTCAAGAATACAAACAAAAGGCCGACGAATTTGCCCGCCTAGCCAACTCCCTCATCGCTAAGCTTCCCGCTGGCGAACATCTAGGAGAGGTCCAAGATTGGATCAAAATGGCCATGCAAATCGCTACCGATATGGCCAATGGCGAGGATGTGGTCGGAAAGTATCTCCAACTCGCCAAAGAATGGGCCCAGGGCCAAATCAAAAGAGTATTGGATGGCCAAGAAGAATTTACCGCTGAAGTGGCCGGCCAAGTCTCTGGCTTTGTCAATGAAGCTAAACGCTTTATGGCCTCCGCTTCCGCTATGAAAAATGGCGACTTTAGCGATAAGATTGCCGCCGCTGGCGAATGGATCCAGTCTTCTGAAGGCCTACTCGATAAAGCCTCTGACCTTATCGGCCTAGCTGTTGGCGATGCCGATGGCAATAACTTGCCCGATTGGTATGACCGCCTAGCCGCCGCTTGGGATGATATCACTGGAGGTGGAGACATTATCTCTAACACTAATGTAGATAACGAACTCATCGGTAAGGTCAATATCTTCCGCGCAGAAGCCGAAAAATGGTTGGCTAAAGCCGTAGAAGTTGGTGCCGAGATCCAAGAAAAGATCACTATGGTCAAACAATGGATCGAAGTAGGAGGCAACTTCCTCAAAGAAGTAGCTGGCTTTATTGAAGATATCAAAGAAGGCGACTTCCTCTCTGTTTATGAGAAGATTAAAGCCGCTTACCTCGGCCTTGGCGATACCGACGATATCCTAGAAGGTACCGAAGTAGATAACCGCCTACTCGCTAAAGCTAAAGAACTACAAGGCCAAGCCGAATCTTGGTTGGCTAATGCCCTTACTGGCGGCCGTGCCAATGGAGAAATGACCGATGAGGTTAAAGATATCCTCGGCGCTGTAGATAATGTACTTACTTTCGCTTTGACTAAGTATGAGGTCCAAGATTCTATGATGGAGTTCAATGAGGATAAAATCGTTATTGACTTCCCCAATGCAACAACACTCACAGATGAGCAAGAAGCCGCTCTCATCGGAGAATTCTCTGGTGGATTTGATGGCCCCTTGGTCAATACTCTAGGCGCAGTCCTTACTCGCCTCAACCAAGATATCCTTACCCTCGGCTCTCAAGTAGATGGCGCCTACCGCCAAACAATTGCTTCAGGTGGAGCTGCTGCTGAAGTCTATCTTAAGGCTAAATCAGACTATGAGTCTGTAATGAAGAAGCAGAAAGACTTGATGAAGCTGCTAGAATCGGTGCGTAAAGTGGTCGTAAGCTCTATTGGCTTGGCATTGACTCCCGTCAATCCCGCCGTAGCCGCCGGTGTTACCGCCCTACTTAGTGGTAGTGTAAACGGTTTTGGCGATATTGCCAAAATGCTCCTTGGTGCCGCTAGCGAATCTGGTGGAACCATGGGCCAAATTGGTGGTTTCCTCTCTCTTGCTCTTCCTGGCGGAGCGGGCTTGTCTACGATGACAGAGGCCCAGAATGCTGGTTTGATTGACCTCGGTGGATTGTACAACCGTGGGGTCACTAGCAAGTATGAAGAGATGAAAGCCCTCTTGGCCAAAATCCAAGAACAATTAGATATTGTCTATACTAACCTCTATAAGCAAAGAGCTGATCAGCTAGAAGATGCTAAAGGCGCTATTGCTAGCGGTGCCGATCAATGGAAGCGCCTACGCGCCGAAATTATGAGCAAGTATGTCAATACGCAAGAAACAAGAATCAACGAAAAAGCAGCCTACTGGCTCCTTAGCCGTGCCCAATATGCCAACTGGTTGTCTAAGAAAACCGATACGGTGATTGTCGACAATGTAATTGATGCTCTAGAACGCTTTGAAATCATGAAAGATGCCGGCGTTAAAGAATGGAACAAAGGTGCAGGTGGAAAAGTGGCCCGTGGCTTGGGTTGGCTACTCGGTGGCTGGGCAAGCTTTGGCTATGACGAGAAAATTGAACAATTTAATAAGTGGGGCCGCCAAGAAATTGGTCGTCTACACAACCAAGCCGTATGGAATGAGGCCTTTGCCTAATCCTCTTCCTACTATTTGAAGCTGTTTTATCTCTGCCAAGATAAAATACATTAACCTCAAACCAGTCTGCAGAAGCAGACTGGTTTTTTTATTTGAAGGAATATACAGTTTGTCCTTATGGAGGAGTTGGCCAAGCCCGCCAAAGATGAAAAATAAATGTAGAGCTTAAGGACAAGCAGTCAATAGATGAAAAAACAAAACAGGAGCTAGCCCTGTTTTTCGAGTCTATTTAAAATTTTGTGTTTCTCCTTTTTGCTTCCTAGGGACAAGCCCCTAGGCTAGCTTTTTTAGACAGCCCTCTAAAGAGGGCCTTTAGACAAGGTTTTTTCTGCTATAAGAAGGGTACAAGGCCTTATTATTTCTTCAGCCAATGCTAAGAATAAATCCCCCAGAGCATTTTTTTTCCAGCAAACACTCCTTTGCAATTATTTAAGCTAGTTGCTTTTTCCCCCATACCATAGATGCAGTTGTTTTCTTAAGGTATTTAATAATTCTTATTAAGAATTAGTCTAGTTTAATGAGCTAGATTTTTTACTTTTGCGGCAGAACAACCTTATATCTATTTGTATGAAAAAATTACTGCCCATCATCATCCTTTCTTTCTTGCTCCTAGGAGCCTGTAAAAAGGAAGAGGGGCCTTTACAAGCAGAGGCTGGCGAAGAATATAGCGGTGGGGCGACCACCGTCTTTAATAGTTCTCGAAATGCCTTTGGTTTTCAAACTTCTGGTTTGTCTTCTATGGACGAATTGGCCTTTTTTACGGGAAATTCCTTCTTTAATCAATCTTGGGTCTCTTCTCCAGCTTCAACAACGGCCCGGGATGGCCTAGGCCCATTATTTAATGCGGTCGCTTGTTCTTCCTGCCATTTTAAAGATGGGCGGGGGCGCTCTCCTGCTTTTAGTGGGGAGCTGGGACATGGCCTTTTGCTTCGTTTATCGGTGCCCGGCGCTTCGGCAGGGGCTGCAAATTGGCCCGAACCTTCTTATGGGGGGCAGCTACAGGACCAAGGGATTAACAATGTTGCGGCAGAGGGAAAAATTAGCATTAGTTACGATTATATTCAGGGGCAATACCCCGATGGCAGTAGCTATGAGTTGCGCAAACCTACTTATGGGGTACAAGAACTAGCCTATGGCCCCTTGGCCGCAGATGTAGAAATATCGCCAAGGGTGGCTAATCAGTTAGTGGGGATGGGGCTGATAGAAGCTATTCCCGAACAGAGTATCTTGGCCCTAGAAGATCCACAAGATATAGATGGAAATGGGGTATCTGGACGGGCCAATTGGATTCCGAGCGCTAATGGACAACTGCTGGGCCGTTATGGCTGGAAAGCTAATTCAGCCACTTTAAGAGAACAGATTACTGCCGCTTTTCAAGGAGATATGGGCATTAGCTCCTCTCTTTTTCCCGAGCAAAATTGTAGTCCGGGCCAAACCGACTGCCAGCAAGCGCCCAATGGAAATAATGCCCAAGGCTACGAACTCGATGATCAGACCTTAGATCGGGTAGAACTTTATTTGCAGGCCTTGGCCGTGCCCGCTCGCAGAGATTGGAAAGACCAAAGGGTCCTTAAAGGCAAAAAATTATTTCTAGAGATGGGCTGCGGCGATTGCCATCGTCCAAGTTTTGAAACAGGAGTACATGCCTTGGCCCCTCTGTCCAATCAAAAGATTTATCCCTATAGCGACTTTCTCTTACATGATATGGGCGCAGGCCTAGCCGATAACCGCCCCGATTATCTAGCCAATGGACAAGAGTGGCGAACACAACCTCTTTGGGGCTTGGGCCTCATCTCTACCGTTAATGAGCATTCAGAGCTTTTGCATGATGGCCGAGCCCGCAATATAGAAGAGGCCATCCTCTGGCATGGGGGAGAAGCCGAAGCGGCTAAACATGCCTTTATGGCCCTAAGCGCAGAAGAGCGCAGCCAAGTCCTCGAATTTTTAAACTCTCTTTAATCTGGCCCTACTTCTTGCGTCTTGCAGGCGGCGCAGCCGCCGCAGGTCACAACAAGGACTTTAGTCCGCCGTTCGACGACCAAAGGGAGTAACCGATGTGGAGGGGTGATTTGCGAGCTATGCCAACTAGGCCCTACTTCTTGCGTCTTGCAGGCGGCGCAGCCGCCGCAGGCCTAGCGATGTGAAAGGGTGGCCGAAGGCCAGACCGAAGCGCTACAAGCGCTGAAGGGCCGAGCGAATAGCGAGCCCTGTAACGTAGCGCCGCAAGCGTAGCGCAGCGGAGGCCCCAAAAATAAAACTACTATATATAATATGAAACGATTCCCTTCTCTATTGGCTATGACCAGCCTTTGTTTCCTTTTTGCTTGTAGCAAGCAAGATAGTTTTGATAAAACGGCCCTTTTGCAAGCTTGGCAAACAGAAGTTATTGCCCCAGCTTGGCAAGAGGTAGCGGCCCAGGGCCCCAACTTAGCCACTAAGGTTAATTTGTTTTTGGCGCAGCCCAGCAATGCCAGTTTGACAGATGCTCGTGAAGCTTGGCGGCAGGCCGCAAGGGCTTGGGGGGCTGCCGAACCCTTTGTTTTTGGCGAAATGAAAAGCCAATATTTGCATTGGAGCATAGGGCGGAGCCCCGCCAATAGCAGTTCTATAGAAGCCAGCATTTCGGATAGTAGCCGAACGCTAGACAGCCTATATATGCGGCAACAGAGCAGTTATGCCAAAAGCCTTTCGGCTATAGAATACCTATTATTTGCCGACAGTAGTCAGCAGTTGCCTTTTTCTGCTCGTCGGGCGGACTACCTGCGTTTGGCGGTGCAGCATTTGGCCCTAGAGATGCAAAAACCGCAGGATATTTGGGAAAATCAGGGGGAGGGTCAGCGTTTTGCTGCTGCCGAAGGTTATGAATTGGGCTCGGCCATTAGTGAGCTGAGCAACGGAATGATTAACTTGGCCCAGGAGATCAGCCGCAAGAAGTTAGGAAAGCCCTTGGGCAAGGAGAACGATGGGATTTTCCTGCCAGAATCGGTTGAACATCCCGATGCGCACTTTAGCATAGGCCTATTGAAGGCCAATTTTGAGGGTTTGGAAGATGCCTTTTTATTGGGAAGGCCCAATTTGCAAGCCTATTGGGAATCGGAAAGCAGCAATGAGGTTCCCGCGCAGTTTTTGGCCAATTTGAGGGCCGCCATCAGCCTTTGCGAAAGCCTAGGCGATGATTTGCAGGCTGCTTTGCAGAACCAACCCGATCAGGTCGAGGCGCTCTATGATTTGAGTCGAGCCATTTACCTGGCACTCTCCAATGATATGGCGGCTGTTTTTGGCATCACGGTCTTACCTAGCGACAATGACGGCGATTAAAGCATACCTAAAGCAGGAGCGGGAAGTTCTTCCCCTTCTGCTTTTTCGCATTGTATTGGGGCTTCTTTTTCTTTGGTCGGGCATACGCTTTTGGGCCAAGGGTTGGATCGAAGACTTCTATTTATCGCCCGATTATCACTTTCGTTTTTGGGGCTGGGACTGGCTGCCTTTGGCTTCTCCGCAGCTTTGCTATTTCCTATACAGCCTGATGCTTTTGGCGGCCTTGGGGGTTTTGTTGGGGGCCTTTTATCGCTGGAGCATGGCGCTCTATTTTTTGCTCTTTACCTACTTTGAGCTTTGGGAGAAATGCCTTTATTTGAACCACTACTATTTTGTGTCCTTATTGGCCTTTCTGCTTTGTTTTGTTCCCTTGCATTGCAATACTTCTGTGGATGCTTTTTTTCGGCCCAGCCTGCGGCGGCGGCATTTGCCCAACTACTACTTCCTCCTGCCCAAGTTCCTGATTGCCATACTCTATATCTATGCGGCCCTAGCCAAGCTAGAGCCCGACTGGTGGTTTCGGGCGCAGCCCCTAAGCATTTGGTTATCGGCTCGATCTTCCTATCCCATTTTGGGCCCTATTCTGGCTTGGGGACCTACGGCTTTCCTGATGTCTTGGGCGGGTTTTTTCTATGATTTGCTGGTTCCTTTTGGCTTGAGTTTCCGCAAAACGCGCCCTTGGGCCTATTTATTTGTTATCCTCTTTCATGCGATGACGGCCATGCTCTTTTCCATTGGCTTGTTTCCCTATGTCATGATGGGCGCGGCCTTGGTTTTCTTCTCGGCAGAGGAATTGGGGCGCTTTCGCTTTATCTATCTGCCGCAGGAGCATTTGGAGCGGCCTTATCGCTTGTATTGGCCCAAATTGCAGACGGCCATTTGGGTCATTTTCTTTAGTTGGCAACTGCTATTTCCTTGGCGTTTTTTGCTGTATGAGGGGCCAGTTTGTTGGCAGGAGCAGGGATTTCGCTTTAGTTGGCGGGTCATGTTGGTCGAGAAAGTGGGGCAGTTGCATTATCGCTTAATTGATCAAAATGGCCGTCAAAAACTGCTCTATCCGGAGGATGATTTACAGCCTTGGCAATTGCAGCAGATGCGTTTTCAGCCCGACATGATTTTAGCCTATGCCAAAGAGTTGGGGCGGCGGCATGGGGCTCGGGCCATCTATGCGGAGAGCTGGGTATCTTGGAATGGGCGGCCATCTGCCCGTTTGATTGACCCCAACTACAACCTTTTGGAGGCGGAAAATGGTTGGAAAAACTGGGACTGGGTGCTTCCTGCTCCAGAATAAGACCATATATATTAGGGGGATTTGGGGCCCGCGGCCGGCTAGGCTATCGCCTAGGTCGGCCGCCGCTATGCTGCGGGGCTCACAGGTCTGTTCGGCCCTGCGGGCTTCACTTCGTTTCGCCCTGGGTCTGGCCTTCGGCCACCCCTCCGCAGCGCTGGGCCGAGCCAGCCCTTGGCGGGGTTTTATAGACGAAAAGAGCGCCTATCCGATAGGGGATAGGCGCTCTTTGTCATTATTTTTTGCGGTTGCCAAACATCTTTTGGAGATTACTTTCTCTTTTCTTTTTGGGTGTTCGCTTCATAATTTCTATTGGGCTTTGGTCATTGACCAGCACATTATTGGGATCATCTTTAAAGACCTTATCGATGTATACCCAGCGGCCTTTTTTGAGTTCTAGGCCGCAGTAGCTACCGTCGGGCACATTAGAGGCGGGAGCGCCGGGGACGGCTCGGCCATAAATCAGGTGGTCGAAGATCACTTTTTGTTGGTCGGGATTATAATTGAGCACAGCGGAGACGGCGGCGGAGTATTGGACAATATGGCGGCTAACGGTTCGCTTCATGCCACGGCCATCTTTAATATCGATAATATTTTGGCCAAACTTGGGGGCTCCTTTTCGGTCAAAATAGAGGATATCGAGCACCTTTCTACGGTCGAAGAAAGAGTAAGAATCTCGGCCAAAGAGCAGATAATACTGTTTCCCGTTCGACTCGAAGGGCTGTATATTATAATAGAGGGCGCCATACCAATTATTGGCAGAGAGGCGGCCAAACTGGGGGCTTCTCATTTCGTCGGACTTATCATTGAGGAAAAACAGTTGGCCATCTGCTTTTTGGATAAAGCCGAATTGGGTGTAATGCTCTTTATCTACATATAGCTCCCAGCTAAAGATGCGAAAACTTTTATCGGGGGCATTGAGGAGGGAGACTCCTTTTAGTTGTTCAAAGGGGTAGCTATAGCTTTGGGTATCTTGCAGAGTATTTTGCAGTTCGGTTTTCAGGTTTTGGGCCAGCAAGCTTCGGTTGAAGCTATCTCTTTCTTGCTGCAGTCTTAGGGCCAGTTCGGAGAGTTCAATTTCTTTTTGGGGGTAATCATGTTGGGCGAAGAGCAGGCTCGGCAGAGCGAGCAGGAAAAAAAGCTTATAGTACATAAGTTATATTTTTTGAGAAGGAATAGAGGGGCCAAGGTATTTTTTTTTCTTCTTTGCTTGGCGCTTAGGGCAAAAGATTTTTCCAAAGTTGTGCCAAGCTGAGCGAAGCTTATTTTTGGGGCCTATTCTTTTGTGGGCTAAAAAAATGGCATCTATCAATAAATGAGTAGCCCCATCAAATTTTGATATATGCCTAAAAAATAAATTTATTGAAAATGAGGCCTTTAGCGCTTGGCCTAGTTTTTTGCTTTGGCCCCAGCTCAATGCCTCCCCTTGAGGCCCCAGCAAAGTTAGGGAAAAGAGAGTGCTTCAAGTAAGTACTCTTTATCCCTTTTTTCTGTCAAAGTAAGTGGCGCCAAAGCCCAATATTATATTTTTTTTATTACCTTAAGATCGTAATTATACCGTAAACCTATCCCATGACCCAAACAAATGTAAAGCCCCCCTTTTGGGGGAGGCTGTTGTTGGCTTGGGGTTAAAAGCACAGCATGGCTAAGCAACTAGCAGAGATTAAGGCGCTCTTTAATAAGCGCTTTGGTTATCGAGAAACCAACTGGCAGAAAGAAAAGGTGCAGGCCTTGGGTGGCCTGGAGCTGGATGGACTGTATTTGGATGGGGAGCATCGTTTATTATGGGCCAATAGTGAGTCTATCGCTAAGCCTGTTTATGATGAACAGATTTTAGCGCTAAAAGCTAGTTACCCTAAGTTGCAGTTTTTGTTGTTGTCGAAGGCTGATATGCTTTTTCTGAGAGAAATAGAGCAACAGTCAGGTATTGGCTATGATAAGTGGTGGTTTATTCACAACTCGGAGTTAGCTATTCAGGAATCAGATATACTTTTGTCAAAGCTAAAGTGGCGGACAAGTTTATTTGATCGGATAAAAGACCTTAGACTCAAGCCTTCCGAACGCTTTGGAGAAATCATTAGTGCCTTAGTAGAGAAGGTAGAGCAATCTGAAAAAGATGACCTCATTTACAAATACTATTTTTATGTAAGTACAGTTGGTCAGCAGCCAGATGAGCTGAAGATTTCCTTTTGGAAGAATAAAAAAAGGAAGGAAAACTCAGAAGAGCCAGAGTGTTTTTATGAAATCAATACACGGACGGAACGGGAACGCTTAGTTATTCGATCTAAAGAAGAAGATAAGGATGAGAGCAGAGATAAGAATAGTGGCAAAGATAAGTCTCTTTCAATAGCTGCTAAAATAGCCAAGACAATAGGAGCTGTTCAAGTTAGAAATGGGGAGTGGAAGAAAGAATATACTTATCATTCTGAGCCAGCAAAGGGCATATTATCCTTTTTAGAGAAGGCAGATTTTAATGCAATTAACTATGGGCTTCTTGCAGGGGGAGGAGATTTAAAGCTAAAAACAGAAAAAGAGGATTGGGAATATTATCGCTATAAAGTAGGTATACCTTTTTTTAGGGAAGGAGGCAAAGTTTCAGATAAAGCGATAAAAGGGGTGACGTTAGAGTCCTTATCCTTAAAAAATATTGGTCATTTTGAAGAGCTAGAGATAGATTTAAGTCATCGAGTTAGTTGTTTTCTTGGACTGAATGGTTCTGGAAAGACGACTATTTTAAGAAGTATTGCATTAGCCCTTACAGGTGTTTATCAGCTAGAAGCAAGGGAGCCTTTAAAAGGTTGGTTGAGAGTAGATAGAGTTGAGAAAACTATAAAGGCATCTTCATATAAAGAAATATTAGCTCTTGATGGATCGATTGAGTTGTGTTTTAGTTCGAGAACTAAAGAAGAAAAACGAAAGCACGTACATCGAATACTATTTAAACCTCATGAAGAGCCGATTGAAGACGATGAGGCTGAGGAAAAAGTAGAGAAGTTTAGACTTCTTAATGGACGAGAATTTCCTATACCAATATTAGGCTTTGCGCAAGGACGTACTCGCCCTTTGTCAACTAAAAAAGAAGAACAGGCTGGTGCAAAAAATTATCAAGGGCGTTCTACTATCTCCGATTTAGAAAACTTGATTACTGAAGAGGGGGATAATAAGTTGGAAGAGCTGAAACGCTGGTTGATGATTACGCATAATGAAGGGCTAAACTTAGAAGAAAGTATTGAGCGGGAGGAGGATCTCACGAAAAAGAAAATTAGTCAAAGAAAGCGAGATGGGTATAAGAAAGCATCTGACTTAGTCTTTAAGTTGATGAGCAAGATTATAGGTCGGGAAGTTTCTTTTAATGCAGCCAATAAAGACACTTTATGGGTTAAGCTTGGAGCATCCAAATCAGAAGATGATGATGAGGAATTAAAGGAACAAGTGATTTCTTTTAGTCGTCTGAGTCAGGGCTATAAGTCTGTCTTTATTTGGGTGGGACATTTAGTTATACGTTATGCAGAGCATTATGATTATAGTGAAGGTTTTGAAACACAAGAGGGAATTATTTTTATTGATGAAATAGATCTCTTTTTGCACCCTCTTTGGCAAACTAGAGTCTTAAATATCTTAGTAGAGAAGTTTAATCGTGCTCGTTTTATAGTGACTACACATTCGCCTTTGGTGGTTAATCGCCTAAATCCTAAGAGTATAAAGCCCTCAGATGTAGCAGTGTTTTTAATTTCTATAGATGAAGTAATAAAAGAGTCGAATATACAAGGCATCAAAATAGATCGATTGTATGAAAGATTATCATACTTAGCAAGTTATCCTAAATATGTTATATTAGAAATGAAAAAAATGGCCTCTTGTATAGTTAATGAAGATTTAAAAGGTGCAAGAAAATGCTTAGAAAAGTTAAAAGAATACTTGCCACTTGATGATGATTATTTGATTGGGAAAGAGATTGAATTTATATTTAATTTTAAATAGTATGTTGCATGTAGGGAAGACTAGTTGTGAAGCCTTAGAAAACTATAAGAAAGATAAGGATGAATCTTTTTTTGAACAACCAGGTAAAGAACAGTATGAGAAATTTTATGGAAAAGGTAATAAGAATAGATTTAAGGAGTTATGTAAAGATCTTTTAAAGGACCAACATAGTTTATGTTGTTATTGTATGAGAATAATCAAACAGAAAGAGGAGCATGGAAATATAGCAGTAAAGTTATCTGTAGAGCATTTTCTGTCAAAATATGACTATAAATCAGAGGCACTTAATTATTCAAACTTGTTTGGGTCGTGTTCTTTTGGTAAACATGCTAAAGGTCGAGAGGTGGGATCTTGCGACAATTATAAGGGGGGCGAAAATTTTAAAAGTATTCTGAACCCTAGTTTAGATAAAGTAGGTTTTTATGAGCATATGAAATTAACATTTGTATCAGTAAATAAGTATTTATATATTAAATCTGGAGATACTGGTGTTGATAAAGAGCTTGATGAAATATTAAATTTAAATATAGAAGATCTTTGTTCTTCTAGATACACAGTGTTTAATACCGTAAGGAATCAAATGAAAGGAAAGACTCAAACGGAATTAGAAGGGGCATACAGGAGGTTTATAACTATGTGGAAAGAAGAACATGCCGCAGCACAGTTTTTTAATGTCATAGTTTACCTTTTTGAACATATTTTATTGGAATCAAGTCCCAACTATGGGAAGAAATTTTTAAACCCACATTACATCTAAACAAATGTCAAAAAAATATTTATACTCGGCTTCGGTGCAGGGCATACAGTCTTTTATCTTTCAGACGAATAAGCTCAAAGAGATTGCTGGAGCCAGTGAGTTAGTGGAGCAATTATCTACTCCAGACGCATTAGAAGAGGCCCTAGCTTATTTGGGCGTTGATTTTAAAAAAGAAAATTTGATTGTAGCTGCGGCTGGAAAGATCAAATATCTATTTGATGATTTGGCGGCTTGTGAAAAGCTTTGTCAGTATATGCCGATATACGTTAGTCAAGAAGCGCCAGGCTTACAACTGAGTCAGTCGGTTGTCTTAGTAGATGGAGCTTTCAAAGAAGAGCACTATAGCCGATCAGAGCAGGCTTTAGTGCAAAAGCGGGCATTTATTGGGCGGCCAAATACAGAGGGCTGGATGATTGCGGCTCGTGCACCACAGACAGGAAACCCAGTTAAAGCTTATGAGAAGCAAGAGTTATTAGATAATGGGCAGTTAAAAAAGAGAGCAATAGTTGAGTCAAAAGGTCTTACTCCTTTAGAGGAAAAACTCTTGGGGAAGGATAGTCGCTATATATTCTTGCGAGAGTTTGCTGCAATTAGTCGTCGGGAGGATAACTGGTTAGCTGTTATTTATGCAGATGGCAATGATTTGGGAATTAAAATTCCACGTCTTTTAAAGGAGAGAGAGGCGAATCCAGGAGGTTATCAAAAGGCTAGTTGCGATTTTTCAGAGGGCTTAGATAAAGCTAATATCAAAGCATTTGAAAAGGCAAAGGATGAACTTGTATCCTATTTAGAAGAAGGAGGGGAATTAGAGATAGACAAAGAGACTGGCAAATACAAACTACCGCTTCGCCCTATTATTTGTGGAGGGGATGATTTAGTTGTGGTGATACAGGCGCGCTATGCTCTTTTCTTTTGTGAGACCTACCTTAGAGCATTTGAGGAAAAGACAAAGCAAAAAATAGATGAGCGTCTCACGGCTTGTGCTGGTATAGCCTATATAAAGTCAAAATATCCCTTTCATTATGGCTTTAAGTTGGCCAAGGATCTTTGTACTTATGCTAAGAGTAAATCAAGGGATAAGAATTTAAGAACAACGCCTGCTTCCATCAGCTTTCATAAAGTAGAAACATCATTTATTCGCTCTTATGCGGGGGGGATTCGGACGGAAGAAATACAGTCAGCAGATTTAATTAGTCCACAACCCTACTTTATTAAAGAGCTCAAAAGTAATGAGGAGGGCATTTTTCTAGATACTTTATTAAAGCGTTATCATCTACTCAAGAATGAAAAAGACCCTCAGATGCAAGTCCTCTTCAGCCGAATAAGAAAGGTTTTGGGGCAATTAAATCATCTTTCAGAAAGTCAGCTAAGTTTAGAGCTAGAGCGAATCTTCCAATTATATTATTCACAACTTATGCAGCTGGACTCTTCTCTTGGAAGAGAAAATAGCAAGGATATTCTAAAGGGGGCTTATGACTTGTTGGCCCTGAAGGCTATTGATAACTATATTCCAAACAACAATAAATAAACTCAGATATGTATCAATCGATTAAATATGAGTTGCAGTTCTTTTCTAACTGGCATTTAGGCTCTGGTTTATCCGTAGGGGCAGATATGGATGCTACAACAATTAAAGATGAGAACGGACTACCTTATGTACCTGGAAGAACCTTAAAGGGGATTATTAGAGATGCGGCTCAGCTTTTAGTAGATAATGAGTATAGTGGTTTTGATCAGGCCTTTATGGATAGAGTCTTTGGTTATAATGACCAAGAGCGTCGAAGTCAGTTAATTGAGGCAAAAACAGAGCAGGAGAAAACGGCAGCATTTAAGGCATTGGATGAAGCAGCTAAGTCTGAAGAAGTTGAAACTCTAGAGTCTTTAGTTCATTATCAGCAACAGGCTTTTTTTAGTAATGCCTACTTAAGTAAGTTTCTAGCTGATAGCTTATTAAATGAAGGGTCGAAACGTCAGGCGCGTCTTTTCCAAAGAATTAGTTCAACGGCTATTGATGGCCAGAATGGAATTGCTAAAAATACAAGTCTACGAACAATAGAAGTTTGTATACCGCTATCTGTTTATGGTGTTATAGATAATGTGGCTGAAGAGGATGTTGAACAGTTGACAAAGGTACTACAGGCTATAAAGTCTATGGGACAAAGTCGTCATCGTGGTCTTGGAAGAATTGCTTTTACTATCCTAAAATCCCAAAAATAATATGTTTGTTAAACTATCATTTCAATGTCGCTTTTTGTCAGACGTTATACTTAATGCAAGTAGTGCAACGGCTTCAGTAAGCGAAACTTTAGATTATATTCCTGGAAGTAAATTTTGGGGTATGCTTATTCAGGAAGCTTATCGAAGAGAAGATGAGCAGCTGATTCAGGCTTTACAAGCTATAGGTAGCACAAAGATTAGAGTAGGAGATGCACATCCTATGGTAGAAACTTCGCAGCAGTGTTTAAAAGTGCCTCGTTGTTTCTTCAATAAAAAGACAAATAAGTCGGATGTTTATCTTGATTTTCTGTTGGATGAGTATACTCGGAAGACATTGAGGGAAGAGCCGCCTGTACAGCTCAAGCAAATGCGTAAAGAATATATTATCTATCAGGAGGAGAAAGGGATCTTTCATTCTCTAAATTTAGATAAGAAACTAACGATCAAAACGGCTTATGATCGCAATAAAAGACGCTCAAAGGATGGGCAAATGTATAATTATGAAGCCTTACCTAAAGGAAGTAAATGGCTTTTTGATATTGAGATAGCAGAGGAAGAAAAAGATTTAATCAGCTTTGTGCAGAGCTTTTTTGCAAGAGGTAAAAGTAAACGTTTAGGAAAGTCTAGATCTGCTGAGTTTGGGCAGGTAGATATTGTTCCTTATGGGGATGCCTCAATACAAAAAGAAGAGCTCATTGAACCTTATGAGATATCTATTGAAGGTTTGGCCTCTAAAAAGCTGGTGGCGCTCTACGCAGAAAGTAGGGTGGCCTTTATTAAGGATGGGCAGGTTACGGCAGAGCCTCAGTTAGATGTTATCTTGGATGCGCTTGGGATTGAAGACAAGGGCGCTAAAATCTGTTTGTCTGCAAATTATATGAGCTCAACAGTTTATTCTCCATGGAATGCCTATCGAAATGCTAGAGATGCTGATCGCTGGCTTTTAGATAAGGGCTCTGTTTTTTTTATTGAATTATCAGAAAAAGCGAAGCTATTGCCTAAAATCATTTGGTTGGGAGGATTCCAGGCAGAGGGGTTTGGTAAGTTGTTGGTTAATCCTAGCTTTTTGAATGCGAAACATATTGGTGTAAAGTCAGCCGCTGAGTTAAGGGCTTCTAAGGATTCTGAGCCTTTGACTAGAAGTGAGTTTTTGGAACAACAATCCTTTCAAATTCATAAACAAGAAGATAAAGTAGAACTTATAGAAACAACTGCTTTTGTAGAAATAGGGGCAGGGGATGAACTGCTAGTCGACTTATTAGAGCAAGAGCAACTGGATCATAGTTCAAGTCGTCAGTTAAGCAAAAGAGTTGAAAGCTTTAGAAGGAATTACTTGAAATATTTGGAAGTTATTTCTGCCAGCCAATGGGGGCAGGTTCGCAACCTAGTTACACATTTTAGCCGAAAGTCAGAGCTAGAGAAGATTTTATTTGACGATAATTTTGGCTTTCTCCGAACAGCTAGTCGGAAAAAAACTTGGAGTAACACTTTAGTGAAAGGCTTAGAAGATGAGGTGAAGAGTGGTTTATCTGGAGAGCAAGCCCGAGAGTTCCTTTTATTATTAGCTAATGCAGAGGCAAAGAAAGTGGTCTATTAGGCTTCGGGCTATGTCCATTATTCTTTTTTGTTGATGGGCGCATATATCTATTAAGCGCTCTATCCTAAATCATCTGAACTTATGTCTAATCGAAAATATTGTTATCAAGCTTTTGTCATTTTAGAGGCGGCTAGTCCTTTAAGAGTGGGCACAGGCCATAGAGAAGGTATACAGGATAATCCTATTTTAAGAGATGCCTTTCAAATTCCTTATATCCCAGCTACAAGTTTGGCGGGAGTCCTCCGTCATTTGCATCAAGAGGTAGAGGGAAAAACAACATCTACTATCTTTGGATCTGCGGCTAATGCGTTAGAAAGTGATAAAACGGGAAGTCGTATAGAATTCTCTTCTATGCATTTGGTTTTAGGCCAAGAGGCTAGCCAGTGGCGGGTTGCTGATGGGGTAAAAGCTATTCATGAACTGAAGGCGCCTTTGGACCAGCATTATCGCACACAATTTAGAGAGCATGTCCGCATTAACCATAGGGGAGTAGCGGATAAGGAAAACCATGGAAAGTTTGACTCGGAGTTATTGCCCAAGGGCAGTCGTTTTGCTTGTCAGATTAGTTTTTGGCCCGAACAGGAGGATTCTGCTGCCTGGGAGGAAGTTCTTCAGTTATTACAACATCCTTTGTTCCGTTTGGGGGCTGGGAGTCGCAAAGGCTTTGGTCAAATGAAGCTCGTTGCGCTTTATGAGCGTCAGTTAGACCTTAGCCAAGAGGAAGATATGGATCGTTATCTTCAAACCTCGGCTTGTTTAGATAAGCATCCTACAGCACTGTATAATAAGCGTAGTTTGGCTACTTTGGACTATAATGAACTTAAGCATTATCAGTTGCAGCTAGAGGCTGAGGACTTTGTCCTTTTTGGTGGAGATTTTAATTTAAGTTTGGCCAAAAAGCTTTTGTTGACAGCTGGAGAGCAAGATCAGTTGCCTGATTTTACCCCTAAGGTAGAAACAGCTATTGCATGGACAAAAGAAGATCAATTAAGAGAGGCGACCTTTTATTTGCTTCCTGCTACTTCTATTAAGGGGGCTATTGCGCATCGATTTGTTTATCATTTAGCTAAGGCTAAAAAAGTGTATGCAGATCCGCAGCAAGACCAGTTAGATCAGATAGAAGTCTTTTTGAAGCAAAATGTAGAGCTAATAAGTAGTGTAGAAGAGGCGAATAAAATGATGGAGGATCTACTTAAGGTTGAACAACAATTGGCGCCAGAGCAAGACAGCAATTCTCAGATCGACAATGAAGATATTAACAAGGCGGTAAAGGCTCTCTTTGGTCTGGCTGCAAAAATAGAGAATATAGAAGGCCGATCTATTCAACAGGGACAGCGAGGCCGCTTATTGTTATCTGATATATATGTAGAGCAGTCTAAGGCCGAGATTAAGATCTTCAACCATGTAGCTATAGACCGCTTTACGGCTGGAGCATTGGATCAAGCGCTTTATTCTGAAGAGGTCTTGGCCTTAAAAGAAGGAATCCGACTTGATTTATATGTAGAAAAGGCAGCCTTTGAGGGTGATCCTCTGATTCAGCAGGCTTTTGAGGCAGCGCTCAAGGACTTAGTGAGCGGGCATTTGCCCTTAGGTGGAGGTGTAATGCGTGGACATGGCCGAATGAAGGGCGAGATCCAAACTACCGAGGCTTAATTGCCCTTAAAGAGCGGGCCGAAGGCCCGCTAAAGCGGCAGCGCTGGTAGTGGGTGGCCCGCAGGGCCAGACCCAAGCCGCCAAAGGCGGCTGCAGGGCCGAGCGAATAGCGAGCCCACGGACATAGCGCCCCGAAGGGGGCCGCCCAAATCATTATTAGATCAAGAATAGAAAAGCAAAGATGAGTACAAAAATATATACAGCCATTAAGGCTGAAGATTGGGAGCAGTATGTTGGCCAAAAATGTGAGGGCTACTTATGGTGGTCAAATCGACAGAAAGCAGACCACTATAAAGAGGTTCCTGCTTGGCCTAAGGGCTTGCATCCTTTTGTGGTAGAAGGCGCCTTTTATTTGAAAGAGCAAGATTTGAGCTTAAGTATCCGCTTTTTGAATGGGGCTTATGAGGTAGCCGCCATTGATTTGGGTGCAGCTGTTTTGGTTGAGAAGAAGGAGCAAAAAGAGGGGGAAGAGAGAAAAAAAGAGGAAGCGAAAGGGAAGAAAGAGGATGAAAAGAAAAAAAAGAAGCTGAAATTAGAGTTAGGAGTACCTTATCTGAAGGTGGAGCACAAGTGGAAGGAGCAAAAGGGAAAATCTAATCCTGTTTTTATGTATGAAATTTGGAAATTGGAAGAGAGTGCTTGTTGGGTAGTGAAGGATGATTTTCAAGAAGATACAACAGCTACTGTAAAGGAATATCGTCCATACGTATGGGCTTTTGCTGGATTTACAAAACCTGAAAACAAACAATAAGATGAGTACAATTAAAGCAGCATACAATTTTGTGCCTTTAAATAGAAAGGTGTATTACCCAGATTGGAGTCCGTATATTAGTCAGGACCAGCCTTTTAGTGATGGGCAGTCTGGATTTATTGAGATTGAAGTAGAGTCTAGAACGCCTATTTTTATTGCGGATGGGCAATTGGGGCAGCGCACAGCAAATAGTCCGCTTAGTTTTTCTAATTATAATGGCCGTCATCTGATTCCCGCGACCTCTTTTAAGGGGATGTTGCGTTCTGTTGTGGAGATCATGAGTTATAGCAAGTTGGGGGTGTTTAATCAACATCAATTTGCTTTTAGAGATTTGAATAACAAGCAACTGTATATGAATCAGATTCGTCAGGAGAATCGTCCGATTCAAGCAGGTTGGTTAAAGAAAGATGGTGAGGACTACTATATAACGCCTTGTGGCGAGCCTGGACGGATTAGCTTTGCTAATATTGATGATCTTTTTGGGACAGATATGGTGGAGTATTTTGTGGCGGGGAGGACAAAAAATCGTCTTTATGATAGAAATAATGATAGTCATAAAGCAGCTCGTTTTAAGTATGAAAACTTTTCTCAAACAGGTGCTGCTAAAACAACACATACTTTTGTGCCTGCAGGTAAGGGCTATGCTCTAGGGGGAAATAATGACCCTAGAGGTATGAATGGCGTCCTTGTTTTTACAGGTCAACCCGGTTTACGTAAAGAAAGCAAGGGACAAAGAAGTACAGGCAAAGGCAAGGAATTTATCTTCTTTGATCAAGGACGCTCAAGAGTCCTTGTAGATAGAAAAGTAATCAAGAGCTTTAAGCAAGCTTATTTTGATCATGATGTTGATCGTCAAACAGAGGACTGGAAGCATTGGTCAGCTGTACTAGAAGGGAAGGGAGTTGAAAAAGGTAAAATCCCTGTGTTTTATAATGTAAACAGAGCTGGAGAAATTATTCATATGGGGATTTCATATCTCTATAAGCTTCCTTATAAGTATGATGTCGCAGCCTTAGACACCACAGACAGTTTGGCTAATTTAGGCAAGTTTGATTTGGCAGAATGTATCTTTGGTTGGGTGCCAAATTTGACCGAAGACGCAGCTCAATATCAGGAAATAAAGGGCCGTGTGCAAGTAGGTCATCTCTGGCATGAGGGGGATTTGAAGCGGTACTACAAGAACATAAGAACCGTTTTGTCTAGTCCAAAGGCTTCTTATTACCCAACATATCTAGAACAGGATCTTAACACTAACGGAAAACTGAAAAGGGGAGTGTATGCTACTTATGATGATTCTAAGGCTCGTTTAGCGGGGCGAAAGCGTTATCCCTTAAAAGAATTTGTAGCTGCTTCGATGAAGTCTGAGGATAAAAATGATAATATTGACACTTTATTTAATCCTTTAGATACTGGCAATAAGTTTAAAGGCCGCATCTACTACCACAATCTTCGCTTGGTAGAGCTAGGCGCTATTTTATCAGCTTTAACTTTTCATAATAGTCAGGGGGAATACTTTCATCAGATTGGTATGGGAAAACCATTGGGCTTGGGAGCAATAAAGGTCAGCGCTCGTTTAGAAGCAGGGCAGGAGCAAGCCCTGGCCGCTATGCGCAGCTTTGAAAGTTGTATGCGGCAGGTAGATGATAAATGGCTATATAGTGAGCCTATTAAAGAGCTATTGACTATGGCAAAGTTTACTGATATTCGCTCTAATGAATTAGAGTATATGAAGCTTGGTCGAGGATCTGAGGACAATGAATTTACCAAAGCTAAAAATGCAAAAGAGGGGCTTAATCGTTACTCCGTTATTGCTGACGAATTTGATGAGTTGGAGTCTTTAGGAGAAGGTGTTGTTCCTCTTGGCCTAGAACAACGAAGAGAAAAACTACTTGCTGAGTTAAGACGTAAAAAGGAACAATTAGGTGTTCATATAAATCAACTAGAGCTGGAGGCCGATCGCCTAGAGAAAGAAGCAGAGGAGAAAAAACGATTAGCCATAAAACGAGAACAAGCAGCTAGTCAGGGCTTAGACCCTGTAAAAGGAGAAACTGAGTTTGGGCCAATTCGCTCTAAGGTCAATCTTTTCCTTAAGGGATTAGAAGTCGACCTGCTTCCTGAGGAATACTGGGAGGAGCTTAAACAGGCATTGATTCACGCTTACTCAAATGCTGAAAGCAGTAAAGAGAAAAATAGCTTTATGAATCGCAAGAAAAAAGCAAAGCAAACGCCGCTTTGTAGAGAACTCAGCAACTGGCTAGGCGACTCTAACACCGCCGAAAACTGGGCGAAAGAAATTTTGGGCCTCTCCAAATAATTTCCCTATCTTCAACCATACAAGTATTGAAACACATAAAAAATACCACTATGGCGAAGAAATACATCAGCTACAACGAAGAGCTAGCCAGAAAGCTACAAAAGAAGTTTGGCCTTAAAGAGACAACGATTCGGGTATGGAAACACCGCCAAGGGATCCCCGAGCGATATGCCGACCCCAACTACCAGCCCCGAACCGTTGCCTCTAAAAGCCAGCTCAAAAATTGTCGCCATTTTTTGGCCCTCAGCTTTATCAATCGTAGCCAGTTTGAGGGGATTCCCGCCCATACCCTCAACGATTTTATGAACTCCGATAAGCATAATACCCTGGCCCTACTACAGGCCGAACAACTGCTCAACCATCGGAAATTCATCAAAAAAGAACTCAAAAAAATTATTCATAAACAAGACGGCAATGCCCTAGCGGCTATCCTCCAACTCCCCTTTATTCGCCCCACGATTCTGCTCGGTAGCCATTATGCTAGCCTGCGCCATCGCTTCGATAAGCTGAAAAATGAGGATTGGGAGACCATCAAACCCCTACTGCAAGCCGCCTTGGACCAACTTTAATCAATGAATCAGAAGAAAAAGGTTTTTATCTCGTTTTTGGGAACGAATGGATATGGTGAAGTAAATTACTCTTTTACAAAAGAAGAGGGAACGACAACCTTCTTCATCCAAGAAGCTATCTTTAAAGAAGAAATTCGTAAGAATAAGGATTTCTGGAATGTCGAAAAAGATGAGATTTTCTTTTTTGTTACAGCTCTTGCGAAGAAGAACAATTATTTGCGTCGAGCTCTCCCATTTAATCAAAAACCAGATAAGCAAAGAGAAGCTAATGCCTTAAAACTTTTGAAAGAAGGAAAGGCAGAAGAGGCTATGGCGGCTTTGAAAGAAGATATTTCAGCTTTACCTGTAGATGCAGAAGATGGCCTAAAGTACCGTTTTGAAAAGCTCCAAGAAGAAGGACTAATTGGCAAATTTCAAGATGTTGCTATTCCCGATGGACTCAGTGAGGATGAAATCTGGGAGGTTTTTGCCAGAATTGTAGAATATATTGGTAAGGATACAGAGCTCTATTTTGATATCACCAATGGTTTTAGATTTCTTCCTATGCTAACACTGGCAATCATTGACTATGTAACCTCGGTAAATAATGTCGTGCTAAAGGCGCTGTATTATGGTAATTTTGAGTCCGGAAAAGCTGAAAAACAAAAAGCTTTGAATGACCAGTCTTTGTCTGATAAGCAAAAGAAAGCACTAAAGAAACAGCCAGTAAAAGCTCCTATTCACCGCTTAAATAGCATCATCGAGCTAGGACAATGGACAGAAGCCGTAGAGATGTTTGTTCGGTCTGCCGATGCGCAAAAGTTGGAACCGCTACTGGATCAACAAATAGGCGAAACTGAACAGAGTACTCTAGGCAAAGAATTAAATGCCCTCGCTAAAGGCATCCGAACATCTAGAGGTAAACAACTTACCCAAGAGCTAAAACTCAAAGAAGTTCGCCAAAAGGTGATTGAGCTAAAACAACAGGCAGATAATGGCTTGAAACGCCAGCTCCCTCCGCTATTAGATAGAATAGAAGGCAAAATTCACGCTTTTAATACCTATACTTCCGAAAATGGCTTTGCCGCCGTAGAATGGTGTATTGAGCATAATATGGTGCAACAAGGTTATACGCTTTTGCAAGAAAGCTTAATTACTTGGCTCATTGAAAAGACATTTTCTGATATAACTTTGAGCCAACATGAAGAAATGAGAGCTGTAGCTCAAGCCGCTTTGAGGGGAAACAAGAATGACAGTATTAGTAATATAGTTAGCTTCTGCTTTAAGAAGAAGAATAGAGCATACTTTAATGATGATAAAGGAGAGATGAAGGATGTGGCTATTAAACTTGTTAACAAACGTAAAAGATACAATGGCTTAAAAGAAGTATTTTTAGACATCACAGCTAAAGAAAGTGAAGATGAAACTGTAGCGGAGGAGTTAGCTGGAGGCCTACGTAATGATATTAACCACGGAGGATATAATAATAGAGCAAATAGTCCAGCGTTTTTAACCCAAGAACTACAAAATCTTACCAACCGCATCCTCCAAATTATCCAACCCTCCTATAAATAGAACATTCTAGCTTTATTTTACTTGGGGCTGCCCTTCGCTTCGCTCGGGTCGCTCCCTTCCTGGCTCGCAAGTCTGCTCGGCCCTGCGGCGCCAAAGGCGCCTAGGTCTGGCCTTCGGCCCCCCTACAGGCAGCTCAGCCTGCGGCGGCTTCGCCGCCTGCAAAACCGCAAAAAGCGCATGGAAATCTCTTTCCTTGCGCTTTTTTTATGTCCCAAATGTACTTTTTATTCTAAAGCTTTATCAGAAATATAGTGTTGCCAAAATATAGAAGATCGAAAATGCCGTACTTTAGAATTTCCTACGGCTATTAGTTACAAACTATTTTATTTTCTCAATTAAAGCCGCTATATTTATTATTTGTCTTAATAAATTTTTAACAGAATAGAACCTCTATGAAGAAAATGACTACTCTGGGCTTGCTCTTACTGACGAGCCTGTTTTTTTCCTCTCTGCTCTCCGCTCAATGCGCCTACATTTATGTAGATCCCGCAGGAACAGCTCTGGGAGATGGCTCAGAGGCTAACCCTATGGACCTGCAAACGGCCCTAGATGAAGCCTGCCTCCAAAATCGAAAACATATTCGATTGCTAGCCGGCACCTATAATCTATCTGATAAAATGATAATCGATTGCGATGGACTGATTATCGACGGAGATTGGGAAGTCCTCAATGGCGTAGGCCGAAAGAATTCTAGCCTAGCCACAACAATCAATATTAACTCGCCTCTAGAAACCGCTCCCTATGATGGAGCCACAGGAACCCTGGTGGGCTATCATATCGGTATCGAAGCCATTAACTTTAATGACTTTCAAATCCTAGACCTAGAGATTAACGTCAAAAATGGGGGCGCCGCAGGTACGGTCTCTGGTACAACCGGCAACCGCGGACATTCGGTCTATGGCTTCTATTTTCGCAATGCCAATAACTGGCATATCGAAAGAGTAGTGATGAATACAGGACAAGCTAGCCGAGGAACAAATGGTACCCAAGGCGCTGCCGGATCCAATGGTATCGCTGGCGGTACCGGAACAGAAGCTAAGTGTGATGACGATTGTACCACAAACCGCGGTGGACGTGGTGGCTCTGGCGGAGGTGGCGCCGCTGGTGCCCCTACCAATATCGATGGAAGTTGCCGCAATGCTGGTCAAGTAGGAAGCAACGGTACCGCAGCCACAGGCCGCAACGGTGGTGGCGGTGGCTCTGGTGGAACCGGTGGCGCAGAAGATAATCGAGGGGCCCGTGGTGGCGCTGGTGCTGCCGGTGGTGGTGGCGCTGGTGGAACCTTTGGCGCTGGCTCTACTGGTTCCAATGATACAAACGGAGATGGAACTTGTAGTCAGGTTAATGCCCGCTCAGGCGCTCCCGGCCAAAATGGCGCAAATGGTACTAATGGGACGGCTTCGCCTATCTCTAATACTTTCGACCTCTTCTGGCTGCCCGCTGGCCAAGGAACTACAGGTACTGCTGGCACTGGCGGTGGCGGCGGCGGCGGCGGCGGCGGCGGCGGTGGCCAAGGTTGCTTCTTTTGTACTGACGGTACTGGCGGCGCTGGCGGCGGCGGCGGTGGCGGTGGCCAAGGGGCCCTAGGCGGTACTGGCGGCTGGGGCTCTGGTAGCTCTTTTGGCCTCTATGCTTACGCAAGTAATGGCTCTAGCAATAACCTGAGCCTAAATCCAGCCTCAGCCGCTGCTGGTGGTACTGGCGGTGCCCCAGGTCTTGGCGGTAACGGTGGCGCAGGCGGCCTACTCGGCGGATCTAGTGGCGGCCTATTTAACTGCTCTACCTGTGAAGTAGGTGTCGGTGGACTCGGCGGACGTGGTGGCAATGGCGGAAATGGCGGTCGCGGTGGCGATGGCGCCGATGGCCGCTCAGAAACCATTCGCAGCGTTAATGGAAGTACCCTCAATGCAACGACTTCTGCTGGTATTACCCAAATTATTACCGCTCAACCCCTAGAAGGTTGTACCAATTCTGAAATCCTTATTACTAAGGATGGCGGTACTTGGTCTTTGCCCGCAGGCGCTAGCTTTATCAATGACCTAAATAGTACCACTTCTAGCTATGACAATAGCTCGGCGACCGCAATTATTAGCTATACAGCTACAGGTCCCCAAAGTACTGGCCTAAATGCTACCGCCTATGACGGTATGGTCCAAATGAATACAAATAGACCCTTACCCGCTTTTGCCTCTTCTATGCTGACCGATCTCTGTGAAGGAGAAACCTTCTTTATGAGTAGTTCAGCTCTAGGGGTAGAGTATCAATGGATTATTTTTGAGGCGGGAACAAATGTAAATACTCCCGTAGCAGCTTTTACCACTCAGGTGGCTAGCTGGATGCCCCCAAGCTTAGGAACGGTAACCAATTATAGCGTTCGCCTACGTGTGCGCACAGAATGCTGCGGCTGGTCCGCTCCTAATTATTTCGATTTTACGGTCAGAGATGTCGCTCCAGCCCCTACGGCTACTGGCGCCACGATCTGTGCCGGAGAAACAGCAACTATCTCGGCTACCGCTATCAATGGCGGAACACTGAGCTGGTATGAGGATCCCCTAGGCCAAATTCTACTGCAAACAGGCCCCGGCCCAGTAGATAATTATACCACTGATCCCCTTAGCCAAAATACGGTCTTCTATGTGAGCGAAGGCGCAGCCACTTGCCCCGGCGGAATCACTTCCGTTTCTGTGCAAGTAGATCCACTTCCCGCTCAACCCGCCGCTGCGGATGTAGAGGTTTGTGCAGGAGCCGACGCTATCCTAAATGCTACAGGTTCTGGTACCGGCGACCTCGTTTTCTACGATGCTAGCCAAACTGAAATCGCCCGCCAAGCTATGAGCTTAGCTACACCTAATGCTAGCTATAATTTGGGCGCCTTGGCTGCAGGAAGCTATACCTATTATGTGGCAGAGGATAATGGAAACTGTGTTTCTCCTTTCCGCCTAATTGCTGTTACTGTAAATGCGCTGCCCGCTAGTCCCGCCACGACTGGCGCTACTATCTGTGCTGGCGAAAGCGCTACCGTAAATGCAGCAGGCAATAGTATCGCTTGGTATGCCGATGCCGCTTTGACGAACCAATTGGGCGCAGGCAATAGCTATAATACGCCTAGCTTGAACAGCAGCACGGACTATTTTGCCGTAACGACTTCAGCCCAAGGCTGTTTGTCTTTGCCCGCTACGGCTACTGTAACGGTAGAGGCTTTGCCCGCCGCCCCCACGGCCACAGGCGCAACGATTTGCGCTGGCGAAACAGCTAGCCTTAACGCTACAGGCGGAACAGGTACGCTCAATTGGTATGCAGATCCCGCTGGAGCTAGCTTGCTCGCTAGCGGTCCTAGCTTTACCACTGCGGCTCTTAACCAAAATACTACTTATTATGTGGGCGAAACTTCTAGTTCTGCCCAAGCTTGTGAAGGTCCATTGACTGCGGTAACAGTCACCGTAAATGCTCGTCCTTCTACGCCTTCTGTAAGTGCTCAGGATGTTTGTGATGGAGAGGATGTGATCCTCAACGCTACCGGTTCTGGTACTGGCGACCTCGTTTTCTACGATGCTAGCCAAACAGAAATTGGCCGCCAAACGATGACGGCTGGAAACGCCACGCAAACGCTAAATGCTGGCCCCTTTGCCGTAGGTAATTATAGCTTTTATGTGGCCGAGGATGATGGCGTTTGTACTTCTCCTTTGCAGGTAGTTGGCTTGGCTGTAAATGCCCTGCCCGCTAGCCCCGCCACAACTGGCGCTACTATTTGCGCTGGCGAAACGGCTACTGTTTCGGCAACTGGAAACAATATTAGCTGGTATGCCGATGCCGCTTTGACGAACCAATTGGGCGCAGGAAATAGCTATAGTACGCCTAGCTTGAACAGCAGCACGGACTATTTTGCCGTAACAACTTCGGCCCAAGCTTGTGTTTCTTTGCCCGCTACGGCTAGCGTAACGGTGGAGGCTTTGCCCGCTGCACCCACGGCCACAGGCGCAACGATTTGCGCTGGCGAAACGGCTAGCCTTAATGCTACAGGCGGAACAGGTACGCTCAATTGGTATGCAGATCCCGCTGGAGCTAGCTTGCTTGCTAGCGGTCCAAACTTTACGACCGCAGCCCTTAACCAAAATACCACTTATTATGTGGGCGAAACTTCTAGTTCTGCCCAAGCTTGTGAAGGTCCATTGACTGCGGTAACCGTAACCGTAAATGCCCGTCCTTCTACGCCTTCTGTAAGTGCTCAGGATGTTTGTGATGGAGAGGATGTGATCCTCAACGCTACCGGTTCTGGTACTGGCGATTTGGTGTTCTACGATGCTAGCCAAACTGAAATTGGTCGCCAAACGATGACGGCTGGAAACGCCACGCAAACGCTAAATGCTGGCCCCTTTGCCGTAGGTAATTATAGCTTTTATGTGGCCGAGGATGATGGCGTTTGTACTTCTCCTTTGCAGGTAGTTGGCTTGGCTGTAAATGCGCTGCCCGCTAGCCCCGCCACAACTGGAGCTACTATTTGTGCTGGCGAAACGGCTACTGTTTCGGCAACAGGAAACAATATTAGCTGGTATGCCGATGCCGCTCTAACGAACCAAGTTGGCGCTGGCAATAGCTACAATACGCCCGTATTGACGAGCAATACTACTTTTTATGCCGTAGAAACTAATGCTAATGGCTGTGCTTCTTTGGCCGCCGCTACTTTGGTTACTGTAAATGCGCCGCCCGCAGCGCCTAGCGCAGCAAATACAACCATTTGCCAAGGGGAAAGTGCTACCTTTAATGCTACAGGAACAGGCGCCATTTCTTGGTATGCCGATGCGGCTGGAAGTATGTTGTTGGCCCTAGGCAATAGCTATACAACGGCCAATTTGCAACAGTCTACTACTTATTATATGCAGGCGGTGAATGCCAATGGCTGTGCTTCTGCATTTACGCCCGTTACGGCTATTGTGAGTCCTTTGCCTTTGGCCCCCGCAGCTTCTGCGGCAAGCATCTGTGAAGGCGATGATTTGATTATCACGGCCTTGGGTTCTGGTACTGGCGATTTGGTTTTCTATGATAATAACCAAGTAGAGATCAACCGCTTTAGTATGACTGCAGGAAACAATAGCGCTAGCTATAATGCAGGTGCCTTGGCTGCAGGCAACTACAATTTCTTTGTTCGAGAAGAAAATGCAGGTTGTAGCTCAGCCCCCACGGCTGTTTTGGCCAATGTTCAGGCCAGCCCCGCCGCTCCTACGGCCTTTAACGATAGCCCTGCCTGCGAAGGCGAAGAGGCTTTCTTGCAGGCCAATAGCAGTGCTGGCGCTACTTATAGCTGGACCGGTCCCAACGGCTTCGTATCGAGTAACCAAACGATCCAATTGACCGATTTGACTCCCGCTCAGGCTGGATTCTACTATGTACAGGCTTTTGTAGGCGGTTGTGCCTCTGCCTTTGATTCTACCGAACTACAAGTTTTGGCCGCTCCTCAGTTAGTGGGCCCGATTAGTAGTAATGCGCCCCTTTGCGAGGATGAAACCCTCAATTTGGGAATCAATGCACAGATGGGCTGGAGCTATGCCTGGACAGGTCCTAATGGCTTTACGGCCAACCAAGCCAGCATCAGTATTCCAGAGCTAAGCGAAGTAGATCATCAAGGGTTTTATACGGTAGTGGCTACCGATAATGTGACGGGTTGCCAATCGGCTCCTTTGGCCACTTTGGTCCAAATTAACCGCCTACCACAGCCCGGTATGGCCTTTAGCAATAGCCCGATTTGTATTGGCCAAGACCTTCAGTTGTCGGTGCCTGCCGTCCTTAATGCTAGCTATAGCTGGACCGGCCCCAACGGCTTTAGCTCTACAGATCGTACGCCCGAAATTACAGAGGCAACCGCCGATGCCGCTGGCGTTTATACGGTCCTAGTTACCGTAGATAACTGTAGCAGCTTGCTAGAAGTAGAGGTAGAAGTGAATACTTTGCCCAATACCAGCATCATCGCCGATACCACTATTGAGGAGGGCGAAATGCTCCAACTATACGCTACAGGCGGTATCCTCTACCAATGGAGCCCCGCCGATTACCTCAGCTCTAATGCTACGCCTACCCCTGTTTTCTCTGGCGCTCCCGTTGGTGTATATACCTATAATGTGAGTATTCAGGACGCTACGGGCTGTGCCGCTACCGAAAAGGTTGAAATTGAGGTGACTCCTCGTACCGATTTGGTGGTGGTGGATCTCTTTACACCCAATAATGACGGAATTAACGATTATTGGCGGATTGATTTTCTCCAGAACTTTGAGCCTTACACGATTCAGGTCTTCTCTCGAGGGGGGCTAGAGGTGTTCCGCTCTACGGCTTACAATAATGATTGGGATGGCAGGCACTATAAAACGGGCCAAAAGCTTCCAGAAGGCACCTATTATTATGTGATCCAAGCCAACTTTAAGGAGTTTACTGGAGCAGTGACCATTAAGCGTTAATTTTTGTTTTTTGGGGCCTCCTGCAGCCCTTTATATTGGGGCTGCAGGCGCTGCGGTCCGCAGCTCGCAGGTCTGCTCGGCCCTTCGCCAGCTTCGCTGGCTCGGTCTGGCGCTTTGCGCCACTGCTCCCCATCGCTAGGCCGTTCGGCCTGACGGCCGCTTGCATACTTAGCGGTTTTGCAGGCCCGAAGGGCCGCAGGCCTAGCGATGTGAAGGGGGGCGGCGCAGCCGCAGACCTAGGCGCTTTGCGCCGCAGGGCCGAGCGAATAGCGAGCCCCGAAACGTAGCGCCGCAGCTTGCTGCGGAGGCCCAAAAAAACATTATTTTAAAGGACAATAGAAATCTAACTATAGATGAAAGGAATTTATAAACTAGGGCTTTCTCTGCTGATGGCATTGGGCCTACAAACGGCCGAGGCACAGCAGTTGCCGGTTTTTGGCCATTATATTTACAACCCCTACCTCTATAATCCGGCACGGACGGGGGACCAAGGTTTGGGGAGCCTGAACCTGAATATCAAGCGGCAGTGGACCAGCCTGCCTTATGCGCCGCTTACCGCTGCTTTTTCGGCCGAAGCGCCTATCCAGAATAAGAAAATGGGCCTAGGGGGGATGCTGTATACCGACCAAACGCATATTATTCGGAAGGTGGGCGGCTTGGCCTCTTATGCCTATCATATTCCCTTTTCGGAGGATGGCAGCCATGGCTTGTCGGCAGGTTTGTCGATAGGTTTGGTCAATCAGCGCTTTGATTTTCAATCGGCAGATGTAGAAGATGAAAACGATCCCGAAATTTTGGGCGACCAAGCTCAGGGAACCGCTTTTGACTTTAATATGGGCCTCAATTATCGCTGGAAAAAGCTAAATGTCGGCTTGTCGATGCTGCAAGGGCTCAATAACCAAATTCGCTTTTTGGATGCCTTGGAAAGAGAGGTCAGCTATGTGAATACCCGCCATTTTATGGCTTCTGCAGGCTATGAATTTGCCTTGGGAGAGCAGAAAAAATTCTTTGTTCGCCCGGTCCTCATGACCCGAATTGTGCCCGGCTTGCCCCTGCAAGTAGAAGGGAACCTGCTTTTTGGTTGGAAACAATTGCTTTGGGGAGGTTTTGCCTACCGCTCTAGTAATAATGAAACCGCTACTTCGGCCATTATTGCTACGGTAGGTGTGAATGTGCAAAAGCAAATGTTTTTTGCCTATAGCTTTGAGATGGGAGCCGATGCCAGCCTAAATAACGCCCTAGGCAACCAGCATGAGTTTATGTTGGCTTATCGCTTTAAGGAGCGAAAGCAGAAAAACGAAAAACTCGAAAGCGAAATCGAGAAAATGAAATCTCGTGAGCTCGATATGTTGCAGCGTATGGACCAGCAAGGAAAAGGCCTAGACAGTCTGCGTCAAGCACAGGCTGCAGCTGCAGCCGAGAAAGCCAGCATGCAAGAGCAGATCAAGCAACAAGCCAGCCTACTTACTGAACAGCAAAGAGTGATGGCCAAAACAAAAAGGATATTGAGGAGCTTCGTCAAGCCATTAAGGCGCAACCCATGATGTATGATAAACTGGGCTCCATTTACTTTAAGCAAGGGCAGGCCCAACTCACTGGCGAAGAAAAAGCCAAGCTAGAGGCCCTCAAGCAAGTTTTTGCCGATCAGCCCAAAGCTATGCTTTACCTCTTTGGAAATGCAAGCACCGATGGCGATCCCGCCAAAAACCTCAAGCTCTCTAATGAGCGCTGTATTGTGGTGCGCAAATATTTGATCAAGTTGGGCCTAGACCCCATGCGTATTATGGTTTTGCCCATGGGAGAAGACAACAGCCTAAAAGGCGATGATCAGGTAAACCCCAATGACCGTCGGGTAGACCTCATTCTGTCTGAATAAGCCAAGGGCACGCCCTTAATTTTTTGGCCAGTAGTGGAAAGCTCCGCTACTGGCCTTTTTTTCTGCCCAATTGAGTATTTTAGCTAAAACCAATTTGCTATGTCCACTTTTCGCCTACTCCTATTCTTCCTCCTTTTTTCGGCCAGCCTTTCGGCTCAATATCCCGCCGCCCCAGATCCCATTGCTTATGTGACAGATTTAGGCGATTTTTTGACAGAAGAAGAGGAGCTCAATTTGTCTAGGGTCTTGCTCAATCAATACCGAGAAAAGGGCCAAGTTCAGCTTGTAGTGGTCACGGTTCCCGATTTGGGCGGCCAAAGCGTAGAACAGTATGCCCAAGGCCTAGCCGAAAGCTGGGGCATTGGCGAAAAAGACTGGAATAATGGGGTTTTGCTGCTGCTCAGCCGAGCCGAGCGAAAGGTCCGCATTGAGTTGGGCTATGGTATGGAGGGCCAAATTACCGACCTAGCCGCCAAAAGAATTATTGATAAACAAATTGTGCCCAAACTACAAGAAGCCGCCTACTACGATGCAATTTATGATGGAAGCCTAGCCATTGTCTCCTCGGTAGAAAAGCATTTTTTGCAAAAAGAAAAACGGGCCAAAGACCTAGAATATGCTAAGGAGAATGAAGCCATGCACAAACGGCTTCGGCAAAGAGAACGCCTCTATAGTAGCCTGATTTTTGGGGCCTTGGGGCTATTGACCTTGATTCTGGTTTATTTTGGAGCCAAAGGTAAGCGCTCGGACAGTAGAGACCGAAATTATGGTTCCTCTTCTAAGGGTTCTTCCTATTCTTCCTCCTCTAGCTATAGCGATTATTCGGATTACTCCGACTATTCTGACTATTCCGATTATTCGGACAGCAGTTTTGGTGGCGGAAGTTTTGGCGGGGGCGGGGCTAGTGGAGATTGGTAGATCTTAGCCTGCTTTTATGGCCCCATTCTCAATCAAAAACAGCTTGAAATCGACTGCTTTAGGCAGCTTTTGCAGCAGCTCTAGCAGGCGGTTTTCATGGGCGTCGCTAATGAAGACCTGCCCAAAGGCCGGGCCCATTAAGAGCTCGAGCAATTGGCCCAACCGCTGCGCATCTAGCTTATCAAAAATATCGTCGAGTAATAGAATAGGCAGCTTTTGGCTACTGTCCTTTAGGGCCTGATATTGGGCCAGTTTAAGGGCCAATAAATAGGACTTGAGCTGCCCCTGAGAGGCAAATTGCTTGAGGGTCTGCCCCTTCATCCCAAAGACTAAATCATCCTTATGTGGCCCTACCGTCGAGCGCTGAAACTGTATGTCCTTGCGCCGATTTTCTCGCAATAGCTCCGCAAAATTCTGCTCCAAAAGGGGAGAGCTATAGCGCAAACTTACTTCTTCTTGTCCCTTAGATAATTGCGCATAAACTTGCTGAAAAACGGGCTGTAATTCCTCAATAAATTTTTTTCGGGCCGAAACAATGGCCTGAGCTGGCTCCAATAACTGCTGGTCATAGCTGTCGAGCAAAATGGGGTCGGGCTGGGCCGGATAATCTACCGATTTGAGTAGGGCATTTCTTTGCTTGATGAGCTTGTTGTATTGCATCAATTGATGCAGATAGTTCGGCGACTCCTGACTCAAACTCAGGTCCATAAAACGACGCCTTAATTCGCTGCCCTCCAAGATGAGTTTATTGTCGTCGGGGGCAATAATGACCAAAGGATAACGCCCAACATGATCGGCCAAACGCTCATAGGGCAGTCGGTTGCGCTCAAATGTTTTTCGCTTGCCCTTGGCCGCCTTCACCACAATTTCTTCGCTTTCTTCTCCTCGCTCAAATTGGGCTTGTAGGCGAAAAAAATCTGCTTCAAAACCAATCAAATAACGGTCTCTACTCACAAAGTTGCTTTTGCCCAAACACAACAAATGTATGGCATCCAGCAAGTTGGTTTTGCCCATGCCGTTTTGGCCCAAAATACAATTTAGCTTGGGCGAAAATTCAAATTGACTATCCCTATAATTTTTAAAGCCCTGCAAGCGCAGGGCTTTGAGCTGTTGGCTACGCATCTAGTTTTCCGATAAGGTCTTAGAAATATCTTGACTGTAGGCTTGTATGGCCGGAATAATACTGGCCAAAATCCCCAAGCCCAAAACGGCAAAAAAGAGCCAAGTTTCTCCCGCCAAGATGCGCCAAGGGTCTACACTATAGCGGTAGGTTTCTTCTATGTAACCCGCCAAAATACCCATGCCTAAATGACTAATCAAGAGGCCAAAGAGGGCCCCAAATAGGGCCACCAAAATCCCCTCTAACAAAAGCATGACCAATAGCTGCCCCGCCGAAGCGCCCATGCTGCGCATTAAGGCCAATTCATATTTGCGCTCCTTGATCGAGTTGTATAAAGAGATAAACATGCTCAAGGCCGAAATAATAATGATGATGGCCGCCAAATAGTAAAGCAGCTGCGCACCCATCCCCATATTGTCCATCAAACGACGCAATTCAAAGGCGGGTACAGCATAACCGAGCTCTTCCAAACCTTCGGTTTCATCAATGATTTTAGGCAACATGGTAGAGGCCATGGCCGAGGTTTTCCCCTCCGAATCTTTGGCGTAGCGAATCAATACGGCCGTGATTTCTTTGCCCTCTTCTGAAATAGGGGCCAGTTCTGCCGTATGCTCATGTCCATGATCGTGTCCTTCATGGCTGTGTTCGTGCGCCTCATGATTATGCTCGGCTTCCCCATGATCGTGTCCTTTATGGCTGTGATCATGCTCTTCATGATTATGCTCGGCTTCCCCATGATCATGTCCTTCATGGCTGTGCTCATGTTCCTCATGATTATGCTCGGCTTCCCCATGATCGTGCCCTTCATGGCTGTGTTCTTCACCTTCTTCATGCTCATGATCATGGCTTTCATGCACCCGCCAAACGGAGGCCACATTGGTCAAAATGAGCTGGTCCAAAACGGTTTGATTGGCCTTAAAAATGCCCACTACGGTATAAGCGGCATTTTCATGAACGTGTATGCTTTCGCTTTCTAGACCATGGGCCCCAAAAAAGGTATCGCCAATTTTGAGCCCTAGTTTTTTGGCCACTTTGGCGCCTAGGGTCACCTCCAAATCTTGGCTAAATAGCTTTCCTTCGGCCAATTGGGCTTTATAATGTTGGCCCAGTTGCTCGTCGGTCCCCACAATCCGAAACCCTTCATAGCTATCGCCTAGGGCCAGGGGGATGGCCGCCTCAATAAAGGGGTTTTTTTTCATCCAACGGACCTTGGCCAAGGGAATATTTCCCGTGGGCACATCAATATGATAAACCGAAGACAAGATCATTTGCAGCGGGCTCCCTTTGGCCCCCACCACCATATTGATGCCCTCAATATTCTTATACAGTCGCTCTTCCATCTGCTGGTTAAGCAGCAGCAGCAAACTGCTTAGCCCTACGCCCAGGGCCACCAAAACCAAGCTCAGGCCCGTATTCAATGGGCGGCTCAATAGACTCTTCCAAGAAATCTTAAATATGTTCATAAACTAAAGTAGAGGATTGCTAATGTTTTTTTGGGGCTGCCCCAGCCTGCGGCTGGGTCGGGCTGTGTCGCAGCTCGCTATTCGCTCGGCCCTTCGGCGCAAAGCGCCTCGGTCTGGCCCTGCGGGCCACTGCTGTCCATCCCTCAGCCTGCGGCGGCTTCGCCGCCTGCTAGACGCAAGTAAAAAACGCAATTTTTAAGGAAGTTCAAAGCCTTCAGCCTTAAATAACGACCAAGACCCAGCCCTAAAGGACCAAAAGGCCCTGCGGCCGCAGCCGCAAGCCCAAACGCTAGCCCCTCCGTTGAGCGGCCTAGCGATGTGTAGCAGTGGCCCTTAGGCCAGACCCAGCGGGCGCAGCCCGCGCAGGGCCGAGCGAATAGCGAGCTGCGAAACGTAGCGCCCGCCGAAGGCGGGAGGCCCCAAAATAGCAGCGAGCCCTGAAACGACAACAAGAACTTTAGTTCGCAGTTCGACGACCGAAGGGAGTAACCGCCGCAAGGCGAAGCCGCAGCGGAGGCCCCAAAAAATAACCATAAAAAATACAAAATACTTGCGTTAATAGATAGAGTTGCATAACTTAGGTATATGTTTAAAGTTAAAACCTCAATTTATGCGTAATTATTTACTGTATTTCTTGTTTCTCTTGCCCTTGGGACTTTGGGGGCAGGCTTGGCCAGCGGGGGCGCTTCCTGTTTCGGGGGACAGTTATCGGCTTTGTCAGGGCAGTGTATTGTTTGTTCTTCCTGCGGGGGGGAGTTTATATTTTCAGGGCCAGCATTTGGGCAGTGCGCCTGCTTTGGGGGCCGATAGTTTGCAGTTGCATCAGCCGGGCGCCTATTTATATATAGATAGTTTGGGCCAGCCCCTATTTTTTGAGCTCTTGACCAGACGGCAGCCGCCTAGTCAGTTGTTTTTTGGGCCGCTTTGTCAGTTAGATGCTCGGGCTCAGCAGCCGCCTTTTTTTCGCTATAGCTATGCCTTGGCCGACAGTCTGCCCGACCTCCGCCTGCGGCTTTATGCGGGCAGTCAGCTTTTAGAAAACCGCCTGCTGCCCCATGCGGGTCCGGGCTTTCATCAGGATAGTTTTTTGCTTTCTTTGCCCAGCAGCAGTCCCCAGCTTCAGCTTTGGCTTTCTTGGGAAAGCTGCGGGGGCCGCGACTCTATCGGCCGAGTCCTCCCCAATTATCAATCGCCCTTTGGGGGCTGGCAACTGCCTACTAGCTACGCCCTAGGCGATGATTCGCTCTATACTCCAGCGCTTTATAGCTTGCTAGATACGGGCTGGCAGAGCCAATTGCAATTGGGGCAGCAGCCCTTGGGCCTCTTGCAACAAGACTATTATTATCCGCAATGGGCCGGCCAAGATAGCCTGCTGCTCTATATAGAAAAAGCAGGCTGCCGCTATAGTTACGACAGCCTGCTTAGGGTGGCTCCTGCCCCCAGCTTTGCTTGGCAAAATTTAGAAATTGGGGCGGCAGTAGGAGAGGCCTGTGTGGGGGATAGTTTGCGCTTTTATTGGGCCAATTTGCGGGCGGTTCCGGCCCAGATTTTATTGCGGCAACTTAATGGGGATACAATAATCATAGACTTAAATAGTCTGCATTTGCAGCAGCAGTCTATTCGCTGCAAAGCTGAGTCTGATTGGCGATCGGCCAGCATCTATTTATTAGATAGTATTGGTCAGCATTTGATGCAAGCTTCGTCTATCTTGATGCCTGACATTAACTTGGCCTTTAGTCCATTAAAGACACCTATTTGTGCCAATGACCGCTTATTGATTTATGCTCAGCCCTCGGGCGGGACCTTTTCTGCGGAGCAATTGGACACCCTAGGCGGGCGGTCGGGCAGTTGGCAGCCCAATTTTGCTTTGGTAGATGGAGACACCTTAAAGGCCGATGAATTTATTTTTTCGGATCCGGACTTAAATTACGGTCGAGCTAATATTCGATTGACTTACAGTTATTTGCCGACCTACAGTAATCAGCAGTTTTGTTCGGACAGTATTCGTTTAGCTGTAGAATATCCGATTATAGACAATCGCTTGAGTTCGGCTTTTTTGCCTCCTCAATTAGTGGGAAATAATATTGCTTTAGGAGATATTTTGCAGGACCTTCGTCCAGCGCCACAAACTGCTTATTTTAGCGATTTGGACAGCAGTTTTTCGGGAACCTATGTACAGACTTATGGGAATACGGACTCCTTTTTGGTCCATTTGTCGGGCAGTGGAGAATATCCCGTAAATCTAACCTTAGGGTCATCGGCTTGTGAGGCAGAAATAGAGTTAAACTTATTTATTCAGCCTGAAGCTAGTATTCCGGATTTGCCCAGCGTAATTTGTACGGGGGCAGATACAGTTGTTTTTCATCGGGATAGTTTGTTTGCCTATTCGGATTGGTCTAGAGACACTATTTTGCGGCGAAATTGTGTGCAAATTAGTGCATCTTCTGGCGGCACTTTGGTTAATCGGAGTACAGGGGCTGTTATTTACGATTGTCAGAATGTACCTAGTGTCTTACGCAGCCGTAAGCGCAATGAGTTGATTAGCGTGGCGGCTTATTCGGACCAAGGCGCCCTTAGTTTAAATGATATTTTGTCTGGAAGAGCACCTATTGCTGGAGCTATAAATGCGCCTAATGCCTACAATGGGCAACCCGAGGATTTCTATTTGAATATGGGGGCGATTAACAACTTTTTGGCCTCCTCGAATGACAGTTCTTGTTATGTGGCCATGTTATTTAGGAGCATAGAAGAGCGGCAATATTTTAATGAGGAGGGGACGGCCTTGGATACGAGTCGGCAACCAACATATGATAGCAGTTATTTTGCGGCTATACAGTATGTAGAATTTGTGGATGTGGCCAATATTGGGATCATCGATAGCTTACTAGACCCTACTTATTGTTATAACCAGCAGGCTTTTCCCTTGGCGGTACAGCCTGCTTATGAAACCGGCTTTTCTAGAGTGAGTATTCGACGTTTGGGTGGAGCTACAGGAATTAGCTTAGTGGATGACATCATCGATATTTCGGGGGAGCCCTACTTTCAGGACAGCGTAGATCGAGAATATATTGTTCGTTATGAGTACAATAAATACTATGGTTGTCAGTCGGGTTTGCAGGAAGACACCTTTAAGGTGATTGCGCCCTTGCGTTTAGATTTTACTGGTCCACAAACTAATAATACCTATTGTGAAAATAGCCAAGAGGTCTATTTGAATGCTTATCCTACGGCCAATATGGGTTTATCTGCTCAGTTTGTTGGGCCAGGTATGGGCTATTTAAATAATGGTCAGCCGGCGCCATTGGCCAATACTTTTTCGCCTGTTTTGGCCGATACGGGGCAGCATACGATCAGTTATATTTTTACAGATTTGGCGGCTTGTGAGCACCGTATAGATAAAAGTTTTCGGGTACAGGCTGCGCCTGTAGTTCGTTTGCAAACTTTGGCGGGATCGCAGGACTTTTGCGCCAATGATACGGCTGTTGCTTTAGTGGGGCAGCCTTTTGGTGGGCAGTATTTTGGTCCAACTATTTTAGGCGATAGCTTATTTCATCCCAATCAGGCCTACTTACTAGATAGTGCAGCGGCTTCGGGTGGGGTACAGCTTTGGTATAGCTATAGTGATAGTTTGGGCTGTCGGGCTACGGATACTTTAGCCTTATCTATTTATCCTCTGCCTACTCCAGAAATACTAAACTTAGCTCCTGCTTACTGTGCCAATGCTTCAGCTGTTTTATTGCAGGGGGGCGATCGTTCGGGCAATTTGGGGCAGGGGCAGTTTTGGGGGAGAGCTTTGACCAATAATGTCTATCGGCCTCAATTGGCTGCAGCCCCTGAAGATACCGTTTATTATAGTCGGACAAATCAGTACGGATGCCAGCGTGAAATCATGCAATTGGTCCAAATAGATTCTGTGCCTCAGCCGCAGATTTTGCAGTTGGATAGTCAGTATTGCTTGACCGAGCCATCTTTTGTTTTGCAAGGGCAGCCACAGGCTGGACCCAATGAGCAGGCTACATTTACGGGGGCTGGAGTCAATTTTATCAATGGCCAATTTCGCTTTTCTGCTCAGCAAGCGGCAAATACAGCGGGTATTTTACAGCCAATAGCGCTTACTTACAGCTTTGTAGATAGTCGAGGTTGTCAGGGCCAAAATCAAGTGCAGACCTTGGTCAATCCATTGCCTCAAGCACAATTCAGTTTGGCTTCGGCCTATTGTGTAGATGCAGAAGCAGATACTTTGTCTAATAGGGTACAAATGCAACAGTATGCCCAAGCTTATTTTCAAGCTGCAGGTATACAGGATAGTAGTTTGGGTATTTTTTCTCCTGCTTTAGCGGCTCAGCAAGCAGGTTTTGGTTTGCAGCAGATTCAGTTTTTTGTACAGGATAGTAATGGTTGCCAAAACAGCAGCACAGAGAGCTATATCTTAAATGGTTTGCCTATAATCAATATTACGGGCTTGCCTGCTGCGCTTTGTAATCAAGGGGCAGAGGTAGATATTAGAGCTTTTCCTGTGGGAAGTATTGGAAGTCAAGCTCAGTATAGCCATAATTTCCCAATGGCCAGTTTTCAGATTCGTTCTGCTTTGCAGGCAGAAGCCAGTTTGAGTCCCTCTCTTTTGGCAGCTCAGACTTACTTTTTAGCCTATGCCTATACCGATGCCAATGGTTGCCAGAATCAGGATACGGTTTTTACTACTGTTTTTGCTCGACCGCAGGCCCAAATACAAGGGTTGGATACTAGCTATTGTGAGCAAGAGGATAGTATTTATATGCAAGGAAACTCCATTTATGGAGAGTTTTCGGGCCCGGGGGTTTTGCAAAATAGCAATATCTTTATTCCTGCTCGAGCTGCAGCTGGAAACCATCTAATTAGCTATTTAGTAGAAGAGCTACACTTATTTCCTACCGCTCAAGATAGCCTAATTTGTAGTGATCTGGCCCAAGCCCAAGTTCAGGTTCGGCCCAAGCCCAGACCCAGTCTGTTGCAACCTACGGCAAATAGTAGCTTCTGTCTGACTAGCCCTAGTGAGCAACTTATTGGGGGAATTCAAAACACGGCTTTGCTACTAGATGCCAGCTATACTGGCAATGGCCTACGGCCCGAATATCTGCAAAGAGTAGATACGATGACCGTAAATGGTCAGACCGTGAATGTCATTGTTTTAGATACCATTTATCATTTTGATCCCGCCCTGGCTGGAGTAGGCCTGCATGAACTACAGTTTAGCGCAAGCAATGTTTTCGGTTGCCTAGATTCTGTTAGCCATTTGGTGCAGGTGTTGGCTACCCCCAGTCCCAGCTTTGCCCTAGATAGCCAGTTTTGTGAATCGGCTCCCCGCCAAATTCTATCGGCTAGTCCAGCAGGGGGGATTTTCTTTCTCAATGGCGATACGCTATTGCAAAATGAATATCAACCCAATTCATTGTATCCTCAGCAGCCACTGAGTCAAAATCAGCAAGATACACTGGTCTATTTGGTCAGCAATAGTAGTTGTGAGGCTAGCGATACGCAGTTTGTTACTGTTTTTCCCAACCCTCAGGTTAGTTTTAGCTTGGACCAAAATGTAGATGCTTTTTGTCTAGGCCAAAATGATAGTTTGCTTTTGCTTCCCCAACCTTTGGGCGGTCAATTCTACGGCAATGGGGTGGCTTTTGGGCAGTCTTTATTTTTGGCTGAGAATGCGGGTTTGGGCGAGCATATTATTCGCTATGAATATACGGATAGCCAAGGCTGTCAGGGAATTTTCTGGGACAGCCTACGGGTGTATAGCCAACCCCGCTTGGCCTTGGATGCCTCTGGGGGCTGTTTGAATGATGCTTATTTGTTTTGGAATAACGGGCCCTTGGGCCTAGGGGGACTTTTTCAGAATCAGGTTTTTGATAGTATCAGTCAGGCTTATTGGCAGATAGGCGGGGGTGCACCTATTGCGGCTAGCTTATCGGCTCCCTTCGAGCTGGACAGTCTGTCCTATCAATTTACACAAGCGGGCAGCTATTGGGCCAGTCTAACCATCGAAAATCAGGGCGTTTGTTTGGCCAAGGACAGCATTCTAATACAGGCCTCGCCTAATGTTCAGCCTACTGCGCAACTCCCTTATGCAGAAGACTTTAATCAGGATGATGGCCAATGGCTAGCCGAAAGCCAAGCGGGTTATCCCGATAGTTTATGGGAGTGGGGCTTGGCCCAAGGTCAGCGAATCAACAGCCTACAAGATAGCGCCCATTTATCGCTTTGGGCCAGTCGTTTGTCTGCTCCCTATCCCGCCAATCAGAGTGCTTGGGTCTATAGCCCTTGTTTTGATTTGAGCCTTTTGGACCGCCCGATGCTCAGCCTCGATATTTTTGATGATACCGATGCGGGCAATGATGGAACTGTCATTGAGTTTTACGATCCTCAACTCGCGCTTTGGCGGCCTTTGGGCGATTTAGGGCAGGGCCTAAATTGGTACAATGAGGATATTATTGCGGGCCGCCCTGGCGAGCAGCAACTGGCCCCCAGAGGCTGGTCGGGCTCAGGTACAGGCTGGCAAACGGCCCGCTACGCCCTAGATAGTTTTCGACAGCAGTCTTTTCGCTTTCGGATTGCCTTTGGGGCCTTGGGCGTGAGCCCTACTGCCTATGAGGGCTTTGCCTTTGACAATATATTTCTGGGCAATCGCCGCAAAAAGGTCTTGTTAGAGTACTTTTCCAATTTGGGGCAGGCTGATTTGGGGGCGGCTTATACGCATCTCAATCAGTTGGTTTATCATCCGCCTTTGGTGCATGATTTGGTCCTCATACAGTACAATACGGATTTCCCTAGCTACGACCCTTTTTATGCCCAAAACATGGCGGATCCTTCTGCGCGTTTGTTGTTTTATGGCCTATCGGAGGCGGGGAAATTGGTCCTCAATGGTCGCCGTTTTAGCCAGTCGGCTCCCTTGGCCCTACAACTGCAGGCTATGGATTTGGAGAAAGATCGCTTAGCCGATCCGCTTATAGATATAGAGGGGCAGTCTTTTATTCGGGCCAATGAGATAGAGCTACAGCTCTCGCTCGATGCTTTGGGCAATTGGCAGCAGGCCAACCTCAAGCTTTATGTTGCCTTGGTCGAGGATTCGCTTTTTTATGATAATGGCCAGCCTTTGCATGCTTTTGTGCGCAAACTTTTGCCCGATGCAGCGGGTACAGAGCTGCCCGAAAACCTGAGCGCTGGACAGTCGCTGAACTATAGCTTTAGCCAGCCTTTATCGCCAGATTGGCAGCCGCAACAGCTACAATGGGTGGCCTTTGTTCAAGAGCAAACCGCCGATAGTAGCTTTATTCATCAGGTCTATAGCAACCGAGATATTTCTATTTATTTGGGACAAGAAGAAGCCCCAGAAGAGGCTGTCGCACCTCAGTTATCGCTTTTTCCCAACCCCAATATTGGACAGTTTCAGTTGTTGTTGGAGCAGCCCGCGCTTCAGGCCGGAAGCTGGCAGTTGTACAGCCTTTTGGGCCAAACTATAGCTACTGGAAGCTGGGCCCAAGGCCAAAAAGAACAGCAGATAAGGATGCCGCAAACGGCTTTGGCTGGAACCTATATCTTGCGCTTGCAAATAGGCGATTGGCTGCTGCAAAAGAAGGTCGTTTTTAAGGGCTATTAAGGTTTGGGGCCCGCGGCCAGCTAGGCCTTTGGCCTAGGTTGGCCGCCGCTATGCTGCGGGGCTCACAGGTCTGTTCGGCCCTTCGGCGGCAAAGCCGCCTCGGTCTGGCCTTCGGCCACCCCTCCGCAGCGCTGGGCCGTTTGGCCTTCGGCCAATTAATGAATCCATTAACAAGTAAATCCAACCAAACTAAACAACATAATTTTTAACAAAAACACAATTCCTATGAAAAATTACACTGAAAATCCTGATCCAGATCAGGACACCCCACCCAATCCCCCTGCAAAATAAGCGGGCGGAAGAGGAGAAGAAGCTTGGCTTTTTCTCCTCTTTTTTGGCTGGTTTATCGTATGCTTGCTTTAGGGGTGACCTACAGTAAAAAAGGTCTTGAAAAAACTTGCTTGTAAGCAATTACTCCTTATTATTAGTAATAAGGCTAGGGTTGCGTTAAATCTAAACAACTAATAATATAATGTATAGAGGGTTAATTTTTTTACTGTGTCTGACTTTTGGGACTTTGAACGCTCAAAAAGATAGCTGTTTTATTGAAAACTATAAGAAAGACCCTGAACATGCAGAAATGTTTGGGTTTGATGATAATACAATTTTTATCTATGAGTTAGGGCGACTTGTCAAGTCTGATAAAGCAAAACTAAGCAGAGACCTAGAAGGAAAAGTTTATATTAAGGTCTTTTTAAATAAGTCTCTAACTATAATAGATTCTATAGAAGTTGAAGGTTTAAGACTCAGTCCTAAAAAACAAAAACGTTTATTAAGACGATCAAGGAAAAAAGTGAAAATTATAAGGACTTGTTGGGCTGTTAATTATTATGCAACAGGACCAAAGCCTCTGCCTGTATATATTAGATTTCGTAAACGACATATTCTTTTTGCTATAAATAGGCTTTAAGAGCTTGATATTCAGGCTTAACTTCTTGCGATTTATTTGAGCAAAAATGGGCTTAACCCTTTTTATGTCTAATCCATAAGACTTTAGATTTATTCGGTAAGTCCATGGAGAGTTTGAAAATGCTACTGAAAAGTATAACGATGACAATAAAATTAAGCGAAAAGATGGAGAGCCTATTGAAAATAAGTAGTGTAATTTTAATTTTTATAGTTTATTCTTCCTGTGATGTAAAGCAAGTAAACTCAAAGGAAAAGTTGCCAGCCAAAGAAATAGAAGAGCTTAGAATTGATAAAAAATTTAGGGGGAAATGGAGAGTCGTAGATGTCCTAGAGATACCCCGAGCTAAACCAGGTTTTTTTAATATTTCAAAGGAAGAGGCAGAAAGGTATCGAGGGAGTTTTATTTTTATTGCAAGAGGTGTATACAAAAATTTAGATGGTAGTTGTGAACTTAAAGATATAGAGAACTTGAGACTTAGTGTTTTTGACTATATGGAATACTCTAGAACAGCTGCTTATCCTCCTGTTCGCTGTAAAATAGATATAGATACAATAGAAGTAGTCCGACCATATTGTACAAATCGAATTGACGCATTAGACATTTTTGAATTAAAAGGGGTTTTTTATGCTAATTTAGGATCTGTTTGGCTAGTATTGGATAAAGAAAATGAATTTAAGTAAATGAATTAACATATATGTGGTTGACTATAAGAAATATTTTGTTTGTTGTTGTGATGTTATTCTGCCAAAATAATAACAATACAAAAGAACTAGAGAGAACAAATTTGGAGCCTAAAGATGAAAAGGCCAAAATAGACCACCGTCCATCTAGGTTGTGTCGATTTTACCAAATTATAGATGAGCCTTGTTTAAGCGATTTGAAACAAAATCAGTACAGATTGACATATAAGCCTTCAATAGATAGTGGATGGGATACAGCCGTACAGTTGATAAGAATCGAAGAATCTGACTATCCAGAAGCTGTAATTTTAAAAGAAAAAAAACTGAAACAGTACTACTGGGGGCTAGAATCTGAAGCAGAAATAACATATAGTGGTCGCTATCATCATCTGCTGAGAGATATGAGCTTAGTTTATAGGCAGTTGGATGCTTTAATCTTGGAGAAAAGTAGCAATTTAGATGTCGAGGAAGCATATTTTGTTCTAGAAAAAGAACAGCAAACACCTGTATATTTTGGAGAACAACATGCCCCTAAGTTTTTTTTAAAATTAAGGACTATTCATGATAGTTTGAATGCCTATATGCAAGAGCATTAGCTTTATCCTCTAAACTTTAAGGATTACATTTTAGGGCTAGCTTTTCAAACTATTTTGGGGCCTCCCGCCTTCGGCGGGCGCTACGTTTCGGGGCTCGCTGCTCGCTCGGCCCTTCGGCGGCAAAGCCGCCTTGGTCTGGCCTTCGGCCACCCCTGCACATCGGTTACTCCCGTTGGTCGTCGAACTGCGCCCTAAAGGGCTTGTTGTGGCCGCTCAGCTGTCTTTTTTCTTTTGGCTGTTCTCTTCGGCGGTTAGTCAGTTTTGGGCCCTTAGAAGTAGGAAAAGCGAACAAGGACTTTAGTCCGTCAGTTCGCTCAAGTCAGAACCCTGGGCTTCAGCCCATGGCGGTAAGCATAGCCGCTTATTAGTCCCCCAACTTTTTCTTGGGAGTTTGGAAGAAAGGGAGGGTTGAGAAGAAGCCTTTTAAGAACTAGCGGGTTTTTGGATCCATGGGCTAAAGCCCATGGTTGTGGGGTTGAGCAAACTGGCGGGCTAAAGCCCTTGTTTGCTATAAATGATATGGGCCGATGGTTTCAACCATCGGCTCATTTTTATTGTGCTTAGTATGGCTGCTTTTGTTGCTGTAGGTTTCAACCTACAGGTACATATATCCATCCTACAGGTCTCAAAAAACAAAACTAGTCCCTCAACTTTTTCTTGGAAGTTTTGAGGGGAAAGAGGAAAAAGTAAAGAAAAAGCCTTTTAGCGGCTGGGCAGTTTTGGGCCCATGGGCTGAAGCCCATGGTTGTGGGGCTATGCAAACTGGTTGCTATAAATGTTATGGGCTTAGTATGGCGGCTTCTGTTGCTGTGTATTTTAACCCAAGGTATTCATATTATATAATCGCCTAGGGACAAGCCCCTAGGCTAATCAAATGGAGTCAGCCCTAAAGGGCCTCAAATTGTGATGTAGGGTTTTGCTCTGTTGTTATTGCAAAGAAGGACCATATCCAAAGGCCCTCTTTAGAGGGCTGTCTGAAAAAGCTAGCCTAGGGGCTTGTCCCTAGGCAGCAGAGCAGGTATGTATTGAGATAGTTTTATTAGTCCCTCAACTTTTTCTTGGAAGTTTTGAGAGGGAGGGAGAGAGGATTGAGAATAAGCATTTTACTGATAAAGCTTTATATTACAACTCATTATGGGCCGATGGTTTTAACCATCGGCTCATTTTATTGGGCTAAGTATGGCTGCTTTTGTTGTTGTGGGTTTTAACCCAGAGGTTCAAAAAAACAACCGCCAGACAATAAGCGCCGAAAAAAATCCCTCGAATGAGGGGATGGCGATTTTTTCGATAGCCTAGGGCCAAGGCCCTAGGCTGGGGCAAAGGCCAAATAGAAGCTCTGCGACTTCTATCCTTTGCTTTAATTTCTTGCTATTTTCCCTTATTTTCTCTCTCATAGCTAGGGCTATGCTTTAAAAAAATGCCTTGACTAGTCTGAAATTTTTATCAAAGGATGGCCGATAAGTTAATTTTATGAGGGTTTCAACCCTCATTTATAGATTATTGCGAAGCAATACCGCTGTTGTATGGCTGCTGGTTTCAACCTGCAGCCACGGCTAGCAGGCGGCGAAGCCGCCGCAAAGGAGCGAAGCGACTTGGCCTAGGGGCCTGAAAGGGGGCCGCGCAGCGGCAGACCAAGGGCGAAGCCCGCAGGGCCGAGCAGACTTGCGAGCCCTGCAAGGGCCCGGCCGCCAAAGGCGGCAGGCCCCAAAAAATAAATATGGATATGCGGATAAAAAGATTCCTCAACTTATTCTTATGGCTACTGTTTTTGGGCCTATCATCTTGTCAAAGAGTGCCCGCAGAGCTCGATTTTGAGCAGGCTGCCAATGAGTTGATGCAGCAGCATTATCATGAAATCAAGCCCATTAGTAATTATTTGCATCAGAAGCAGTTTGCGGCAAATGCAGCGGCTATCTATAGGGCGAAAAGGAAAGAGCTGCGAGCCAAAAGCTTCTTGAAGGTCTTGGATTACCCTGAAGACTGGGATGCACTTAGCGATTTTGAGCAGTTGCTATTCTTGCAAAATAATGCTGATTTGAGGCAACTTATTGCGGAGGATTATGCCGTTTTTGAACAAACAGTGTTTTTAAATAAGGTTTTGGCAGGCTCAAAAAAACGTTTAAAAGATTGGGGTAAAGAGGATGTAGAGGCCTTTAAGCGACTAATTTTACAGCTAGATTGGGGGAAAAGCAAGCAAGCATTTTTTGTAGATAATAAAGCAGATCCAAGGCTTTCGACTTATTATATAGATCCCTATGAGGCAGAAGCTGTTGTCTTGGCTGGTGGAGCTAATAAACAAGCTGTTTTTGCTCTATTTTTATTGGATAAGCTGCTTTTGGAGGAGGAGATGAGCAGGGCGAGCAAGCATAGCTATTTGCTTTGTTATCAGACTGTTCATCCGAAGAATCGCAAGGATCAGCAGTTGCATGATTATGGAGATATATTTTATCGCTATGAGCTGGAAGAGAAGGAGGGACAGCTACTGCTGAAAAAGCATTTTTTGAATGATTACAAGCTATTTATTCATTAAAAAAAATAAGTTATGCGTTTTTTGCTTTGTGCTTGTGCTTGGCTGTTACTCCTTGCTTGTCGGTCAGAGGTTAATCAATTATCGGAACTAAAAGAAATAGACCAAAGAATCATTGATGCAGTAATTCCTGCGCCAATAGGGACAGAAGCTGCCTTAATTTTTTATGGGACTCATTTGTCTAGTCGGCGAGTTTGCTACCTGCAAAAGTCGGATAGCAGCTGCTGTTGTTATTATTTGGAAGAAAAAGAAAAAAGCGAGAAAGGCCGTTTAGTAGCTAGTTATGCAGATGAGCAAACTTATCGTTTGCGTCAGCTTTATTTGCAGCAGAAAGCTTGTTTTAAGTTGGATAAATTTAGCTATCGAGGCTTTTGGGAAAAGCTAAAATTAGAAAAAAGTCTATCTTTGAAGCCACAAGAAAAAGCAGCAGCCCCCTCAAATTATTTGGCTCGTTACGCCCTGATTGAAGTAGTGGATAAGCAGCACATTTTTGTAGAAAATTACTTTTTGGAAGAAAAGGTTAATCTAGAGCATATTCCAACTCGCTTTTTGATGCTTTATGATGAATTAAATCAGTTTTTGCGAAATGAGTATTGGGAGAGGGGTTAAGTTGTATTAGTCCTCCAGCTTTTTCTGGATTTAGATCCAAAGTAATAGTTTATGGGAAAATTGATTGCAGGAGATAAGGTTATTCTTGTTCTGATGCTACATTTGGTTAATAGCAATTTTAAGGTAAAGCGTTTTTATCTAATGTTTAAGGCTTTCACTAAGATAGGGATATTTGTAGATCTACCTTTTTTCTTTCAAAAGCTAGAAAGTGAGGCTTATGTTCAGCTTTATGAGAAGACTTCAAAATTAGAATTAGGGCAGTATGAAATGACTGATAAGGGCAGAAAGCTTCTTGATGCAATGCCAACAAAAGAGTTAGTGAAATACCTTGAATTGTTTGAAGAATTTAATTTAGAGGGATTTCAGTTTTTTATAAAAGAGAAGGACGCTAGTTAAACTCGAACTTTAGTTCTCTAAAGTCTGACCGAAACTTATTTTTAGTATATTGTGAGCTATTTGTTTGAGATTTATGCAGCAAAGTTTATAAACATGGAAATAAAATACGGCGTAGTTGGCCTTATATTAAACGGTGATGATCAAGGTAAATATGTTAAAATAGAGGATGATACTAATGGTAGTACTGGAGGAATTTACATCTTAATTTCAGAGGACGAGTTTTTTACTAAAAATGTTTTTGATGACTGGCTTCCGAATAAAGATGATATCCTCGAATATGTTGAAGAGTCTAGATGGAAAATTCAATGGAGATAGAACAAAATAATATTATTTGGTAAGCCACAATTAAACAGGTATGATGGATGAAGAATGGATGAAAGTATTAGAGCTCATTGTGGATGAAAAGATAAATGCGTTATCGCAAGTCTTAAATCACAGAGGAGAAACCTATGGTTATAGATTTGTTGTCGTTCAAAAAGACAGTCGAATAGGGTATTTAGTTATATGGAAAGAAGATACATTACAAGCTGTAAATATTTCACGAATTAAAGTACCAGTTACTTATCTAAATCAGAGACAACCTATTCCTGAAAATTTAATTTTCGATTGGTAGATAGGCGTTCATCGATACTAATTGCCCTTGCAGTTAGGGGCCTCCCGCCTTCGGCGGGCGGTTACTCCCGTTGGTCGTCGAACTGCGGACTAAAGTCCTTGTTGTCGTTTCGCAGCTCGCTGTTCGCTCGGCCCTGCGCAAAAAACAAGTTTTTGCTGGGTCTGCGGCTTTGCCGCACTGCCTACCATCGCTAGGCCATTTGGCCTTCGGCCATGGCGGCGAAGCCGCCTGCTATTCATCGCCTAGGGACAAGCCCCTAGGCTAACTCCATGGAGTCAGCCCTAAAGGGCCTCAAATTGTGATGTAGGGTTTTGCTCTGTTGTTATTGCAGGGGAAGACCATATCCAAAGGCCCTCTTTAGAGGGCTGTCTGAAAAAGCTAGCCTAGGGGCTTGTCCCTAGGCAGCAGAGCAGGCAGATAGCTTCAGTAGTCCCTCAACTTTTTCTGTGGATAGAAGCGCGAAGAAAGTAAAGTGTCTTTTAACGGCTGGGCGGCTTTGGCCCATGGGCTGAAGCCCTTCATTGCTATTTTAGGACAAGCACATAATTTATAAAAATGCTAAATTTAAAGAGAGTAGCTAGTGTTGTCGCTCTTAGTATACCTTTTTTCCTTTTCTTTGGTTGCAGTAGTTCTCCTTCAATCAAAGGAGTAGTCAAAAGGATGACCATCTGCCACGATTTTAGAAATTTACCTAATAGCGATTGCAACATAGTATTTATTTTAATAGATATTGAGGCTGTAGATTTTCCTGAGGAGGAAATTATATTGTCCTATCCTTTTGGACAAGCCAACTGTAGGGATAGCGTTCTTCTAGCAGAAAATTTACGTATTAAGGTTAAAGATAAATTATATCCCCTCAGCTCATTAAAGGGGGGAGAGGCCGCCGAACTGCTAACAAAAGCGGAGAATGTATTTTCGGTTATGTTTACTGATAGTCTTATGTCGCCTCCACATTCATTAGAGGTTTTCTCTAATTACTATAAAACTGTTTTTGATGATGGATTTGAGATTATCTTAGATAGAGGGCAGCGAAGAAAGCCAGACTATCTTTCAATAGTCTGTGAGAAAATACCTGATTTTCAATATCAAGTATTAGAGGATAGTAGCGGCTGGAAGGCGGTTTTTGAGCATTCTTCAGAATTTGATTATTCTCCCTTTGCTCCAGCAACTATAAAGTAACGGCAATAAATAAATGCTCAAGGGGGTAAGCCAGCATACAGTTGTTTTGTCTTTCTGCACAAACATCTTAAAATATCATCCATTATGGATATACTTAAAATAATGTTTTTTATTTTCAACCTACACTACAATGCTGCTTTTCCAGAAGATTATATTCCATTCCCAAAACCAGAAGCTGTTCCACAAACTGCCTGCTGGCTTGGGGGATATGATGGTGGAAATTGGCTGAATATAGACTCAATAGTTCAGAAGAATAACAATATGTACCTCTATGCTCAGGTTTATTCGGGGTATTATGGAGAAAGCTTAGCATCAGGAAAGTTTAAATTATCTTGTGAAGACAGCCTATTCGACTTTGATGAAAAAAATGTTGAAAGCGTACTTTCTTTTTATCAAGAAGGAAAAATTTTTACTTTAGCCGTGAATCAGGATGGCCGTTATTGTGTATTTATCTTGGAGGAAAATAATTAGCTTTAAGGCTATTTCATCCTGCCTATATACAACTTTGATTTGGGGCAAAAATCTCCCCGAAGACGGAAACTAAACTCATATACCATTAAATACAGTTGATAATGTGGGCCGATAAGTTGAAACAGATAAATGAGAAATTAAGCAACCATTTATGGTTAGATGTAGAAGTTGCTTCAATTATGGATGAAACATTGGTATTAAATCTAGGAGAAGATTTGACATATAGTCCTAGATATCAGCTTAAATTGGAGGGGGTGAATTATTTTAACCTAGGTCGCTGCTGGACTTGGGAGCCTACTAAGCCATTTATTGAATCCGTTGACTTTTCTTTTATCGAGCAAGTTAATCGTCAATATATACAGGAGAGTTTGACAGAAGAAGGAGTAACTTCATTATTTAAACTCGCCACAGATGAGGACGCATTTTTCTTAGTTATTGCCGCAGAAATCGAATTATTAGCTATTGATTAAGTTGATGGACCGTTATCGCAATGATGCGGCTCAAGCACTTTTTCTCTGAATGGCTCTCTTCGCTCAGCATCAAAATGCAGAAACAAGAAGTCCTGATGCGTATTCAAATTTTAAATGAGCTTAATGCTATTAAGTTAGAAGTTGCTGTTAATCAGTGAGTTATGATTTACACCACAAGGCCCCTAGAAGCCAAAACAATGATTCTTCAGTGAAAGAACCAACTATTCTGTACGAATAAGGTAATTAACTTAGATTGATATGCAAAAAATATACTTATTCCTATTACTTAGTTTAGGTAGTTGTTATCAAATTATGAAGCCTGCACCTAAAGGAATTTACGGAGAGTATTATTACTCAATACTGTATACTACACCTTTAAACAGTCAGGAATTATATGAGAGAGCAACTTCAAGCTGTGGACTCTTTAGCATTAAGGACTCAACTTATTGGGAGTGTGAATTTACTGATGTTATTGAAGAGGATAGTTGTGATGAAAAATTTTTACTAGGCATTTATCCATTTGATTCTGTTCTGCAAATTAAGTTGATACAGGTTAATGGAGCTATAACTAGCGATGACGCTCTTTTTCAGAGAAGGAAGAAGTTTTATAAAGAAAAATTTGAAAAAGTTATCTTACCTAATTTCTTAAACTAGGTATTTCTCCAGACTAGTACGCCGATTATCTTTAAGACTAGCAATCTCAGCTGTGTTAATTGGTAGATGGGGCCTCCCGCCTTCGGCGGGCGCTACGTTCGGCAGCTCGCTGTTCGCTCGGCCCTGCGCAAAAAACAAGTTTTTGCTGGGTCTGCGGCTTTGCCGCACTGCCTACCATCGCTAGGCCGTTTGGCCTTCGGCCATGGCGGCTTTGCCGCTATCTGCAGCCTAAAGGCCGCAGCCATTCTTGTTGGGCCTTCATCTTTCTTGCCGCAGCGGCTTAAAAGCCCCTGCTTTGTTTGTGGAAAGGAGCTATTCGGTTTTCAGGTCCTGCGGCTTTTAAGCTGCAGGCCAATTGTTGCTGAGGAGCGGGCTCTGCTGTACCTAAATTGGCTGTAGGTTTCAACCTGCAGCCACAGCTAGCAGGCCCGAAGGGCCGCAGGCCTAGGGGCCTGTAAGGGGGCCGCGCAGCGGCAGACCCAGGGCGAAATGAAATGAGCCCGCAGGGCCGAGCAGACCTGCGAGCCCTGCAAGGGCCCGGCCGCCGAAGGCGGCAGGCCCCAAAAAATAAAACTACTTATTGAAAGAAGAGGAGAAGGCAAACTTTTGCAGAAAGGCCTCCACCTTTTCTGTATGCTCTATTTTAGGGCTAGAGGGATGGTTTTCGGCTAGGGTGTAGAGCGCCTTCTGTTGGTCCTCAAAGAAATTGAGCCAGTCGCCGCTAATAGTGGTTGTTTTATCGGGATGGGCTAATAATTCCTTTGTTTTTTCTTGCCAAGCCCTGCTCAAGAGAGGGAGCAAATTGGTCCAACGCTGGCTGGCTAAACTGCTGTTTTGGGTCAAAAGATACTGAGCGGCAAGCATAGGGCGCAAAACCGCCAAATAGTGACTTTGGGGGAGCTCCCAACAGCCAAATATTTCTTTACGCAGAAAAGTAGAGGCCTGATCGAGCAGCTCTAGCGCCAGCTGCCGAGGACGAATTAGTTTTTGGGCCAATTCATAGAGCTCCTTTTGGACATCATCCTGCAAAAAATCGGCAGTTTCTAGCGCCCAAAAAGCTTCTGCTTTAGAGGCTTGGAGCAAGCGCAAAAAAGAGCTAATATTCTCTGCAGAAACCCTCACTTTTTCAGAAGGGCAATGAAGGGCCGGGTAACTAAATAAAAATGCTTGTTTTTGGCTAGACATGGCTTAAGGGATATGAGTAGGAGAAACCAAATCGGCTTCTAGCATCATCTTTTCTAGAAGCTGGCGTTGAGGGCTTTCGATATGGCCTCTGAGGTGTTTTTCAATGATGAGCGAAGAAATCGGGGCTCCATAAGTAGAGCCATAGCCTCCATTTTCTACATAAACGGCCACCACAATTTCGGGCTTTTCCATAGGGGCAAAAGCAATAAAGGTAGAGTGGTCTTTGCCATGCACATTTTCTACCGTTCCCGTTTTGCCACAAACGGCAATATCCTCGATATCTGCGCGGCGGCCTGTACCCGAGAGAATAACTCGGCGCATGCCATCAATAACGGCTTCAAAATGTCTTGGGTGGACCTTGGTATAATGTTTTTTCTTAAACTTAGCCAGGGTGTTGCTTGTATCGCCTTTGAGCTCTTTGGCAAAATGAGGGGTGTAATAATAGCCTCGGTTGGCAATAATGGCGGCCATATTGGCCATTTGCAAAGGCGTCACTTCAAGTTCTCCTTGCCCAATACCAATAGAAACAGAATGAGAAAAGCGCCAGCGGCCCTCTCCGTATCGGCGGTTAAAATAATCTACGGTAGGGATGTTTCCGCTGGCTTCTCCACCAATATCAATACCCAGTTTTCTACCCAGGCCAAAGGCTTCTAGATGTTCGCTGAGGAGCTGCATCCCTTTAGCTGGAAAATCATAGCCATAGAGGTTGACCATTTCTCGATAGGTTTGGCAGAAATAGTTGTTGCAAGAGTATTGAATAGCGGCAGCTACATCATGTGTAGGGGCATGGCCGTGACAACCTACTCTTAAACTCCCCATCACAAAACCACCTGCGCAGCCCATGCCACGATCGGGTTGTAACACCCCTTCTTGCAGGGCAATAGCGGCCAAAACGGGTTTGAAAATAGAGCCTGGAGGATATTTTGCCTGCAGGGCGCGGTTAAAGAGTGGGCGGCTAGAATCTCTGACCAGTTCTAGGTAAGCTTTTTGTCGCTCTTGGTCTACGGTTAGTAACTGAGGGTTGTAGTTGGGAGCACTGACCATGGCTAAGATTTCACCTGTAGAGGGTTGAATGACCACTACGGCCCCTCTTTTATTTTGCATGAGTTCCTCGGCATAGCGCTGCAAATTCAGGTCGATAGAGGTAATGAGGTCGCAACCTGAAATAGCGGGAACATCTTGGCTTCCTTCTTTATAGCTCCCCTTGATTTTTCCCCATTTATCTTTGAGGACCTGTTTTTTACCTTTAGTTCCTCTGAGTTGGGCTTCATAGGCTTGTTCTAGGCCAGAAATACCAATATAATCCCCTCTTTTATAGATGCCTTCAGAGGCTTTGATTTGCTCGGGATTGACCTCAGAAATATAGCCCAAGGCATGGGCGCCTACGGTTACGGGATAACCACGGCTGTTTCGGCTATGTAGTTCAAAGCCAGGGAAATTGTAGAGGTGTTCTTGTAAAATGGCGAGGCTATCGGCACGCAGGCGGCTCATGAAAGTAATGGGCTTGCGTTTAGAAAAACGGCGATCGCTCCAGTCTTTCTCCATATTTTTGACAAAGGTAGCGGTATCGATGCCTAGCAGCTCACAGAAAAGAGCAGTATCTATATTGGCTCGGCGAACAGTTTCGTAGGTGGCCAATATGTCGTAGGTGGGTAAATTATAGATCAGTAGGCTATCATTGCGGTCATAGAGCAGTCCTCTGGAAGGGTAGAGGGTGAGGGCTTGTCGATAGCTTTGTTGTTGTTGATAGGAGGTATCTATAATTTGAATTTGGAAACATTTAAACAAGAGCGCCAAGGCGGCCAAAATGATGGCGCCTTGTAAAATTCTGAGCCTTGTTTGATATATATCTTGCATAAAGTAGCGTCAACTAGGAGGGCAGTGGTAAAATAGAGGCTTCATTTGTACTGCTTCAGTATGATGCCTTTAGCGAAAATACTGCTTTTGTGTAGGCTGGCCAACTAACAGCCTTTTTTTTAACCTAATTTTTAGGAGAGTTTCTTCTCGAAATAGAATAAGTTTCTGATTATTTTTTTGTAGAAAATTTGTGATTAATTGAGTTTTGCCTAGGTCGATTTTGCTATTTAAGTGTAGGATGTATGCATCTATTTATTAAATATGTACTATATTGTTTTAGAGTTTAGAAAACTAATCATGTATAAAAAAAAAGAAATGACAGTACAAGCACAAGAAACTCTAAAGTACAGAGGAGATGACTATTTGCTTATTGGGGCACCACTCTATTCTTACTTAGAAAATCATAAAGAAATTGAATTTGAGCCTTATCGCACTGATCGTTGGAATGGCTATCAAGGAACTTGGCTCTTACAAGATAATAAACTTTATTTGGTTGACCTTGAAAGTGCAAATTATACTATTCAAGATATATTTAAGACAACTGGACCTGTTTTCGCAGATTGGTTTAGTGGACAACTTCAGTTTGGAATTGGAAACTTTCAGGAGGACCACTATTGGGGATGCTATGATAACTATGTTTGGCTAAGATTCGAAAAGGGGAAAGTAGTTGATAAAAAAATCGTTAAAAACTTTAAAGAAGAAGTTAAGTTAGAATTTGGTAAGTATAAAGGTAGGTTTTTTAAGGAAGTCGTAAATGGGAAGATTGGGGATGGGCTTTATAAAACTATAAGAGAATATATAGAATGTTTGTTAGAAGTTTTGAAGAATGAAAGATTTGAGTATAAAGTTCTATTCCCACGTTTTAATGTAACAGAACAAGATGTTGAGTTGATTCGAGAAATTAGAAATTATGGAATAGACTACCTCTTGACTCAAAATTTTATTGCAGTAAGCTCAAAAATATTTTACGAGAACTCAAATAAAGATGAGCTTGCTTCTAGGTTCTCTCGCTTAGTGGAAAAAATATTATGTTCTGATTTTACTAAAATACCTAGACAAACCAAAAATGGGCTAGAAATAGCGGAAAAATCAATTCTAATTAATGGCGATTTAGAATATTTAAGCTGGGCTTTAAAAAATGTAAGTACATTTACAGTTCCACCAAAAGAGTTAGGAGGGATTTTTTTAGTTAAAGTATTAAAGACAATTTCAGTTAAGCGATTAAATAATTTTGTATTCGAATACAAACCTGTTTTTGAAACAAGAGAGTATGCTTTTTCAGAAAGTATATTGGCTCTAAATATAAGTAAATTTGAGGCAACTAACAGCGTTAAGTATGATTCTGAAAATCAGATTTACTTACTTAATCTGACTGATAAGGAGTTAATGGATGAATTTGGATATTTTCTTGATGAAAACCATTCTAAGCAAGATATAGTTAAACTTGAAAACCATTTTGACAACTATTACTCATACGAAAATTACGATGATTATGATGACCATTATGACCATTATGACCGAAATAATTGGTTAGAAGATGCTGCAGGAACTGATGATCCTGAAGTTATGAATGCAGCCTACTGGAATATGGATTAAATAAATACAATTTAACTAAAATATTGTACTTATACTTTAAGAGGACGAGTTTTTCGGGACAGAAGGCAATCGTCAAATTTAAACGCATTTGCTTTTATAGTTTACAGCAATAGTTGAGTTTATTGTTAGTAGAGCGAAAGTAGCGCGACCAAATTTGGCTGAGGGATGGAAAGGGTGGCCGCAGGCCAGACCGAGCTTTTTGAGCGTAGCGAAAAAAGCGATGGGCCGAGCAGACCTGCGAGCCCGGCACAGCCCGACCCGGCCAACGGCCGGGGCAGCCCCAAAAAAAGAAAAAACTAACGCAACACTCGACGCAACAGTTTGTGCATATCTTCAGCAGAAATATTGCGTTGGATATTGCCTTGGCGGGCATAAGAAATATGGCCTGTTTCTTCAGAAACGATGAAGGCTAAAACGGGAGTTTCTTCGGTGATGCCAATAGCGGCTCGGTGGCGAAGGCCCAGCGATTGAGGAATACCGGGGCGGTCAGAAACGGGCAGCACGCAGCTAGCGGCAATGACCTCTTGGCCCGAAATAATGGTGGCCCCATCATGCAAGGGGCTATATTTATTGAAAATGCTGAGTAATAATTGGCTACTGATTTTTGCGCCCAACATTACGCCCGAACTGTAGTAGCCGTCTAGGCTCGCGCCCGTATTGATGAGGATGAGCGCTCCTGTTTTTTCTTGGGCCATTTCTTCGGTAGCCCGGGTTATTTCACGGATAATCAGCTCTATTTGTGCATCTTCTTGGGCGCCCGACTTTTTGCCCAATAGCCGCTCGATAAGTTGGCCTTGTAGGTAGCCTTGGCCCAAAAAGAGCAGAAAACGGCGGACTTCTGGCTGAAAAAGAATGAGCAGGGCAATCATTCCAACACTAACAAATTGTCCCAAAATGCTGCTGAGTAGGGGCATGCCCAGGGCCGAGACCAGCCACCAAAGGATGTAGACGAAGACCAGCCCCAAAAAGATATTGAAGCCCAAACTTCCCTTGAGTAATTTATAAATTTGAAAGAGGAGATAGCCAACAATAATGATGTCGACTAGGTCCCAGAGGGTTACATCCATAAACCCTATTTGTAACAGCCAGATGCAGTCCATGATATCTAAATTCAGTGTGGCACAAAAAAAAGGTCCTCGAAGGACCTTTTTTATATTTTCGCCTTTTGCAAGGCTTATTCGGCATGGATCAAAGCACCTCGATCCCAAATGCCCTCTTCTACTTCTCCAAGCTTAGAAATATATTTTCCTCGGCCATGGAACTCATTTTCTCTAAAAAAGCCCTCATAATAGCTGCCATCAAGATAAAAATATTTTCCAAAACCTGTTCGTTTTCCATTGATCCAATTGCCTTCATAGCGGTCGCCATTATTATAATGGTAGGTCCCAAAGCCATTGCGTTTATCATGTAGCCAGTGGCCTTCAAAGATATCGCCATTGGCATAGAAGTATTTGCCAAAGCCATTCATTTTACTTTCGGCCCATTGGCCTTCATAGCGGTCATTGCTGGCCCACCAAAAAGTGCCTTCTCCAGTGCGGCTATCGCCTAGCCAGTCGCCCAAATATCGGCTACCCGTGGTTTCATAGACATATTCGCCACGGCCTTGCTTAAGGTCATTGACCCATTCGCCTTTGTAGCTATCGCCATTTTTATAGTAGTAATTGCCTTGGCCGTGCATTCTACCAAAGACCCAATCGCCATCATAGTATTCATTATCGGCCCAGACAAAAATGCCTCTGCCGTGTCGGCTGCCTCGGCTCCATTCGCCAAAGTAGACGCTATTATCACTAGAGTAATAATATTTACCAACGCCTTCGCGCCAACCTCCGAGCAGCTCGCCAACGTAGCGATCGCCATTTTCATAGCTGTTCTGATGGCTTTCATCGGTGAGCAGCGACTCGATATTATGAAAATGGTAGCCATTAACTTTAAAATAGCTAAAGGGACCTTCTAGCTGTTCGTCAGATAGCTCATTTTCATGAATATCTCTTTGTTTTGGGGGTTCCCAACCGCCACCATTGGCATCTCCGGGTTGCATAGGGGGCCCAGGGCCGTCGCCATTGTTCCATTCGTTATCTTTCATTGTATTTCGCGTTTTATGAAGGGATGAATTAGAGGTTAATAATAGTTAGCTCTCCATCTACATATTCAATATACAGTTTTTGTTTCTGAACTGCAACATCTTTTTGAAGTAACCAATTGGCTAGGGGGGCAATTAGTTCTCTTTCTAGGCAGCGTTGCAGAGGTCTGGCCCCATATCGTTGGTCAAATCCTTTATGGACCAATAGTTCTTTGAGGGCTGGCCCAAAGTCCAATTCTAGTTCTCTTTTCTTAAAGCCTTCTCTTTGCGCCAGTTGCTGCAGCTCGATGTCTAGAATTTTCCGAATATCTTTTTCTTCTAGGGCTTTGAAAAAGACAATTTGGTCCAAACGGTTAATAAATTCTGGACGGAAGAATTTATAAATGGCCGATTCATAGTTTTGCTGATCATTTTGGCCATAACCAATGCGGCTTTGGTTGCTAGCCCCCAAATTAGAGGTCATAATAATGATGCAGTTTTTAAAATTGGTCACTCGACCAAAGGCATCCACAAAGCGGCCTTCATCCAATAGGCTGAGCAAGCTATCAAAAATGGCGGGATGCGCTTTTTCGACCTCATCCAAAAGTAATAGGGCAAAAGGGCGTTCTCGAACAGCCTGGACCAGTTTGCCCGGCCGCCCAGCGGCCCCAATAAAACGTTCAATTTGAGCCGGATGCTGAAATTCACTCATGTCAATCCGAATCAAGGGACTTTTTTGCTGCCCTTGCCCAAAAAAGTAGTCGGCCAGCAGTTTGGCCGCCGCCGTTTTTCCTACTCCCGTCGGTCCAGCAAATAGTAAACTCCCAATGGGTTTGCTGGGGTTATTGAGCCCTACCTTAAAGATTTTGACCAAGTTGCAAAGGGCATCTACCGCTGGCTTTTGCCCAATTAAGCGACTAGAAAAATAGTCTTGCAGCTCTTCGGGCTGCAATAAAATATCATCCCGCAAAAATATTTCTGGCAATCCCGTCTGCTTGCTAAAGCTTTCTAAAACCGCTTTACTATCTATTGTTGGCTGATTTTTGTGGCTTTGCATGACTTTATCCAAAAAACGAAGGGCTTTGCCCGGAAAATGCTCATAAGGATAATAGCGATCTAAAAGACGATATGCCAATTGCCAAGCATCGGCCTGTATGCTTTGCTTAAATTGTTGCTCGGCATACTGGGCAAAACGCTCCAAAATTCTAAACACAGCCATTTCATCTAGCTGATTGAGCTGCACAAGCTGAAAATGCTGAACAAAACTAGGCAGCTTCTGACGCAAACTCTCCAGTTCTTTGGGCGTCAATTCTCCAATCAATTGTAGTTTGCCCTCCGCAATAAATCCACTCATAAAGGCCGCCAAACTATCCTCGGCCCCTTCGCCACCAATTTGCAACAAACGAATGCAGTCATTGACCCAAAGTACGCCTTGCACCGACTGCAGTTCTTCTACCAAACTTTCTACTTTCTGCTGCCATTCGCCCAAATATTTGGCCTGCGCCGTGATTCGCTGACTATTGATGCGCCAAAATTGCAAGCCCATCTGACTCACTTTCTGAATTTTTCGTAAGGCTTCTTGCAAAACCACCGTTTTCCCAGAAGAAGGTGGCCCTACCAATAAAATATTGGCTCTTTTGTTCAAAATTTTATCAATCAGTTGCTGCACCACATCTTCTCGTTCCCAAGCTTGCTCGGGTAAACGCTTTTTGCGAAGATCGGCCTGCTTGGGCGGATACAATTCGGCCAAAGCGGGCAATTCTTTTAATTGCGGACCCTGCTGCCAAGCCTGTCCAAAAGAACTGCGCTCTTCCACTTCCTTAATCCGCAATTGCAATTCACTCAACTGCGGCTCGGGCCGATTCATCAAACGAAAAATACTTTTTGGCTGATACTGATTGAGCAAGTTGCTACAATAATATTGAAGCAAAGAAGACAAACTATTATTATCCTGATACCGAAAAGACTCAAAAAGATCAGGCAACTGACATTCATAGGCATATCCGTTCGAGCTGGGCCCATAAACGGTCCAAATCGGAATTTTTAAACTTTGCTCTACCGGAAAATTATGCTCCCCCAACTGATAACTGGGCCGAAACTCAATCTCAAAGCGCTTTTTCTTAAACTGCTCCAAAGTCTGCGGCGGATAATGCCCATATTTTTTATACTGCTTCTGCAAAAGCTGCACAAAAGCCGCCTTCAAACTTTTTAAATCCTTTTCTATCAAAGGCAAATGATTCTGGCCCAAAATAAAGCCCAACTGAGAACCATCCGCCAAACTATAACTCCACAAAGGGTAGGTCAATGTTTTCATGCTCATATTTTTATCTCGGAACGCATCAAATGAGTCCACGACCCAATTTAGGATTTTTTATTTTTCTTTTCCAATTGTTTTATTTGGGGCCTCCGCTTCGGCTTCGCCTTGCGGCGCTACGTTTCGCAGCTCGCTGTTCGCTCGGCCCTGCGCAAAAAAACAAGTTTTTTGCTGGGTCTGCGGCTTTGCCGCACTGCTGCACATCGCTAGGCCGCTCATCTGTATTTTTTCTCTAAACTTTTTTCTTAGGCCCTTAAATCCCCCTTTCAATTAGCGGCTTTCAATTAGCAACTGGGCCAAAAAACAATGAATTTTTTGGCCGCTAAAAAAACTAATGGATCCAAAACAAGAGAAAAAAAAAGCGAACAAGGACTTTAGTCCGCCAGTTCGCTCAAGTCAACAACCCTGGGCTTCAGCCCAGGGCCGAACGAATAGCCGTTATTTTTTATCACTGAATTTTTTTGGCGGCAATAATAAAAGAGATTTTTTATCACTGAATTTTTTTCTGGAATTGTTTTATGGCCATGGGCTGAAGCCCATGGTTGCGGGTCTATGCAAACTAGCGGGCTAAAGCCCTTGTTTGCTGGAAAATGGAAAAATTTTAGCTTCAATAAAAAAACAACCGCACAACCGCCGAAGAAAAAAAATGGCCTGAAAAAATTAGATGAGCGGCTGAGGGATAGATAGCAGTGGCCGCAGGCCAGACCCAGTTTTTTTGAGCGCAGCGAAAAAAAACGCAGGGCCGAGCGAACAGCGAGCTGCGACATAGCCCGACCCAAGCGAAGCGCAGGGGCAGCCCCCAAAAAAACGTATCTTTGCAAAAAAAGATAAAAAATGAAGCGATTAGAAGCGGCAATAAAAGCTAGAGTAGATTTTCCAGCAAGTGATTTGGCCAGGCTCAAAGAAGAGTTTGTAGAAAAAAAATTGCCCAAAGGCGAATTACTTCTTCCAATGGGCAAGGTTTGTCGCTCACTTTTTTTTATTGAAGAGGGCTTGGCCCGCAGTTTTTACTATGGAGATTCGGGCACTGATGTTAGCTTGTGGTTTTTTAGAGAAGGAGAGTTTTTGACCAATAGCGAAAGTTTTTTCCAGCAAAAGCCCTCTATATATAATATAGAATTGTTGGAAGATGCCCGCTTGTATGAAATTTCGCATCAGCGTTTGGAGCAACTCTTTGAAGAATTGCATTTAATTGAGCGCTTTGGCCGATTGCTAGCGATTGAAATGTTGGGCGAAATGATTCAGCGTTGGCATGCTATGCAATTTAAATCGGCCAAAGAGCGCTACGATTTTATGTTGGAGCGTTATCCCGATCTATTTCAGCGATTACGCTTAGGCGATATTGCTAGTTTTTTAGGGATTCGGCCCGAAACTTTGAGTCGGATTCGGGCAAAGCATTAAGTTTTCTTCTGCGCAAAAGGGTTTTTATTTGTACCACCACAAAAAGTAAAACGAAAGCCGAAAGCGCTAAAAATTGTAGCTGTTGAATTTCGGGCTCAATTTGCGAAAGCTCTGCGCCATAGTAACTCAATTTCCTAAGGCCTTCAATAAAAGGCGTTAGGGGAATATAATTGGCGGCTTCGGCCAAAAGGGGCGGCATGCCCGAACGCGGCCAACTAAATCCACTCAAAACAAAGGCGGGAGTAGAAATGACCATCAATAATTCGGTGGCCGTTAATTGGCTGGGCAAAACAATCGAAAATAATAAACCGATAAAGGTAGCGGCCAAAGAAAAATAAATGACCAAAGGCAGCATTTTATCTAAGGGCATCAAAAAATCGATCTGAAAATATTGGAAGCCCCAATACATCAAGGCATAATTGAGGGGCAGAAAAATGGCCATGGGCAAAATTTTCAGCAATAAACTATAGCCCGCAAAAGGAGAAGCCTTGGCCAAGCGACTAAAATGACCATCTTCAAAATCTCGAGCAAAACTAATGGCCATGGCCAAAAAAATCACTTGTTGTAAAATCGCAGCCAACAAACCAGGCAACATATAATATAAATAGCTGCCGCTACTATTATATAACTTGTGAAAACTAATTTGAAAAGCTTCATAAGCTGCGGCAGCCTGAGGAGGCGCCATCCCTTGTTTTTTTAGGCCTTCAATTTCAAAACCCGCATTTAAACTGGCCAAAACCAATTGCAAATTTCTGCTGGCGAGGTTGGCTTCCAACAAATTAACCATATTGAGATCTACACGAACCTCTGGATGACGCTTTTGTAAAATATCGGCCTCAAAATCTTGGGGGATTTGCACCACCGCCATAAATTCTTCTTCCAACATTTTTTCTTTTAAATATTGTACCTCGCCCAATACTTCGGCCACTTTTAGGCTTGGATTATCGGAAAGGGCATCGATTAGGAGGGCCGAAGAAGGCGTTTGATCGGCATCCACCACCAAAATGGGCAGGTCTTGCAATTGTGCTTTGCGATAAACGGCCTGAAATAAAAGGCCATAAAAAACAGGTGCCATAAAAAAAATGGCCAGAATGACACGGTTGCTCAAAAAACGCTTAAACTCTAGGCCCAGCAATTGAAAAAACTCTTTCATTTCTCTTATTTTTTTGTAGCCTCAGCAAGCAGCAAAACAGTTGCATTGACATATTGCGGACTTTTTGTTTTTTGAATGGGCCAAAGTTGTAGCTCGTATAAATTTTCGGCCAATTCGTAGTTAGGGGCCGCAGAACTTTGGCTGGCATAACGGGCCAATTGTTTGATGCGACGCAATTCGCAGGGAATTTCTTCTTTGGTGTAAGGATTTTGGACATTTATTTTTTGTCCTTCCTCAAAGTTGTAAATTTCAGATTCGGCAATGCTAAAGCGGAAATACATGCTTTCTGTTTTGTAGCCATAAAAAAGGCTGTAGCCGGGGCCAAGGAGCTCGCCTTCTTCTAGCGAAATGGTTTCGATTCTAAAATTGGCGGGCGAAATAATATAAATTTCTTCTTGGGCCACTTCTAATTCTTGTTTGGCCGCCTGCGCTCTGGCCAATTGTCCCTGCGCTTGCTGTACTAATTCGCTGCGACTTCCTTTTTCTACTTCTTTTCGCTTTTCTTTTAAAGCCGCTAGTTGTGCTTGAGCCAATTCTACTTTCATGGCTACTTCTTCATAAGATTGCGTAGAGAGTAATGAATCGGCATGCAAAGCCGCTAATCTTTTTTCAGAAGCTTCTGCAAAAGCGAGTTGTGCTTTGGCGGCTTCAATTTTTTGTTCCAATTGCGCTCTTTGTTCGCTAGTTGCCCCATTTTTTGCCATCTCCAATTGTCCAGAGGCCGCTAAAATAGCGCCTTCGGCCTGCGCCATCTTTGCAGCGATCTCCGGAATGTCAAGTCGGGCTAAAGTGTCGCCTTTTTGGACCAGCTGTCCTTCTTTGACATAAATTTTAGCCAAGCGGCCGGCAATCTTCGAGCTAACGCCCAAGGTTTTATATTTTACTTTTCCCTGAGGAAATTTAATTTTTTCTGGCTGTTCTTCTGTCTGGCAACTAAAAAGGAGTAGGGGCAGAAGGCCCAAAATAAATAGTCGTTTCATTTGATTATTGTTGTTCGATGGTCTTAATTAACTGTCCTTTTGCTTGAATGAGGGCCAAATAGGCGCGTCTTGCTTGGTATCTGCTTTGCGCCAAGGAAAAAGAAATTTGTTCAATATCTTTTAGGGCCGCCAAAGGCTCACGCAAATCCGTCAATCCATTTTGATATTGTTCTTGCACTAGCGCATAATGTTCTTCGGCCAATTTTTTCTCGGCTTTTTGCAACTCAATTTTTTCTTGGGCCAAATCCCAATCCGCCTGCGCTTTGGTCTCGGCCAAAAGCAGTTGTTCTTCTACTTCACGTATTTTTTCTTTGATTTTTTGTTGCTCCAAAGCTTTTTGCTCTGCTTTGAGGTGACCTTGCCGGCCATCAAAGAGCGTCCAATTCATGCCCAAAGCGATATAGGCCTTGGGGTCGAGTAGCGATAAATCTTGCTGCAAAATTTCATAATGTCCTTTGAGCGCAAGTTTGGGAATAAAACTTTGGCGTTCCATTTTTTCTTGGGCTTCCAAAGCTTTTTGGGCCGCTTCTAAGGCGTTTAATTCCACTCTTTTTTCGCTAGACCAGTTTTTTTCTGCGGGCAAAACCAATTGAGGGTGCAAATTGGCCAATTCTTCTGCGGGCAGTTGCGATTGCTGAGCTAAAAGGGCCAAAACAATTTTCTTCTTGCTTTTTTGCTCTTCTACTTTGAGGGCCAGTTGTTTTTTGGCCAGTTCAATTTTTTTGCGATCAATCGGAATCGCCAAACCGTTGGCAATCGCTTTTTCAACAAAATTTTCTTGCTGGGCCAAATAATCGCCTGTTTGCGACAACACTTTTTCTGCGGCCAGCAATAAACCCAACTGATCATAAGTTTGCAGCAAATTATTAAATAGCGTTTCTTTTTGCATTTGTTTTTGGGCCAATTGCAGTTCGCCTTTGGCTTGCAAAGCTTTTCGGCCCTGTTTAATTTTTCCGCCACTATATAATAACCAATTCATATCGGCGGAGGCTTTCAAAATATTTCGCTCCAAAATGGGCGGAATTTCAGAAAGTGGTACTTGTTCGGGCAAAGGCATATTAAATGGAATGCCCAAAGCTTCTTTGGCCAACAAACTTTGGCTGCCCATTAACAAACTTTCCATATCGCTATCAAAACGAAGGTCTTCGCCCAAGCGAGTATAACTTGCATTGAGTTCTAAATTGGGCAAAAAGCGATAGCGCAGCGCTTTATCTTGCAATAAAATTTGCTCTTGGGACAAATCGAAACTTTTTAGGCCTGCATCTCGCTTTGCTGTGGCCTCCCAAAGCCCCCAAAACTCTTGCGGAATAAATTCTTGGGCCCTTATCGGTAGTACTGCCCAAAAAAGAAAAAAGGAAAACATCAATTTTTTCATGCCAGATCTATTTTTGTCTAAGGCAAAGGTCCTCTTTCCAAATTTCTTCCTTCTTGACCTAGATCAAGAAATCTATAGGGCTGCATTTTTTTGCTTTTTTTATGCGATTTTTTTGGGGCGTTACTCCTTTCCGTCGTCGAACTGCAGACTAAAGTCTTTGTTGTCGCTGCGGCTTCGCCTTGCTGCGCTACGTTTACTCCCTTCGGTTGTCGAACTGCGAACTAAAGTTCTTGTTGTCGCAGCTCGCTATTTTTTTGGGGGCCTCCGCTGCGGCTTCGCCTTGCGGCGCTACGTTTCGCAGCTCGCTGTTCGCTCGGCCCTGCGCAAAAAAACAAGTTTTTTGCTTGGTCTGCGGCTTTGCCGCACTGCTGCACATCGCTAGGCCGCACAATCTTAGTTTTTTCTATAAACTTTTTTCTTCGGCCCTTAAATCCCCTTTCAATTAGCGGCTTTCAATTAGCAACTGGGCCAAAAAACAATGAATTTTTTGGGTGGTAAAAAAACTAATGGATCCAAAACAATGAAGAAAAAAAAGCGAACAAGGACTTTAGTCCGCCAGTTCGCTCAAGTCTACAACCCTGGGCTTCAGCCCAGGGCCGAACGAATAGCCGTTATTTTTTATCACTGAATTTTTTGGCGGCAATAATAGAAGAGATTTTTATCACTGAATTTTTAGTCTGTCTTTATTGTACCGTCATGGGCTGAAGCCCATGGTTGCGGGTCTATGCAAACTGGCGGGCTAAAGCCCTTGTTTGCTAAAAAAAAACGGTTTTAACCCACTGGTCTAAAAAAACTTCAAAACAACAACCCCCCAACAACAACCGCCAAGAAAAATCCCCTCGCAAGAGGGGATGACAATTTTTTTTCTTAGCCTGGGGTTCCTATGAAATTTATCTGGGAATAAAATCCCCCTTTCAAATAGCGGCTTTCAATTAGCAACTAGGCCAAAAAACAATGAATTTTTTGGGTGGTAAAAAACTGCGGTGATCAAAACAAGGAGAAAAAATAACCGCCCCGAAAAAAGAAACAGTTTTTAGTTTAATTTTTTATGGGCCGATGGTTTCAACCATCGGCTCATTTTTTTGGATGTAGAATGTCCTCCCTTCTTGCTGTGGGTTTTAACCCACTGGTCCAAAAAAATTTCAAAACAACAACTCCCTCCAACTACAACCGCCAAAAAAAATCCCCTCGGATGAGGGGATGACAATTTTTTTCTTAGCCTAGGGCCTTGGCCCTGGGGTTTCGATGAATTTTATCTGGGAATAAATCCCCTTTCAATTAGCGGCTTTCAATTAGCAACTGGACCAAAAAACAATGAATTTTTTTCTGTGGTAAAAAACTGTGGTGGTCTGTAGGTTGAAACCTACAGCCAGGCAACAAAAAGGCATTTCATTTTAAATGGAGGTTTAAAAACCTCCATAAAAAAACAAGAGAAAAAAATAACCGTCCCGAAAATGGAAACGGTTTTAGTTTAATTTTTTATGGGCCGATGGTTTTAACCATCGGCTCATTTTTTTGGATGTAGAACGGCCATCTTTTTTTAACCCACTGGTCCAAAAAAACTTCAAAACAACAGCCCCCCAACAACAACCGCCAAGAAAAATCCCCTCGGATGAGGGGATGACAATTTTTTTCTTAGCCTAGGGCCTTGGCCCTAGGGTTCCTATGAAATTTATCTGGGAATAAAATCCCCCCTTTCAAATAGCGGCTTTCAATTAGCAAGAGGATTTAAAAACAATGAATTTTTTTGGGGCTAAAAAAATTGCGCTGATCAAAACAAGGAGAAAAAACAACTGCCCCGAAAAAAGAAACGGTTTTAGTTTAATTTTTTATGGGCCGATGGTTTCAACCATCGGCTCATTTTTTTGGATGTAGAATGTCCTCCCTTTTTGCTGTGGGTTTTAACCCACTGGTCTAAAAAAACTTCAAAACAACAGCCCCCCAACAACAACCGCCAAAAAAAATCCCCTCGCAAGAGGGGATGACAATTTTTTGCTTTAAATTCTGTATCAGTTTTTCAGGACGGGACACATAACAGTACTTGATGTTCCTATTTTAAATTTTCTCAAAAATAGCGTTTATTGCTTCTTTTTCTTTAATTGCTCTAAAGCAAGCGTACCAATTTTGGCAATAATACCTTTGGTGATATCATTAGGATCAAGACTAGCTTTCAATTTAAATTTGAGCTCCTTCCCAAATAAAACCAACTCACAATGTGTATTCCCACTCATTTTCATATTCTTATCTGCCTCTAGATGGGTATACATTTTTTTAATTTCTAAATTTGATAACGCATTTTCCAAAGCTTCATTCAGTTTATTCTTTTTTCCATCACCTATGTAGTGTGCGAGGATGTTGTACATCTCCTCTGCATGCAAATTCACATCCATGCTGATTTCCTCTTTATTTTTTGCCATAAATGCTAGATTTCCAGAAAGTAAAGTATCTGAAATTTCCAAGCCTCCTTTATATGCAAATCCTTTTTCAATCTTTTGATCTGCTATCTGCCCCCCACTAGGAGAAAAAAGAAGTTCTGCATCTTTGATGATTATCTCTTCAGGAAATAGATTTTTGGGTAGCTTTAGGCCAAACCCCTCTTCCAACATTTTAGGGCCTTGTTGCATAAATAAAACCCTTCAAATCAGTTAATTACAAAAAACCTTGCGAATTAGGCATAAAAAAAGGGACAAGCCCCGTAGATTTAAGTTTTTTCGACGAACAATAAAACCTCGAGCTGTCCCATGACAAATGTAGAAAAAACCTTACAGAATTACGCACTAACCAACAGATTTTATACCGCCCAAGGGGAGTTTATTTTTAATGTTTGGTTCCCGCCTTTGGCAAGCAAAAACTTCATCGCTAAGCGCCCAAAACGCGGCAGACCTAAAACAATTTCTGATGAATTTATTCGCTATTTATTCCGCTTAAAAGTGCTTTTTTCGTTTGGATACCGACAATTAGAAGGTATTCTAAAATGCGTTGTTTCCGAATATAATTTGGATGTCAATCCAATATCTTACAGCCAAATATGCCGTAGAGTCAAAAAACTAAAGCTGAATATTAAGCCTAAAAAAACGGATGACGAGCTGTCTATAGCAATAGATAGTACAGGACTAAAAATAAAAGGACAGGGAGAATGGCGGAGAATAAAACATACCGAAAAGTACCGTTCTGGCTGGATTAAAGTACATTTGGCCGTAAATGACAAAACAGGAGAAATCCTGGTTGTAGAGATTACCACAGAGCAAAAAACCGATGCTTCTCAACTCCTCAAAATGATAAAAAAATTGAAGCCATTTAATATTAAGCAAGTTTATGCAGATGGCGCCTATGACCAAACAAAATGTCGAGAAGCAATTTGTGATGCTGGGGCGGTTCCATTGATTCCCCCACGTAAAAATGCTCGCCTAAAAAAAGGAAAAAATGGAGAGCTAGTCGATAGTTATCGCAATGATGATATTTTATATATCTGGGAGTTAGGAGCGGCTGCTTGGAAACAAGATTTAGGCTATCATCGTCGAAATTTAAGCGAAACGGCAATGATGCGACTCAAGCACTTTTTCTCTGAACGGCTCTCTTCGATCAGCTTCAAAATGCAGAAACAAGAAGTGCTGATGCGTATTCAAATTTTAAATGAGCTTAATGCCGTCAAGCTAGAAGTTGCTGCTAATCAGTAAATTACGATTTATGCGACAAGGCCACATTTTAGTGAAATTCTCCGATGAGACTTCTTTTTGAGTGGCTTTGAGCGCAACTTGCTGCTTGGCTGGAGCAATACTCATCTGAGTAAGGTATTCTAACTCAAAAAACTGTGCTTTTTCTATGGCAAAGGCAATTGTTGTAGGCATTGGAGCGGTGGGGATCCACCCTAATGAAATGGCTGCACCTTCAATAGTAACCGCATCTTCCTTAATTCGAATATAGTCTGAGATCCCCAAAGGATCTACCCAATTATCCATCATTGCGCCTGTTCCAGTGATTTCTTGTATGAGTAAATTGTAGGACAGTTCCAATCTGCTGGTCAGATCAGGGTCCTTCTCTGTTGGGCGCATCTTTGTATTGACAAAAACTTTGAGTTTTGGGCTATTTTTTCCCATCCCAAAATCTCCTCCAATACCTATGTTATCCAACATCATACGAGTGCCAACCTCCTTAGAAATTTCTACTAATACTGGATCTTTGGAGAAATTAAGATTTGCCTCCAACTGCATTCCATTTTTACTGAGTAGGGCATGGAACTGAATGTAGGGTGCTTCTATATTCAGTGCTTCGGCTAATGTTTTCAATTTTTTGTCTGTACTTGCTTTGCCTTCTAGCTGCAGGCTATCATTTTCTAGCTTCAACTTGATTTCTTCTAATTCTAACTCTTTTATCACCTCATAGCCCGGAACCTTTATCAACTGATCAATAGTTACTGCACTTTCTAAGGCAAGAGGTTTTAGGGTTCCTTTGAAATTAAAACTCCCATAATCTTCTAAATTCAGGGTATAGGCGTCACTACCTTTTGTGTATTGGATTTCACCAAAACCTTTTAGGTTGAGGCTGTTTTGGGCAGATAGGCTAGAGACTATGCCAATTAGGAATAATAGCTGAATAGTCGTTTTCATGTTTGTGTTTTAAGTTAGACCCTTTTTGAATTTTGTTTTCTCATTAGGAATAAAGACAGTGCAGTCGCAAAGACTATTCCAGCCCCAATAACCCACAAAAACCAATTATAGGAAAGTGAAGCTCTTGCCTTTATGGTTATAGGCGCTTCATTATACGACTTTTTTCTTCCGTTTGCCACCTTAAGCTACTGTACTAATTTGGGGGGTAAGGACAGCCGCTCATCTGTATTTTTTCTCTAAACTTTTTTCTTCGGCCCTCAAACCTCCCCTTTCAAATAGCGGCTTTCAATTAGCAATTGGGCCAAAAAACAATGAATTTTTTTCTGTGGTAAAAAACTGTGGTGGTCTGTAGGTTGAAACCTACAGCCAGGCAACAAAAAGGCATTTCATTTTAAATGGAGGTTTAAAAACCTCCATAAAAAAACAAGGAGAAAAAACAACCGCCCCGAAAAAGGAAACGGTTTTTAGTTTAATTTTTTAGGAGCCGATGGTTTTAACCATCGGCTCATTTTATTGGATGTAGAATGTCCTCCCTTCTTGCTGTGGGTTTTAACCCACTGGTCCAAAAAAACTTTAAAACAACAGCCCCCCAACAACAACCGCCAAGAAAAATCCCCTCGTATGAGGGGATGACAATTTTTTTCTTAGCCTAGGGCCTTGGCCCTAGGGTTCCTATGAATTTTATGGGAAACAAAACAACAACCACCTCTAACCGCCGAAGAAAAAAAAATGGACTAAAAAAATTAGATGAGCGGCTGAGGGATAGATAGCAGTGGCCGAAGGCCAGACCCAGTTTTTTTGAGCGCAGCGAAAAAAAACGCAGGGCCGAGCAGACCTGCGAGCTGCGACATAGCCCGACCCAAGCGAAGCGCAGGGGCAGCCCCAAAAAAAACTTCAAAAAAACAAAGCCTTTTAATGCCGCTACAGTTTTTCTGCACAAGCGAAAGTCCGTAACTTGGAACATTCTATTTTATTTAGCCAAGTTGTACATGAAGATCCTAAAACTCTATATCCAAAATATTAACTCTTTACAAGCAGAAGAGCCCATTTGCATTGATTTTGAAGCGGCGCCTTTAAAAGAGCACAGTCTTTTTTTAATTGCTGGACCAACAGGCTCTGGAAAAACAACTTTATTAGATGCCATGACTTTGGCGCTTTATGGAAAAGCCGCCCGTTTTAGTGGTACGCAAGGAAGCGACCACGGAAAAGAAAGCAATATGATTTCTAAAGGCCAAAAAAATGCTTTTTCGGCCTTAGAGTTTTCGGCCAAGGGCGGAGTTTATCGCGCAGAGTGGACAGTGCGCATCAATAGAAACGGAAAATTGGAGCTGCCCAAGCAACGATTGGTGCAAATTATTTCGGAAAAACAAAAACCTATTTTAGCCACTAAAAAAAGAGAATTCCATAAAAAAATAGAAGAACTTTTAGATGGGCTCAGTTTTGAAGGCTTTTGTCGCTCGGTGCTTTTGGCCCAAGGCGATTTTATTGCCTTTTTGCGCGACAAAGAAAATCGCTCAGATATTTTGGCCCGCATTACCTCCGCAGAGCAGTATAGCGAAATTTCTAAAGCCGCATTTCAAAAAGCAAAAGAGGAAAAAGAAAAGCTAGAAGCATTAGAAAAGCAATTGCAGGCCGTTGATTTATTATCGGCAGAAGAATTATTGGCCCTAGAAACGGCTTTGGCCCAAAAAAAGGCCGAAGCAGAAGAGCGACAGCAAAAAGTAAAGGAACTAGAGGGGCAAATTAAATTGGCCGAGCAAAAAAAAGAATGCGAAACTGCCTTGCTCGAATTGCAGCAACAAAAAGCAAGTTGGGCTAAAAATTGGGCGGCCCAAGAGCCAGAACATTTTTTATTGGCCCAACACCAAAAGGCCGAAAAAGCTGGGGGCGAATTGAAGCGCCTAAGCCAGTTGGAGACAGAAATTAAGGCGCTTTTGGTCCAGCAAACAAAAGATGAACAGCAATTGGCCGAAAAAGAAAATGCTTTGGCCAAAGAAGCTACTGTTTTAAAAGAATTGACCCAAAAACTAGCCGAAGAAGAGGCCCAAGAAAATGATTTGCAGGCGCAATGGCAGGCCTGTGAACGCTTGGATCAGGAAATTAAATTTGCGCAAAAAAAATTGGCCGAAACAGAAGCAGCCCTAGAAAAAATATTGGCCCAAGAAAAAAAACAAGCCGCAGAACAGGACCAATTGGCCAAGCAAAAAGAAAAAAGCGAGCAAAAAGCGGCCACTATAGCTTTGGCCCAAAAAGAACAGGCCGCCCTGGCCGATAGTCCAGAAATTATTGAAGAATTGCAGGCCTTGGCCCAAGAAATTGAGCAATTGCATAAGGCCGGAAATGCGCAGCGAGCCGAAGAAAAAAAGCAAAAAAAGGCCAAAAAAGACTTAGAGCAACAATTAGAACAACTTAAAAATAAATTAGCCGAAGAAGTCAAGGAAGAGCAAGCCCTTTCAGAAGCTTTGGCCAAAGAAGAACTAAGTTTAGCGGAGCTGCTTCCCAAAAAGACGCTTTTGGAAAAAGATTTGGCTCAGGCCCAAGAAATTCAAGGGCCTTGGCAAGAACATATCGATTTGCGCAAGGGGATTCAGCAAGCGGAAGAGCAATTGGCCAAAACTTTGGCCGAGAAAACAAAAAATGAAGAAGAATTACAGCCCCTGCAAGAAAATGAGGCCAGAAACAAAGAGCGTTTGACCGATCTGCAAAAACATATTGCTTCTCAAGAACGCCTTTGTGAATTGCTCAAGCAACAAATGGGGGCGGCCCAATATCGCCAATATTTAGAAGAGGGAAAAGCCTGTGCACTTTGCGGATCTACAGAACATCCGCATGCGCATGAAGCCTTTGACCAAGAAGGCAAGCAAAAAGAATTGCAGGCCGAACAGCAGCGTTTGGTCGAATTAAAAGCAAAACAGCAAGAAATTCAATCGGCGCAGAGCAAATTGGAACAAAAAAGTTCTGTTTTGGCCGATCGTTTAAAGCGATTGGAGCAGGAAAAAGAAAGCCTGAATCAATCGGTAGAGCAATTGTGGGCCAAACTAGATGCCTTGCCTCAATTGAATTGGTCCGAAAAAAACTTAAAAACTTTAGAGCTTGCAGAATTGCAGGCGCTTTATCAACTTTTTGGCGAAGAGCAAGCGCAAAAAACAAAGCAACTCAAATTATTAGTGGACATTCAGCACAAGTGGGCCATTTTGGCCGAAAAAAAGAAGGCCACAAAAAATAATTATGCAGAAAAAGAGCAGCAAAAAGAAAAAATACTCGAAAGCTTGGCGCAATTGGAGGCAGAACTAGCAGAAAAGCTAGAGCAAGACCAAAAAATATTGCAACAGGCGCAATCGGCTTTGGCCCAATTGGGCAGGGAATTGTCGAGCTCCAAACAGCTCAAGCAAGAAATTGCGGTTTTAAAAAGCGACTACAAAAATTATCAGGCTTTATTGGAGCAAGCGCAAAAATTGCAACAAGAACTGGCCATTATGGCGGTAAATTGGGAAAAATCGAGCAAAGATTTGCAGCGTTGCCAAAAAGAGAGAGAGGAACAAAAAGAAAAGCAATTGGCTGAAAAAGCGGCCTTATTGCAGTTAGAAAAGCAGCGAAAAGAGCAGTTTGGCGATTTGCAGGCAGAAAAAGCCCGCAAAAAATTTGTCGAGCAATTGGCTCAATTGAGAAAAGCCGAGAAAAAAGCACAAACTTTATTGGCCCAGCTACAAAGCGAAAAAGAGGCTTTAAAAGGAGGCTTGCGGCAGTTGGGGCAGCAATTGCAGGGCAATGAAAAAGAGGAAGCCGAATTGCGTTTAAAATTAGCCGATTTGGCTGGGCAGTTAGGTTTTGAAAACCTGGAAAAATTATCGCAGGCGCTTTTGCCTGCTAAAAAAGCGGCCACTATTGCCGAGGCCAAGGAAAAAGCGGCCCAAGAAAAATTGCGTTTGGATGATCGAGCGGAGCAGTTAGAGCTGCAGGCAAAAAATATAGCCGAAAATTGGCCCAATTTGTCCCCCTTAGCCGATTATTTGGCCGAAAAAGAGCGGCTGCAAAAAATAATCAAGGAAGAACAAGCCGAAATTGGGCGTACCTTAGAGCGATTGGACCGACAAAAAGAGCAGGAGAAAAAAGTAAAGCGCATACAGTTGGCCCATAAAAAACAAGAAAAAGAAACCGACCGCTGGATTTTACTTAAAAATGAAATTGGTAGCGCTGATGGGAAAAAGTTTAGAGATATTGCTAATGCCATTTCTTTGGAGCGACTTCTCTATTATGCCAACCAACATTTGAGAAGTTTTGCGCAAAATCGCTACGAATTGGAAAAAGAAAGCTACGACAGCTTAAATATTAACGTCATTGATGCTTTTCAGGCTGGATCTAAGCGGCCACTCTCTACACTTTCTGGCGGAGAAACTTTTTTGTGCAGCCTAGCCCTGGCTTTGGCCCTCTCTAATTTATCGGCCAAACAACAAATGCAATCTTTATTTATAGATGAAGGTTTTGCGACCTTAGATCAAGAAACATTGGGATTTGCCTTGCAATTATTGGAGCGATTGGAGCATGAAGGCAAACGCATCGGCTTAATTTCTCATTTAGAATTGCTCAAGGAAAGAATTCCCTGCCAAATTCAATTGCAGAAAAAAGGAGAAGGCCGCAGCGAATTGCAAATTGTTTAAGAACTTATTTTACCTTTGCGCTTTAAACAGCAGAAGGCGAGCGAAGCGAGCCTTGGCCTAGCGATGTGTAGGGGTGGCCGTAGGCCAGACCAAAGTTTTTGAGCGAAGCGAAAAAACTGCAGGGCCGAGCGAGCAGCGAGCCCCGACAACCAGCCCCTATAGGGGCGCCAGTTCGACGACCATAGGGAGTAAACATAGCGCCGCAGCGAAGCTGCGGAGGCCCCAAAAAAAAATCATCATCATCTTTAATATTAGAAAATGAGCAGCGAAAAAAAGAATCCCAATTATTTGGTGCAAGAATTTAGTTCTATTGACTTGATGCCCAAGAATCCGAAACAAAATGCAAAAAAATTGCAAGTAAAAACGCGGATGCAGCGAGCGGAGCAAGAAATTGAGTTTTTGAGCGAAGAAGTGCTTTATGATGAAGAAGGCCGCAGCAAAGTCGTGCGCCATTTTGGTCCAGATAATGAATTGATGGAAGAATATCAGCATAATTATCCCGCGGCCAACCAACATGAGGTACTTAATGTACAGGAGGGCGAAGAAGCTGGCCATTGGTTGATTACTTATAATGAAGCGGGCCAAATTCTGCAGTCTGTTTTTTCTGATCTGCAAGAAGGCGGCAAAGATACCGACAGCTATTTTTATAATGAGGCGGGCCAACTAGTTAAAGTGGTGCAAGAAGTTTTTCCTTCTGATGAGCCCACTAGCTATGTCCTTTTGGATTGGGAAGGCGAGCGTTTGCTTAAAATTACTGAGCTTTTTGGCGATGAGTTGGAAGGCGAACATCGTTTTGAGTATGCCGAAGGCAGCAACTTGCCCAAAAAAGTAGCGCATTATGTCATGTTGGAAGAAGAAGGGGAGGCGCCCGACCTACAAATGGCGGATGTGCAGCAGCCCAAATACAATGAAAAAGGCCAACTGATTTATAATGAAGTAGAATATTTGTTGACCGATAGCAAAATTGAGTTGACACAGGAATATAATGCGGAAGAAGTTGCCGTTCGCTTTACACAAAAAGAATATGTAGAAGGCGAGCTATTTTCTGATTTGCTAAGAATTGAAGATGGAAAAGATCGAGTGATTTCTGAAGTCACGAAAATTCCGGCCGAAAATGTAACGGTAGAACAAATTTACGACTATATCTAAGTCAAATTTTTTTAGCCTAGCCAAAAAGCCAACTCTCAAAAGGAGTTGGCTTTTTTTATTTTATTTTTTCTTGGGCCAAAAAAATAAGCTAGCTTCATAGGGTACAAAAACGAATAGATTATGCAAAAACTCAGTGTATTACTCTTGTTCATGGGCTTGTCGGGCTCAATTTGGGCGCAAGCAGAAGAGATTTTAGAGGCAGAAATGCGGAGACGGTAGCAAGAAAAAATCAATCCGGCCATTTCTGTCGCTTTAATATATCCTGAGGGGCCGTTTGCTTATCGGAACTTTGGGGGCCCTGAAATCACGGAAAAAAGCCAGTACGAAATTGGTTCGTTGAGCAAAACCTTCACGGCAGAATTGGCCTTGCATTTATTGGGCAAAAAACTTCGGCAGCCTTTATCGGAGCTGCTTCCGAAAGTCGATAATCAATATTTGGAAGAAATTCGGCCTTTAGATTTACTGCAGCATCAGGCGGGCATCCCTCGTTTATCGCCTAATTTTTCGCCGGCCAATTGGGCCAACCCCTATCAAGATTATAGCGAAAAAAAAATGTGGCAGGAATTGAGGGATTGGGAGCCCTATGAAATGGGGCAATGGGCCTATTCTAACTGGAGCTATATGATTTTGGGCCAAATTATAGAGCAGCAAACAGCGCAAAGCTATGAGCAACTCCTGCAATCGGTTTTTAAAAAAGCCAAGCTGAAAAATACGCATTTTGGTCCCACTGCCGAGGCCGTAGCGCCTCGAAATTTGGGCGTACCGAGTGCAAGTTGGGAATTTTCTGGTCCTAGTCGCTATGCGGGTGGACTTTGGAGTTCGACCGAAGATTTAGCCACTTTTTTGAGCTACCAAATTGAACATAATATTTTATTTCAGCCCGGTTGGGTGGAGGATGCGATTCCTACTGGCCTGGATGATTTGGGCCAAGGAAAACTTTATTACAAAGGCGGTTGGTTTATTTATCGACCTGATGAAGAGACTGAAATCCTCATGCAGACGGGCCTCACGGGCAGTTATTCTAGCATCATGGCCTATAATAAAACCAACGGCAAGGGCGTAGTGCTGCTGAGCAACTCCCTACAATTGGCCGATGATATTGCGCTGGCCTACATTTATCCAAAAATGGAATTGGAGGAGCCGCAGCGCAATTTAGCCTATGATTTGGCCGAAAAAATTGAGGCGGGCGACTTCAAAAACCTAGAAAAATGGTATTGGAAAAACAAAATGGACGATAGCCAAGAGGATTTGCTCGATATTTATTGGTTGGAGCGCTATCATTATGGCCAAAAAAATTATGCGGCTAGCGGCCCGCTCAGTAATATTATGTACAAAATTTTGCCCGAAGATTGGGAAGCTTGCGTTATTCAAGCTGAAAACTTAGCGGCCCAGGGAAAATGCAAGGCCGCTAAAAAAATCTATAAAAAAGCCATGAATCTGGCGCCAGAACGCCAAGAAATGATAAGCAAAAAAATGAATGCTTGTAAAGATTAGGGGATGTTTTTGGGGCGTTACTCCTTTCAGTCGTCGAACTGCAGACTAAAGTCTTTGTTATCGCTGCGGCTTCGCCTTGCGGCGCTACGTTTACTCCCTTTGGTCATCGAAGACGAACTAAAGTTCTTGTTGTCGCAGCTCGCTGCTGTTTTGGGGCCTCCGCCTCGCTTCGCTCCTCGGCGCTACGTTCCGCAGCTCGCTGTTCGCTCGGCCCTGCGCAAAAAAACAAGTTTTTTGCTAGGTCTGGCCTTCGGCCACTGCTGCACATCGCTAGGCCGGCGGGCCTTCGGCCCTTTAATGGCCAGCGCTAATCCATCTCAAAATAATCTTGTACGGCTTTTCTATAAGTTTTAGAAACGGGAATGCTTTGTGGCAACTGCGGCAAAGAGAGTAAAATATGTCTTGCATTACTTTCGGTGGCGGTTACTCGGGCCAAATTGGCCCAATAAAAACGGTGCACCCGATGCAAAATAGTTTGTTGGGCCAGGGCTTCTTGGGTGTCTTTTAGCCGCATTTGCACTTTTATGTAAGCCAGTTGTTCGGCTTCGGCCCAATAAATCTCCAATTCTCCCTTTTGGCTATAAAGCGCCAAAATATCTTCTAAAAAAATGCTCTTGGCCGCTCCCTGATGATAAACCAACAACTTGGGCCCTTCTCGTTTTTGGGGAGCGGGCAAACCCAAAGGCCTTTGGGCCGCTTGCAAGCGCAGCAGCTCGGGGCCAGGGCCTAGGGCCAAACTGCCTCGCTCCTCAATTTTTTCTTCAATCTGTTTGGACCAAGCCATATTTAAGGCCGCATACTTCTGATTGCGCCAAACCACCATCAAACTAATAGGAGGGAGGCCCCAAGCCAATTGTAAAAACTGCTGCCAAAAAAAGCCAGACCACTGAAACTGCATCCAGCCCAAATAAACCAGCATTAGCGAATTGACGACCCCCACCACAAAAAACACCCAGCTACTAAACAGCAAATCTCGGCCAATTGTCCAACGGTCCGGACTAAACCAACTGCCAAACAAATAAGGCAAAATGCTGAGCTGCCCACTAAAAACCAAAATAGCCGTAAGTCCACAAATGGCAGCATCCGCCCACTCCCGATAAGCCGAAACCGGACTATCGGGCATTTGGCTATGCACCACAAGAGTGACCACTAGCCCCAAAAAAAGGCTAAACCCAAGCTGATAAGAAAGTGATTCGCGCAAAGCCGAGGGCTGCCGAAATAAGGGAAACATAAACAGAAAAACTTAATGGGCCAGAAAATGGAGGTGGAGACGATATTGGGCAGAGTCAAAAGCAACTACTTTTTGGTCCTTATGTAACTGATAGCCCTTTTTGGGCCAATAAGTTAGCTCGCTTTGGCCCGCATATACCGTATTGTTTTGGCTTAGACTTAACCGCAAGCTTTGCAACTCCTTTTTTGGACCATATTCAAGGACTAAACGCTGTAAATTACGCTTTTCTATCAAACTTTGATAGCGAATCTCATAGCCATTTTCTAAAACAATACTATCTCTTTGGTAATCTTCTCGCACAGCTGGCTCATGTAGCTGCTCTCGACCAAAAATGGCCAGCTCTTTTTCCCAATCTAGGGTTTCTCCAGGTATACTATCTATTTCTCCCTTGGCCCAAATTACTTTTTGGTAAGCTGGCGCTTCTTCTTTCAAGCGTTGGGCTTCTGCCTTAAAATAAGCGGGTAGATTAAAATATTCGGCTCCTTTTTGGGCCAGTTTTTCTTCTGTTTGACAAGCAAGAAGGCCTAGGGCCAAAAAAAAGTAAACGACTAAGTTTTTCATTATGGTCATCATCTGATTTATTTGGACCAAAGGCCCTATCTATTAAGTATTACTTTGAAAAGCATTGTTTGCTGATCGAAAGCCTAACTATCTTTGTCCTATTATCAAATACAAAGGTAGTCTAATGAAGAATAAAACTATTTTAGATCGGCTTAAAAGCGGAGAAATAATTCCACATTCGGATGCAGGTTTTGCAGAGCTAGGCCATGCCTGCAAAGAAAAACGCCAACTTATTCGCAAGATGAATCGAGCCATCAAAGATGAGGAAATCCAAGAACTCTGGGAAAAAATCACGGGCCAAAAAATGGCCGAGAATAGCTGCGTTTTTACTCCTTTCCATACGAACTATGGAGGAAACATCCAGTTGGGCGAAGGGGTTTTTATCAATCACAATTGTTCTTTCCTAGATCTGGGCGGCATCCGCATTGATAATGATGTCATGATTGGACCAAATGTTTGCCTTACATCTGAAGGACACCCTATAGCCCCCAGTCAAAGACAAAGTATGAAAACGGCTCCCATTCATATTAAAAAAAATGCTTGGATTGGCGCCAATGCCTGCATTTTAGCTGGAGTAACAGTGGGGCAATATTCTATCGTTGCCGCCGGCGCAGTAGTAACCAAAGATGTTCCCGATTATGTGGTGGTGGCTGGCTGTCCCGCCAAAGTTATTAAGTCAATTCCAAAAGTCTAAATTATGCAATTCCAATTAGTCAATGAGCGCTTTATGCTCCACGGACGATTATTTGATAATGCCTGGGCCAACGCATTGAGCCAAGAACTTCCACTAAAGCAATTGTTGGTAGAAGATTATGCGGGCTGCGAAAAAATTATGCGCCGGCCCAAAAAACTACAAAGCGCTCAAGCGCTAGGCGGTCATGCCGCCAGAGCCGGGGAGCTCTGCTATTATGCTCCTTGGGGCAACCTTTGCCTCTTTTATAAAGATTTTCGCTATGCCGACGGACTGCTGCTTTTGGGCCAAGTTCATGAGCCTGCCCAAAGTTGGTCCAGCATAGACGATATTTATTTTGATTTTCAACTTATACACTAATGAGAACCCCCAATATTTTTTTCAATTTCTGATTCTGGCAAGCATATTTACGGCTTGTCAAGAACCAACCATAAAAGAAGAACAGATGGAAAATAATGCAAAAAAAGTAGAAGCCATTTTCCCGCAGGGCCAAAAAGGTCCCGCTGAGGTTTTTACCGGAAATGCCTATAATTACGGCCTAGTTGCCCCCGATGATGTATTTACCACCGCTGTCGGAAATGTTTACTTTGAGCCCGGCGCTCGTAGCAATTGGCACAGCCATCCCGCAGGCCAAATTCTAATCATCACCGATGGAGTGGGCTACCACTAAATTGAAGGTGGCGAAATCGAAATCATCAAAAAGGGAGATGTCGTTAAATGTCCACCCAATGTAAAACACTGGCATGGCGCCAGCGCAAATACTGGCTTACAACAGCTCTACATCGTTCCTAATGTAGAAAAAGGAATTGTAGACTGGATGGAGGCCGTAAACGAAGAGCAGTACAGCCAGGCAGAAAAATAACCTATAGAAAATGCCCATTTGAATTAGAGTTGGTCCATTATGGGCCAACTCTTTTTTATAAAAAAAGAGTGCTTAGGCAAAGGCCTAAGCACTCTTCTCTATGCTTATAGAAGGATTATTTACTCAAAATTACCTTCTGCGTTCGTTTGCCCAAAGCGGTATTTACCTCTAGTAGGTAAATGGCAGCGGGAAGTTGCTGAAGATTTAGCTCAACTTGACTTTCATTTTGGTAGTGCTTGGCGAAAACCAGCTGCCCCAAACTATTGTATAAGCGAACCACTTCTATCTGAGGCGTTTGGATAATGAACTGCCCTTGACTAGGGTTGGGAAATACTCTTAAGTCTTTGGCGGCTAGTTCGCTTTCGCTAGTATTACTCAAAATAAAAGAGTAGCAGCTAGAGGTATCTACACAACCATTCTGAGAGATGATGACCGAATAATATCCATTACTCAAGGGGCTAAAGCTCTGTCCATTTGCCCCAGAAATGCTTCCAAAGTTACAGCTCTGCCACTGATAAGAAGCATTGGCCTGATTGGCAATGAGGTCGTTGCCCGATTGGCTGATGCTAAGGTCTAGGTTGGCCGCGCAGTTGTATCTAAATAGCCGACTTTGTCCAGATTCTACTCCGTTATCATCATTGTAAGGCGCACCCACAATCAGGTATTGGCCATTGGTACTCAAACGAGTACAAAAACCCGACAAACTATTGGCCGATTGCCCATTAATGCTCTGCCCATATTGTACCCAACTGCTCTGAGTATTGTCATAGCGATATACCCGGCTATGTCCTGCATCCGAGCCATTATCATCATTGCCAATGGCCCCAGTAGAAATCATCAAGCCATCGCTAGTGAGCGAAACTGATGAACCATTTTTGTCGCCAGCACGAGCACCCAACAAATCTTGGCCCATTTGGACCCAGCTGCCGCCTTGCAATTTGAAGACCTGAATAACACCCGCATCTGTTCCATTGGCGTCATTTAAAGGAGCCCCAACCGCCAAGGTAGAGCCATCTTTATCAAAGGTTACCGTGTTGCCCATATAATCACCTGCCGCAGCGCCCAAAATCGTCTGCCCAACTTGGGTCCAAGTCCCATTCAAATTATCAAAAACACGAACTTCACCAGCATTGGTCCCATTGCCATCAGCCAAACGACCACCAACCGCTACTCGGCTGCCTGCATCATTGATACTGACCGAAAAACCGAGGCCATAACCCGCTGCTGCACCAGAAATGCGCTGCCCAGTAAGCACCCAAGCCCCATTCTGAAAACTAAAAACACTAAGCTGACCCGCATCGGTCCCCCCAGCATCATTGTTCATAGCACCAATAGCTACTGCATTGCCATTGTAACTCAAACAAACGGCGCTGCCAAACTGATCTCCAGCAGCCAAACCATCAATGTCGGTACCTAGCTGTACCCAGCTACTGTTAATAGCATCATACTCATACACCCGAACATGCCCAGCATCTGTGCCCGAAGCATCATTGTAGGGGGCCGAAATGGCCAAACGACTGCCATCTCCACTCAAACTAATCTCATGCCCAGCATGATCGTTGCTGCCCTCGCCATAAATGCGCTGCCCCAACTGCTGCCGAACACCATTGACCAATTGATAAACATCCACATAACCCCGAAATATAGCCGCTCCCTCATTAGATGGGGTGGCCACAGCAAAAATTTGCCCATCATCACTTAAGGCTACAGAACGACCAGAGTATTCCCGGGCCGCCTGCCCCTCAATGTCTGAACCTACTTGTACCCATTGAGCATAAATGCAAGTAGGAAAATAAAGCAATAGCCCGAACAAAAGCAATAAATTTAATCTCATTTTGAAAATTAAAAATGGTAAATAAAAAAAAAGTGTACTACTATAGTGGTTTCTTTTAGCTTCCCAAAACTAGCGCTTTCGCCTCTATTTATCCTTGTATCAACAACTAATGTTTAAAAATATAGTGTTAAAATTAAGCATGTTGATTTTCAATATATTTAGATTCAATGTCACAAAAAAAAGAAGCTAGCAATAAAATTGCTAGCTTCTTTGGACGGAATAAGTATTATTACTTAAGCCGAAAAAGAGGTGCCACAACCACAGGTTTCTTCAGCATTGGGGTTGTTAAAGGTAAATCCTCTGTTGTTTAAGCCATCCTGAAAATCAATCTCAATGCCGAGGAGGTAAATCGCATGGGCCCGGTCCATAAATACCGTAATGCCATTAATCACAAATTCATCATCATCGGCGCCTTTTTCATCAAAGCCCAAAATATAAGAGAAACCAGCACAACCGCCACCCTTTACGCCCACGCGCAAACCATGGCCCTCGGCAATGTTCTCGTTTTCCTTAATTCTAAGGAGCTGTTTTACGGCCCCATCCGTCAATACAATTGGGTTTTCCATCTGAGGGGTATTTTTTTCTGTAGACATAGAATTCAATGTAGTTTATAGCCAACAAAGCTAAGGCTTTTTTCTGAATTTGGCTGTTTATTTAGACAATATCTTAACAGCCCAGCCCCAAAAAGAGTTTAAGCTCCCTTAGTTTTCTTTTTTGCTACTGTCCCGAACTTGCTCTATTCGTTTTATGGCTTCTGTCGCCGAGCGTTTTTTGCCTTTCTTAGTCCGCTCACTATGTTTCAACTCATGCGCCAATAGGGCCTCTACTACTTTTTCATAGAGCTGCTGCAACGCCTCGGGATTGCCCATATAGGCCTGCATGCTCTGCTGAAAATCAGTGGGGGCAATCTGGTGAATCTGAAAGAGAGTGGCATATTGCTCGGCCGCTAAACTATCTTTGGCCAAAATAGTCAAACTATTATATTCCGCTAGCTTGGCCTCCGCCAAATGAAGGTCCACCAAAAAAGGAATGATTTCTTGCTCTCCCAAAATGGGTGTTTCGGTCTCTAATGGCCGATAACAAGCCAACAAAAGAAACAAACAACTACTATAGATAAGGACTTTAAACATCTTATTTTTTGTTTTTGGGGCCCGCGGCCAGCTAGGCTGCGCCTAGGTCGGCCGCCGCTAAACGCATGAGGGTTTTAACCCTCATGAAGAAATCATCGCAAAGCGATACCACTGTTGCGGTGGGTTTTAAGCTACCGTAAAAGATAGTAGCACTAGCCTAAAAAGGCCCAAGCAAAGTACAGAAAAAAATAGCAGGCAGACAAGCTTTGGAGCTCAAATGAAACCCAAAGGCTAGCATTTTTTGGTCCAAATAAGGCGGCGAAGCCGCCGCCGAGGAGCGAAGCGACGACCGGCTGAGGGATGGATAGCAGGGCCGCCAAAGGCGGCAGACCCAAGGCTTTTGAAGCAAAGCGAAAAAGCCTGCAGGGCCGAGCAAACCTGCGAGCTGCGGTACAGCCCGACCCGCCCGCAGGGCGGGGCAGCCCCAAAAAAAAATGACCTTAAAGCCCCTGCTTTAGATCCTAATTTTTACCTTTAAAAAAAAACTTACTGTATGAAAAAATGGATAAAGTACTCCCTAATCGGATTGTTTAGCTTTCTCATCCTCTTTGTGCTGGCCGCTATTACGCTGCCCATGATTTTTAAAGAGGATATCGAAAAATTGGTCAAGGAAGCAGCCAATGAACAACTCAATGCGACCCTAGATTTTGAAGGGACCGAGCTTTCTCTCCTCTGGACCTTTCCCAATTTTGCCTTTGATCTCAAGGGCCTCAAAGTGACGGGCCAAGATGAATTTGATGGCCTCAAACTAGCCGATGTCAAACGCATTAGCCTGCGCCTCAACCTCTTCCAAGTGATTTCGGGCAATTATGCCGTGAACTCCTTGGTTTTTGAAGAACCCAAGTTCTATGTGAAGGTCCTCAAAAATGGAAAGGCCAATTATGATATCATGAAAACGGATAGCAGCGCCACCGCCGAAGAAGAAACGAGCAGTAGCGAAAGCAGCGATTTTCAGTTTGCGCTCCGCTCTTACCAAATTATTGAGGGCGAAATGACTTATGATGATGCGCCCAATGCCGCCTTTTTGCAAATTAAAGGCCTTAATCATAAGGGGTCTGGCGATATGAGCCTAGAGCAATTTGATTTTTATACCAGCACCCAAATGCAGTCGCTCCAACTCAATTATGATGGCGTGAGCTACCTCAATAAAGCGGTGGTTGATGCCGAAATCAATATTGGCGTGGGCATGAAGGAAGACGAAATGAGCTTTACGCTACTTGATAACCAACTTCAACTTAATGCCCTAAAGTTGGGCGCAGAAGGGGCCGTACTCATGAAAGGCGACGATATTATTTTTAAGGAGCTTAAGTTTTCGGCTCCCAATAATAATTTTGCAAGCCTGCTCTCTATGGTGCCCGCCGCCTATATCGAGGGCTTTGAAAGCGTAAAAACTTCTGGCGATTTTAGTCTGAGCGGAGCGGTAAACGGCACTTTTAACGAAAAGAGTTATCCCGCCTTTAATATGGCCCTAAAAGCCGCTAATGGGACCTTTCAATATCCCGATTTGCCCATGGGCGTGAGCGATATTGGGGTAGACCTCAAGATCAATAGCCCTTCTTCAGATTTGGATAAGTTGACCGTAGACTTGAAGCAATTTGCCTTCAAATTGGGCCAAAATCCCTTTTCTGCCTCGCTTTTCCTCAAAACGCCTATGAGCGACCCCGATATCAAGAGCGCAGTAGAAGGAAAAATCAATCTGGCCGAACTCTCTAAGGCTTTTCCCATGGAAGGCAGTAGCATGGCTGGCCTCATCGAGGCCCAACTCCAAGCCAATACCCGCATGTCTTATGTGACCGAACAAAAATATGATAAGGTCGATATGCAAGGAAAATTAGGCATCGAAAACATGATTTACCTGATGGAGGGCATGCCCGATATCCGCATCAAAAAGATGTTGATGCTGTTTAGTCCCAATGATGTGGACCTCCAAGCCTTTGACCTGACAATGGGCAAAAGCGATGTTCAGGCCCAAGGAAAATTGGACAACCTACTCACTTATTTTTCTGGCGATAAAATTATGACCGGAAAACTTAAAGTGACTTCTCGTCTGCTTGATCTCAACGAGCTAATGGGCGATACAACAGCTACCTCCGAGGAGGAAATGGCCGCTACCGATATGACCGATACCACTACGGCCATCAATCAGGATGAACTCTTTGACCGCTGGGATTTTGCCGCAGATTTTAGCTGCGATAAAATGGTTTATGATGTCTATGAAATGAAAAATATGAAGGCCGTGGGCAAATTCTCGCCCAGCCGAGCCAAAATGAGCAACTTTGAGCTGCTTATCAATAAAGTAGATATCAAAGCCGATGGCCAGCTGGATAATGTTTTTGGCTATCTCTTTAAAAATGAGTTGCTCAAAGGGGAACTGAACCTCTACTCTAATTACATGAATGTCAATCAGTTCATGACCGAAGACGGCAGCGCCACAGAACCCGAAGCGGCTCCCGCTCCCGCAGATCCTAGCACCGCAGAAACAGCCTTTGAACCCATTTTGGTCCCTGCCAATATTGATTTTCACATGAAGGCCCGCTTCAAAAAGTTTATCTATGATGTCTATCAATTGGATAATGTGGCTGGCGACCTCCGCATCTATGAAGAGAAGGTAGAAATGACCAATTTGAGCTGTAATGCCTTTGGCGGAAGCATTGTCCTAAACGGAGAATACAACAGCCAAGACCCCAAAGCGCCCAAGTTCAACTTCGCCTATGATGTGGCCCAGCTCGATTTTGCCAAAATTGCCGAGGGAGTGCCTCTAGTGGCCACTTTTGCGCCCATCATGAAGGGCATGTTGGGCAAGTTTAACTCTAAATTTAGCCTCAACGGGATTTTAGAGCCCAATTTGTATCCCGATATGGCCAGCCTCAACTCCGAGGGCTTGCTAGAAACCTTTGATGCGGTCCTTAAAGGCAGCACGCCCCTCAAGGGCCTGAGCCAGAAATTGGGCATCAAGGCCCTAGAAAATATCGAGATTCAAAATACCCGCAACTTCTTTAAAATTAAGGATGGAAAACTGATGGTAGAGCCTTTTGCCTTTACCCAAAAGGGAATTGATATGACCTTTGGCGGGGCCCATGGGTTGGACCAAAGGATGGACTACGACCTCAAGATGCGGGTCCCTAAAGCCATGATTGATAATTCGGCAATTGGCGGGGCCACTCAAGCCGCTGGCAATCTCCTTGCTAGTCAGGCTAGTAAGCTGGGTATCAAGGTAGAAGAGGCCGCATTTATCAACTTTGGCGTAGATATTACGGGCAATTTGAGCAACCCCAAATTTAGTCCCAAGGTCCTTGGCGCCGAGGGTAAATCTGGCGAATCTATGGGGGACCAAGTTAAGGACAACCTAAAAGAAGAGGCCGAAAAACTCAAGGCCGAGGCCGAGGAAAAAGTAAAAGCCGAGGCCGAACGCCTACAGGCCGAAGCCGAAGAACGCGCCCGCAAAGAGGCCGAGCGCCTAGCCGAGGAAGCCAAGGAGCGTGCCCGTAAAGAGGCCGAGCGCTTGGCCGCTCAGGCCGCCTCTGCCGAAGAGGCCAAACGCATCCGAGATAGCATTGAGACGGCGGCCAAAGAAGCAGCCGACAAGATTCTTCAGGATAAATTGAAAAATCCCTTTGGCAATAAAAATCCCTTTAAGCGGAAGAAGTAAGGGGAGGAGGATTTGGGGCTGCCCCAGCCTGCGGCTGGGTCGGGCTATGCGCTGGCTCGCTGCTCGCTCGGCCCTGCAGCCCTGCGGGCTTTGGTCTGGCCTTCGGCCACCAGCTACTATCCCTCAGCCAAAAAAGGCATCGCTTCGCGATAGCCGAAGAGGGCAGGGGCCAGCCCCTGCCCAATAGGCGGCTGCGCCGCCCAGCCAAGGCCCTAAAATATTGGGCCTTTCCTAGAATAAAGTGTAAATTGGGGCGGCCATGGGCCGCCCCTTTTTTTGCCTATTAAATCGCTTTAGCAACTATGAAATATTTCCTCCTCTTCTTTTCTTTTTTTGCCCTTTTTTCTGCCCCACTTTTGGCCCAAAGCGATAGCTTGGCCCTAAAAAAAACCTATAGTGGTAGCCTTTGGCCAGAGGGCGAGGCCCCCAAGGCTTGGGGCTGGGGACAAAGTATTTTACTAGAGTTTAGTGCCTACCGCTGGGACCAACAACGGCAAGAAGCGATTAGCCCCCAACCCCAAAGTATTGGGCAGGTCCTTAATGTTTTGCCTGGCTTGCATATGAGCGTCTGGGCAGGCAATCGAAAAAGCTTTCTCTTTTCTTTGGAGGGGGGACTGAGCTATTATCCCTTTAGTCTAGACATTGGACCGAAGAAAAATAAAATCCGCTCTACTTTGGCGGCTCCTCTTATGCTAAAAGGGCATTGGCTACTCGATTCTTCTTATAAACAAAATCGCAGAACGCCCTTTAAGAGCTTTTTGAGTTTGGGTTATGGCCAAGAATGGGTGTATTTGGGCCATAATGTGAATGGTAGCGATGCCAAATGGCTGCATATTGTCGAGCTTTGTCGCGGCAGCACAGTAGATAGCTTTTCTCTACAAACCTTCATCAAGTTTGGTTGGGGCCAAAGAGATGCCCTGCTGGCCCAATTGGGCATCCGCTTGGGCTGGGATGGCTTTTAAGCGCTTTTGTAGCCAACCAAAAGGCGAAAAACTTAGGTTTTTCGCCTTTTTTTGGGCCTATATGTTAGGGTTTTGTTAAAAACTGAAAAAACGTAACAAAATGAAAAAAGGCAAAAGTTATGTCTGGAAGTAAACTAGTTATGTCTGGAAGTAAACTAGTTATGTCTGGAAGTAAACTAGTTATGTCTGGAAGTAAACTAGTTATGTCTGGAAGTAAACTAGTTATGTCTGGGAGTAAACTAGTTATGTCTGGGAGTAAACTAGTTATGTCTGGGAGTAAACTAGTTATGTCTGGCGGTAAACTAGTTATGTCTGGCGGTAAACTAGTTATGTCTGGCGGTAAACTAGTTATGTCTGGCGGTAAACTAGTTATGTCTGGAAGTAAACTAGTTATGTCTGGAAGTAAACTAGTTATGTCTGGAAGTAAACTAGTTATGCCAATAGTCGCCTAGGGACAAGCCCCTAGGCTAATCCAATGGAGTCAGCCCTAAAGGGCCTCAAAGGCTCATATGAACTGACGGAGAAAGTCCTTGTTCACTTTTCTACTCTTGAGGCTATTTAGGAAATAAGAAAATGAACCTAAGGGCTAGCAGCAAACAAGGGCTTTAGCCCGCTAGTTTGCATAGATCCACAACCATGGGCTTCAGCCCATGGCTATAACCAGCTTTCCCCCGACTACTATATATACTAGAAAATTCATAAGGAGACCTTACAAAATTTTAAATAGACTCATAGTCGCCTAGGGGCTTGTCCCTAGGTCAGGATAAAAAAGCCATTATTAGTCCCTCAACTTTTTCTTGTGGGTGGGGAGAGAGAATAGAGAAGAACTTTTTTAATAAAGCCTTATATTAGAATACATTATGGGCCGATGATTTTAACGATCGGCTCATTTTTATAGCAGTTAGTATGGCCTCTTTTGTTGCAGTGGGTTTCAACCCACAGGTACTATAAAATGCCAATAGTCGCCTAAGGACAAGCCCCTAGGCTAATCCAATGGAGTCAGCCCTGACAAGGGCCTCAAAGGCTGATATAGAGGGCCTTGCTCAATAGTTGTAGCAGAGAAGGTCTATATCCAAAGGCCCTCTTTAGAGGGCTGTCTGAAAAAGCTAGCCTAGGGGCTTGTCCCTAGGCAGCAAAAAGGGCATACACAAAATATTAAACAGACTCGCTTAGTGATAGCAGGCGGCTTTGCCGCCCTATGGCCGAAGGCCAAACGGCCTAGCGATGTGCAGCAGTGGCCCGCAGGGCCAGACCGAGGCGCTTTGCGCCGAAGGGCCGAGCGAACAGCGAGCTGCGGAACGTAGCGCCGCAAGGCGAAGCCGCAGCGGAGGCCCCTAAACATTAAACTTTATTAAAAAACAGTTGTCTAAGGGCTTCTTAAATATAAGAACCTCTATATTTGCACAAATTAGAAACAGTCTAAATTAAAACTTATGAAAAAGAAGTGGATGAAAAGGGGCCTTTGGGGCTTTTTGGCTTTGCTCTTAGTGGCTCAATTTTTCCAAATCCAAAAGGAAAACCCTACATTTGATGAGCAAGCGGATTTGATGGCGATTCATCAGCCGACGGCCAAGCAGAAAGCCTTATTGGAGGCGGCCTGTTATGATTGTCACAGTTATAAGACGGTATATCCTTGGTACACCTATGTGGTTCCGGTTGGGCAGTGGATCAACAACCATATAAAGCATGGGCGCAAGCATTTGAATTTTTCGGTTTGGGGCAGTTATGAGGCCAAGAAGCAGGTGCATAAATTGGAGGAATGTGTAGAGGAGATGGAAAAGGGGAAAATGCCTTTAAAGTCTTATACTTGGACCCATGGGGATGCCAAACTATCGGCGGAGGATCAGGCGGAACTGCTTGCTTATTTTAAGCAAATAGCGAAATAACCGTATGAAAGGACTTTTGAGTTGGGGGCTAGGCCTCTTTTTGATGACAGCAGCTTCGGGCGCGGCAGCGCAGAGCGGCTATTTATATTGGTCTGTGGGAGCTGAAAATGGCCTACCCACAGGCCTTTTTTGTGGAGAGCAGCCGCCTAAAAGCCTAGAGCTAAAAGGGCCAAAAGGCGGGCTTAGGCGGCTAGATTTGGAGCCCACCGCCTTGCGTTTGCCGGCCAATATGCAAGATCTTTGGGGGGCATCATTTTCTATTTTGCCGCTTGATCCTTTGAGTGAGTTGCCCAACTTTTTTATAGAAGAGGGAGCGGGGGATTATGTGGAAACAAAGAGCCAGAGGAGTTTTTCTTTGTCGGGGCAGCGGGTGGCGCTTAAAAAGCTGGCGGCAAATTATTTGCGTTATAAGCAGCTGTTATTGACCCTTAAAAGTCAGGAATTAAAACTGCAGGCCCTAGATGCGCAGCTCAGGCAGCAAGAGGAGGATTATGAGTTGGCGGAGGAGCAGGCCAAAGAGGCGGAAAAAGCCTTAGCAACTTGGGTAAATGCCCAGCAGATAGGGGGAGGAGCCAAGGCGATTTGGCAGGAGTTATTGGCCCAATCGGCCAAGATTGACCAGAGTTTGATGCAAGTATTTAAGCATAACGACATAGATGGGGCTCGTCGTTTGGCGGATCAGACGGCGGCCTATGAGCGATACCTGCGAGCGGCAAAAAAGGAGGCGGCTTTTGCTCAGATCGCCACGCAATTTCAGGACTACGAGCAAAAAAGGGCTCAAAAAATCAGTAAAAGGCGGGCGGCTGATATTCTGGCCCAGAAACTGGCTAAAAGTAAGGACCAAATTAGCCGATTAACAGCCGAGATAGAAGCGCTAGAAGCGGAGAAAAAGGAAATAGAAAAAAAATAATTTTTTTATCTTATTGACAATCAGTCGATATTTAGCCTTTAACATCTAGCTAAGGACATATCGGCCAACTTTTAATCTAGCTCCTTGTTTAGATTCTGTATAAAAAATGATAGCTTCGCAAGAAAGGGCGAAGCGCCCGAAACATTCAATTACTTTACCCACAAAATAAGAAAACTATGGCTTTCGAATTGCCCAAATTGCCCTATGCGCATGACGCACTAGAACCACATATTGACGCCCGCACCATGGAAATCCACCACGGAAAGCATCATGCTGGCTACACAAATAAATTGAACGCTGCTATTGCAGGCACTGATTTAGAAGGCAAAAGCATTGAGGACATCCTCGCTAATGTTTCTGCTGCAGGCGCTGGCGTTCGCAACAATGGCGGTGGATTCTACAACCACAGCCTTTTCTGGTCGGTCATGTCTCCCAATGGTGGTGGCGAGCCTACAGGCGAAGTAGCTGAGGCTATCAAAGCTACATTTGGCGACTATGAGACTTTCAAGGACAAATTTGCTGCTGCGGCCAAAACTCGTTTTGGTTCTGGTTGGGCTTGGCTTTGCGTGAAAGATGGCAAACTAGAGGTTTGCTCTACACCTAACCAAGATAATCCCCTAATGGATGTAGACACTGCGGGTTGCAAAGGTACGCCTATTCTTGGACTAGATGTTTGGGAGCATGCTTACTACCTCAACTACCAAAACCGCCGTCCCGACTATGTGGAAGCTTTTTTCAATGTAATCAATTGGGAGGAAGTGAATAAGCGTTATGCGGCTGCTAAATAATTTGGCAAAGATATAATTGTTTTAATAGGCCTATAGTTTTTTGCTATGGGCCTATTTTTTTTGGGGGGAGATTCAACTAAATGATGAATATGATCAACTATTTTATTTGTTTGCTTTTGTCTTTCTGTAGTCACTCTCCTAACTACAGTCATGGGGAGTGTTTGGAGTTCTTTGCTAACGCTAAAATTGATAAGAATGCTAAGGTTGTAAGATTGACCTTTGTAAATAATTGTTCTCAGGAAATAATTATTCCTTTAAGACTTGAGAGTTTAGGTCCCAAAATGGCATCTGTTAGATTTTATTACCTATCTGAAGACATGGAGTTAACTCCCGTAAAACTCCATGAAAATATAAATTGGGACAGCCATGTAAGCACACTTAAGTTAGAGCCTATGAATAAAGTAAGCTATGATTTAAGTGTAGAATTTTTTGACTTTGATTATAGTGTTTTGAGAATTTGTAATTACAAGATTTTAGTATCTTTGAAAATAGAGGGCGCCTTAGAGGATGAAAATATTAACTTAAAGACTATACTTAATAATAACCACCTCTTGCTGAATTGAGTCTGAAAATACAGCTTGCTGTGTGCACCTATTTTCGTTGCTCTTCGAGGACAGGGCTTTTTCTTCCGTTTTAAACTAGGGTTCTATTTTGGAGAAGGGCAGTGCAAACTAACAGATTAACATGAAGAAATTTTTTAAGCTACTGATAATTAGCTTGTTGGGCGTTGGTTTGTTTTGCCAATGTAGTCTTTTTGAGACCAAAAGTTTAGTTGGAAGTTATCAGAATGATTTTTTTGACGAAATAACCTTAGAAATAGAAACTTCTGGATATTATACTCTTAGAAAGGGGAGTAAGATTTTAAACGAAGGTACTTATGATTTTCGTGGAAAAACGGTTTACTTAGATAGCTGGGTGGCGACTAGAGAATTGGGTATCTGTAAGTCAAGTAGTTGTATGCTTGGGTTCAGTTATGACGGTCGTTGTTCTCTAACTTTATTTGAAGATAATCCTAAATATAATTTCTCTCGAATTGAAACAAAATAGATGTCTACTTGTACTAGTGGCCGAATCCATCTTCAGATGAATAGCCCCATCTATATTGATGTGTAGCAGGGGCCTCCCGCCTTTGGCGGGCGCTACGTTTCAGGGCTCGCAGGTCTGCTCGGCCCTGCGGCCTGACGGCCTTGGTCTGCGGCTTCGCCGCCCCCTTTCACATCGCTAGGCCGTTTGGCCTTCGGCCATGGCGGCTTCGCCGCCTGCTGTTCATCGCCTGAGATGATTAGCCTAATGGAAATGACCCTGAAACAAACTAAAGTATGGATAGACGAACTTTATTGGTTTTGATAACAATGGCTTTTTTGGGTTGTACCCAACCAAAAGATGATAAAACAAGCGCTAAAGAATCATTTATTGATAAACAAGGGGATAGAGATACATCTAGAGTTTATGAATATGATCTCAAGAGATTATTTGATGAAGGTATGAAGGCTGTTAAGGAGAATAATCAAGTCAAATATGATAGCATAGCAAGGTTGTTCAATCTCAGCAGAGCTCCTCAAAAAGGAGTTTCAATTTCACTGCTAATGGCCGTACAGAACAATTATGCCAAGGCTTATTTTGATATTGTTCGCCTATATCCATATAAGGTAAAAGAATGCTATAAGCCCTACAGTGAGAAAAGGTTATTCTTTTTTTTGTCAATGGCAAAGAAAAATGGGTATAAATGGAAAGGAGGTATACATCTGTTTGAAAAGTACGTAAAATATGAGGATGTGGGAATGCCTAATGAGTATATTGAATAGCTAGTGTTTTGGCGAACTAAGTACTTTTGCTAGAATTTAAATTTTACAAACTGTTGATGATAAGTAGTTTTGATTTATGTAGTTATGAGGAAATCGTTCTTTTGTCAAAAGAAAAGGACGCTATCAATGTCAAGGAGGACGCTTTCGTTCTTTTTTGGGGTATACAAAAAGCTGTTGCTAAAAAAGGGAAGACTTTTTATAAGTTGGGGCGACTTGAATTCTTTTTTTTCAAATCCCTCCTAGCTAGGATCTCGATGAGTTTTATGGAGTCTGACCAAAATAATTCATACACAAAGGTCTGCCGTTTTTTAAGTGATGAGCAGTTGCTTTTTGAAGAAGATTTTCGGTATAGAAAGTTAGGGCAAAAAGGGGTGCTTGCGGATAATTTGTTATTTATATTTGATGCTAAGGGGCTATTGATAGAAGTTCATTTATCTGTTTAAATAGGAGGGGCCTCCCGCCTTCGGCGGGCGGTTACTCCCGTTGGTCGTCGAAGACGCCCTAAAGGGCTTGTTGTGGCCGCTCAGCTGTCTTTTTTCTTTTGGCTGTTTTCTTCGGCGGTTGGGCAGTTTTCGGTCCTTAGAAGCAATGAAAGCGAACAAGGACTTTCTCCGTCAGTTCGCTCAAGTCAGCAACCCTGGGCTTCAGCCCAGGGCAGTAAGTATAGCCGCTTATTAGTAGTCCCTCAACTTTTTCTTGGGAGTTTGGAAAAAGGGAGTGGAAGAGAGAAGAAGCCTTTTCAGAACTAGTTGGTTTTGGGTCCATGGGCTGAAGCCCATGCTTGTAGGGCTATGCAAACTGGCGGGCTAAAGCCCTTGTTTGCTATAAATGATACGGGCCGATGGTTTCAACCTACAGTTAAAAGGCCCGTCGGCAAAGGCCAAATGAAAGCCCTGCCACTTCTATCCTTTGTTTTAATTTCCTGCTATTCTACGTTATTTTTCTCAGCCATAGCTACGGCTATGCCTTTAAAAAATGCCTTGACTAGCCTGAAATTTTTATCAAAGGATGGCCGAGAAGTTAATTTCATGAGGGTTTCAACCCTCATTCATCAATTATTGCGAAGCAATACCATGCTTGCTGTAGGTTTCAACCTACAGTTAAAAGGGCCGAAGGCCCGTCGGCCTAGGGGCCTGAAAGGGGGCCGCGCAGCGGCAGACCTAGGGCGAAGCCCGCAGGGCCGAGCAGACCTGCGAGCCCTGCAAGGGCCCGGCCGCCGAAGGCGGCAGGCCCCAAAAAAAGAAGCTTCGAATAAACATCTAGAAAAGGGAGGAGGATTTAAGTGTAGCGTACGGCCTGAGGCGCAAAAAAGAGTAAGACCGCTGGCTATTCTCCTGATAATATTTAGCTTTGCAAAAAAAAGAACGTATGCAAATGCTCAAATCTATATCTTGTTTGGGGCTTCTCCTTTTAGGCCTAACGGCCTGCCAAGACCAACAGAATTTGCCTGCCAAAGAAGCGGCTAAACTCAATACAGAAGAGGGCTGGTTGCCCCCTAACTATGAGGCGAGTCCGGAAATGCTCCGCCTAAATGACCTTGGTATTCGCTATCAAACACAGGCCGAAACCGACCCCACAATCAACTTAGAACAGCGAGAAATTTATTTAGATTCGGCCCGCTATTACTATCAGCAAGCTTTGGCCCAAGATAGTAGCTATGGCCTTTTGTATAGCAATATGGCCGCCCTAGAAATGCAAGAAGGCCGTATGGCCGAGGCCGAAAAATACCTGCGTCAGCGTCTAGCTCAAGAACCTGAATTTGCAGAAGGCTGGCAATCTTTGGGCTTTTTTAAGGACCTGCAAGGCGATAGTGTAGCGGCCTTTAAGTACTATGAGAAAAGTCTAGCTTTATTTGATGGCCGTTTGGCTAAAGGCAAAAAGTACCGACAGCCAGAAAATATTATTTACTACTATGATAATTGGGCGGGGAAATCGCATAGCTTGCTGCTATTGGGCCAAGAAGAAAAAGCGAGAGAAAGTGTTGATGCCCTGCTTAAAGAAGCGGCTCCCATTATGGGCCCGCAAAAAGTGCAAATCTATGCCGCCATGCTACAACTGAGCCGCCAAGATTTAATTCAAGGCATCCGAGATCGACAAAAAGCAGCAAGCAGTCCAACGAATTAAGGAAGACGAACGTTTTAGAGGAAAGTTTAAATGAGAAATTTATCTCCCCACTAAACAAGATAACTTATGTACTTAAAATCCTTTTTTTACCTCGGATTGCTGGCCCTTATTTTAGGCCTCGGAAGTTGTACTAAAGACCAATGTAAGACCACTACTACTTATATTAAGTATGACCCCATTTACCTAAATGGAGAGGATTACCGCAAGCCCGTGATGATGCTGCCCGCTCGGCCCCTCAAAAAGCCAGGCAAGCTCTATATCTATCGCAACTTCTTGCTCATCAATGAGCAACTAGAAGGGATTCACGTTTTTGATAATAGTAATCCTGCCGCACCCGTTAAAATTGGCTTTATCAATATTATTGGTAATCTAGATATGGCCATTAAGGGCAATATTCTCTATGCGGATAATTATACCGACTTGCTTACTATTGATATTTCGAACTGGCAAAATGTACAGTTGCTAGACCGAGATCAGGACGTTTTTCCAACTTATGGACAGGATGCAGAGGGGCGCTCTTTGGTGGCTTACCACAAAGAAGAAGTTACCGGAAAAGTAAATTGTAGCGAGCTAGATGCCTTGGCTGGCGGCTGGGGGAACCCTCAGCTAGAAGACCAGGGAGTTAGCCCCGTAATGGTGGGGAGCTCTAATGGAAGTAACGGAAGCAATGCCCGTACTGCCACCGCTGTAGGTCTGGGCGGCTCTATGGCCCGTTTTACGATTACTGGAGATTATCTGTATACGGTAGATGAAGCCAACCTTAGAGTCTTTAATATTAGCCAGCTCGATAATCCGAGCTATCAAGGACCTCAAAATATTGGTTGGGCGACTATCGAGACGATTTTCCCACATGAAAACAATCTCTTTATCGGAAGCAATAGCGGGATGTATATTTATAGCCTAGCCGATCCTGCCGCCCCTCAACTGACTGGGACTTTTGAGCATGCTACCGCCTGCGACCCCGTTTATGTAGAGGGCAACCGCGCCTATGTGACTTTGCGTGGCGGTGGAATTTGCGATAGCTACAATAACCAGCTAGATGTAGTAGATGTGAGCAACCTGAGCGATCCTCAGCTAATTACTAGCCACCCTATGCACAACCCACATGGCTTGAGCCTGAAAAATAATCTGCTCTACCTTTGCGATGGTGATGCTGGCCTCAAAATCTTTGATGCAAGCGATGATTATGCTATTGGTAGCAGCCTCATGGCACAGGATGCCAGCTTTTCTGCCTATGATGTCATTGCTTCTCCCTTTGATGACTTGGCCCTAGTGATTGGTCCCGACGGCTTTTATCAGTATGATATTAGCAACCCCAACCAATTGCAACGCATTAGCAGCATTTTGGTAGAAGAATAAGGAATTGTTTTATTTGGAGCAGCAAAAACACTTCTCTGTTTTTGCTGCTTTTTTAGCATCTTTAAGGCCCTATTAAGCCCCCTATTTCCAATTAACTATGCGAACTATATACCTTTTTTTGCTCTGTCTTTGTTTGTCGACCTATAGCTACGCCCAAGACGGAGCGCTAAAAGCACCCCGCAGCGAAAGACGCCTCACTAAAGAATACAATGGTTATCCCGATCTTGTTATTTTGAAAAATGGCAGCGAATTGCGCTGCAAGATTATCAATTATGGGGAGAAGGGAAATATTCGAGTAGAGATTGAAGGAGGGACCAAGTTGGTTTATCCCTTAAGCGAAGTGGATCGGATTGAACGGCCCTCTCTTGTTGTCAACAACCGAGGAGTAGAAAATTGTAGAGATAGTAGCTATACAGAACGCAGCTACTTTTTTCTGAATATGGGCACGCCTGGAAGCATTACAGAGACAGGTACACCTGATGTAGGTATCTTTATGCAGTTTTCTGGAGGTTGGGCCAAAAACCCTAACTTGATGTTTGGCGCTGGTCTGTCTATGCTGCGGATGTCTAACGGCTTTATGCCTTCTAGCCATATTCCTCTTTTTGCAGAAATCCGTGGAGATTTTAAGACTAATCGTCCTTGGGCCTTTACTTACAATTTGTCTGTAGGCTATAATGTGGCTTTGCTAGACACTAGTGCCACTTCTGCAGGTTGGTGGAACGATAGCCGGAGAATGCTTGGCGCCAAAGGAGGGCTTTATGCTCGCCCCGAGCTAGGTATCCGCTTTGCGGGCAAAAGACATATTCGCTGGCATATGGGCTTTGGCTACCAATTTATTCAGGCCGCTTATGAGATGGAAATTAACAATAGCCTTATTGCTACTGAGCAATGGCTGATCCGTCCCCACCTTTCTGTAGGTATATTGTTTTAATGAAAGAAAACCCCAAGGGCTAAAAGCTGTTATGCTTTTGGTCCTTTTTTGCGTCTAAAAAGGCGCGAAGCGCCTTGGCTGAGGGATGGAAAGTGGGGCGGCGAAGCCGCAGACCCAAGTTTTTGAAGCGAAGCGAAAAAACTGCAGGGCCGAGCAGACTTGCGAGCCACGACACAGCCCGACCCGAAGGGGCAGCCCCAAAAAAACTTAAAACTATAGCTAATGAAACTCCCCTTAGTCCTCCTATTTTGCTGCCTGCAAATGGCCAGCTTGATGGCCCAAAAATACACGATTAGCGGCCAAATTCAAGATGCTAACTCTGGCGAAGACCTGATTTCGGCCACCGTTTATGCCCCGCAGGCCAATGCCGGGGTGGTGAGCAATGTCTACGGATTTTATTCATTGAGCCTGCCGGCTGGCGAATACGAAATCCGAGTAAATTATACGGGCTATACCGAAAAACGCATTTCGCTAAATTTACAGGCCGATACCACGATCGATTTTTCTCTATCCAATGAAGAGGGAATTACCCTCGATTCGGCCGTAGTGGTGACCGATGTCCGCGGCGATGCCAATGTGAATAATACGCAGATGGGGACAATTGACCTGCCCATGGAGCAGATCAAAAAGTTGCCGGTATTGATGGGCGAGGTCGATATTTTAAAGACGATTCAGCTTTTACCAGGCGTTTTGGCCGCTGGAGAAGGCAATACGGGCTTTTATGTGCGTGGGGGAGGAGTGGACCAAAATCTGCTTTTGCTCGATGAGGCGGTGGTCTATAATGCCGGACATTTACTAGGCTTTTTCTCGGTCTTCAATGGCGACGCAATCAAAAATACTACCCTGATTAAGGGCGGAATGCCGGCCAATTATGGCGGGCGACTTTCTTCGGTCATCGATATCCAAATGAAAGATGGCAACAAGCAAAAGTTTGGGGCCGAGGGCGGCATCGGTTTGGTGGCTTCTCGCCTGACTTTTGAGGGCCCAATTGTAAAAAATAAAGGCTCTTTTTTGGTCTCTGGCCGCCGAACTTACCTCTTTGATTTGGCCCAGCCCTTTCTCAAAGGCAGCCCATTTGAAGGGACCAATTACTATTTTTACGACCTGAATTTAAAGGCCAATTATCGACTTTCGCCCAGAGACCGCATTTATCTTAGCGGCTATTTTGGTCGAGATGTCCTGAAATTGAATAATCCCGACCGAGACCTAGAGTTTGGCCTCAATTGGGGAAATGCCACTTCTACCGTTCGCTGGAACCACCTTTTTGGCGATAAACTCTTTATGAATGCTAGTTTTATCTTTAATGATTATGATTTTAGCAGCAGCGGAAGACAGGACCAATTTTCCTTTTCTGTCAATTCGGGGATCCGCGACTGGGGCGGAAAACTGAGCTTTGATTATTATCCCAACCCCAAGCATCATATTAAGTTTGGCGGCGATTATACCCACCACCAATTTACCCCCAATATTGCCGAGGCCGTTTCTGGCGAGGAGGCCTTTGATATTGCGCCCCCTATTAAGTATGCCCAAGAGGCGGGGCTTTATATTCTGGATGATTGGAAAATCTCTAACCGCTTGTCAATCAATGCAGGCCTGCGCTTTTCGCTTTTTCAGCAGTTGGGGCCCTATACTTCTAGCCTAGATAGTACGGTTTATGGCCGCTTCGAGCCGGTCAAAACCTTTTATGGACCAGAACCCCGAATTAGTGGAAAATACAGCCTTACCGAACGCTCTTCTGTCAAAGCGGGCATCAATATCGGCCGCCAATATGTGCATCTGGTGGCTAATTCGGCCACAACCTTACCCACCGATTTATGGGTGCCTTCTGGCGAGCTGGTGCAGCCACAATGGGGCATCCAATATGCCCTGGGCTATTTCCAAAACTTTAAAGAAAATACCTATGAGTTTTCGGTAGAGGCCTATTATAAGGACCTCCGACAGCAACTCGATTATGCCGAAAACTATACGCCTACGGTCGATCAAGTTGTAGAAGAACAGTTTATTTCTGGCAAAGGCCAAGCTTATGGCCTAGAGCTGTTTTTGCGCAAGCAAAAAGGCGATTTTACAGGCTGGATTGCCTATACTTTGGCCCGCTCTACCCGCGATTTTGAAGGCATTTTGGGCAATCAATATCCCTCTCGCTTCGACCGCCTACACGATTTGTCTATTGTCGGTAGCTATGATTATAAACGCTGGAACTTCGGTGCTAGCTTCATTTTTGGCTCCGGCAGCCCCTATACGCCCATCAAAAGCATTTACCTGATCGGTAGCGACCCTGTCCTAGAATACGGCCTGCGCAATTCGGCCCGCCTGCCCGCCTACCATCGCCTCGATCTCTCGGCCTCTTTCCGCCTCAACAAAAAGAAGGAAAAACGCTTTAGCTCTACCCTCGTTTTCTCGATCTATAATGTCTACAACCGCAAAAATGTCTTTTTCACTTACACCCTGCCCGAGGAAAATGCGGACTCTGGCAATTTAGAACTCAAATCTTATAAAGTTTCGCTCTTTCCCATCATTCCTTCCATCAGTTGGAATTTCAAATGGAGACAAAAGTAGCTGTTTTGGGGCCCGCGGCCGCCCTGATTATTGGGGCGGCCGCCGCTATGCTGCGGGGCTCGCTTTTCGCTCGGCCCTTCGCTTTTTTCGCTTTGCTCAAAAAGCTCGGTCTGGCCTACGGCCACCCCTCCGCAGCGCTGGGCCATTGGCCCTTCGGGCCCTGGGGGCTTCGCCCCCAGCCAAACAACAAAGCCCGCTGGCCTTCAGGCCAGTGGGCTTTTCCTTAATTGGACCAAAATTACTGCCCCAGCAGGGCTTTGGCCTCTTCCTCTTGTTTTTTGGCCCAAATCTTCTGAAACTTCTGGACCAACTCCTTGACCCCCAAATCTCTTTGGTGCAACTTCCTATGATAGGTCTGAATAATAATCCCCACGGCATACTCCGGATGAGGAACCCCCATCTTCCTAAAATAATCAGACAAACGAGAACCCTCCATCAATTGCCAACGGTGCTTCATCCAAAGCCCTAGGCTGCCATGGGTGCGAGCATCTACCTCCTCATCAGATAAACTCATGAAATACTCCTTAAAGTCATCTTCCATGGCCCCATCCAAAACCCGAAAACAATCATAAAGGTCTCTGGGGATATAAATCCCATTGATTTCTCTTTGGGTAATCCGCTGCTGATAAAGCGAATCCATCCGCTTTTCAATAGGTCCCACCTGCCGACGAATATACATCCGCTTTTCTGCCCCACTACTATCAGAGGCTGTTTCTATTTGGCCCCAACTTAGGGGCAGAAAGAAAAGCGAGAAGATCAAAAACATAAATGGACGCATACTAGAATCTGGTTTTAGTAGAATAGAAATACAGGACAAGCTCAGCCTGTTACAGAATAGTGCCAAAAATCTAAAGAGGTTAGGGCTAAAGACAGAAAAAAAGAAAAAAAATTTGGACCAAGGCTTTATTCCCCCATTTTAATTTTGCTAATTTAAATGCCCTATCTGCCTCATTTTCTGAAGTCTAGACCAAAATCTCGTCCCCATTTTAGCGCCTAGCGCTGTTTCGATGTGACGACTGTCACCAATAAAGTATCAAGCATGCTTTAATTTTAGGTTAAGAAAAGCAAGAAGTACAGCTACTTTTTGCTCTCTTCACCCTCAAAAATAAAGATAAAATGGGATTTTTCGATTTTTTGTTCAAACCACAAGAACTCCCTCAAGAAGTCAAGGACGCCATTGAAAAGGGTTGCCCTATCGTTGATGTACGCACGCCTATGGAGTATGGCATGGGCCATATCGAAGGGAGCATCAATATGCCCTTGGGCAATTTGGCCGACTTTCAAGCAAAATTAAAACAACTTCCCGGTCCAATCATTACCTGTTGCCGCTCCGGAAACCGCTCCGGCCAAGCCGCTAATCAACTCAATGCTTGGGGCATCAAGGCCGTTAATGGCGGCGCCTGGACCAATTTGAACAAACAACTCTAAATCTGTACAATGAAATATCTATCGCTTTTTGTAGCCGCTCTTATTTTTGTCTCTTGCAATGCCCAAGAAGCCCAAAAAGTACAAGAGCTCGATAAAAAAGAAGCCGCTAGCCCTGCTGCTACGCAACTAGCTAAAAATATCTCTGCTGCCGACTTTAAAGCCGCAGTAGAAGCCGCTGGCCCAGAGGTTCAATTAGTGGATGTTCGCACCCCCGGAGAATGGGCCCAAGGTACCCTCAAAGGAGCCGATAAAATCAATTGGAATGACTCGGCCTTTGACCAAAATATTGAAGGACTAGACAAAACAAAAGCCGTTTATGTCTATTGCCGCTCTGGCGCTCGTTCTGGTCGCGCTATGGCCCGTATGAAAAGCCTAGGGTTCACAGAAGTCTATAACCTCAATGGAGGAATTATGGCTTGGCAAAGAGCAGGTTATGAAGTGGTCAAATAAATGGCCCTTCATGCGCATCCTCCGCTTAACTATGGCGATCTTCTTCCTTATAGATGTCTACTATAGTCATAGCCCCTGGATGCTAATTTTAGGCCTATTCCTTCTCTATCAAGGCATTTTTCACAAACCCTGTCTAGGCAGTTGCCAACTGCCTTACTCTCTCAAAAACAATCACCTAAAAGAATCATAAGTTATGAGCAAATTTCAAGAAATCATTAGTGGCGATACCCCCGTACTCGTAGATTTCTACGCAGTCTGGTGCGGCCCCTGCAAAATGATGCCCCCCATCCTCAAAGAAGTAAAAGATAAAATGGGCGATGCGGTCCGCATTATCAAAATTGATGTAGATAAAAACCAAAAATTATCTGCCCAATATGGTATCCGCTCTATCCCCACAATCATGCTGTTCAAAAATGGCCAAGCACTCTGGCAACAAGCTGGTGTTGCATCAGCAGACCAACTACAAAAAGTAATTAAGACCCACAGCTAGGCCTTATATTATTTGCACTGACTATTCACCAATGACTGCCTGCTCTGCTTAGAGGAACGCCCAGTTTAACCGAGTCAGACAGTCAGCAACTATCCAATATATTATGAAACATTATCAGGTACTCGTCATCGGTGGAGGAACAGCCGGAATTATGGTTTCTTCCCAACTCAAAAAAGAAAATGCTAGCCTTTCTATCGGCTTAGTAGAACCCGCAAAAACACACTATTACCAACCCGCATGGACCCTAGTCGGTGCCAATACTTATAATTATGAGGATACGGCCCGCCCTATGGCTAGCCTTATCCCCGCTGGCGTAGATTGGATCCAAGATTATGCCACGGGCTTCGATCCCGATAATAATAAACTCCACTGTAAAGAGGGAGACTATACTTATGACTACCTCGTGGTCGCTCCAGGTATCAAAATCGACTGCTCTTTGGTGGAAGGCCTCTCTGAAGCGATCGATAAAGGGGTGGTTTGTAGCAACTACACCGACCCCAAACACACTTGGAAGGTCCTCCAAAACTTTAAAGGCGGTACGGCTCTCTTTACGCAGCCCACGACGCCCATTAAGTGCGGTGGCGCTCCCCAAAAAATTATGTATCTAGCCGCCGACTACTTTAAAAAAGCCGGCCTGAAGGATAAAACAGATATCGTTTTTGCCTCTCCTGGCTCTAAGATCTTTGGCGTGAAACCTATCGCCGAAACCCTGATGAAGGTGGTAGACCGCAAAGATATTCATCTCCGTTTTGGCCACCGTTTGGTTAAGGTAGATGGCCCCAACCAAATCGCTTGGTTCGAAATGGCCGATCATAAAAGCCTTTATAATGAAAACTCTAATGCCAAAATTGAAGAAAAAGACGGCCTAGTGGGTATTCATTATGATATGATGCACCTAGCACCACCCCAAACCGCTCCCGATTTTGTCAAAAATTCTGTTTTGGCCTCCGAGGCAGGTTGGGTAGATGTGAATATCGAAACAATGCAACATGTCAAGTTTCCCAATATCTTTAGCCTAGGTGATGTGGCCCAATTGCCCACCGCCAAAACAGGGGCCGCTATCCGCAAACAAGCCCCTATCGTGGTAGAAAGTATTCTCCGCCTCATGAAAGGCCAAGATATTAGCGCCAAACGATACAATGGCTACTCTTCTTGCCCCCTCGTTACCGGCTACGGAAAAATGGCCCTAGCCGAATTCGATTATAAAAATAACTTTATTCCCGATCCCAAACTCAAGCAAATGCTTGTCTTTAATTCGGCTAAGGAACACTGGCGTCTCTGGATGCTCAAGAAGTATATGCTTCCCTATTTGTACTGGAATTACATGATGAAAGGGAAACAAGTTTAGGCGTTCCTCTTTTATCCATTCGCCTCTGTTTCCTCTTGCTGAATCATAGAAGAATTTAAGGATGGATGGTGTAATTGTCAGGATAGAAAGTCAGTAGCTACGGTTGCTGGCTTTCGTTTTTTTTAGGCCAAGCTTTATCGCTATCTTGTCCCCAGAACTACAAGATTGTAGCTGAAAACCCCTAATAGCAAACTTAGCCATGTATCAGTACTTTTCTGTCGCCATCCTAATCTTAGCCCTTTCTTGCACCAACTCCCAGCCCAAAAAACAGATCGAAATAGCCGGGCCTAAAGAAGAAATTAAAGCAGAGTTTCACGCAATTCTCGACTCCGCAAATGTTCGAGGCGCTATCTTAATCTATGAGCTGCAAACAAATACCTACTACTCCAATGAGTATCACTGGGCCCAATCAGGACGCCTACCCGCCTCTACCTTCAAAATACCTCACTCCATCATTGGGCTAGAAACCGCCCTGCTCGAAGATGATAGTACAATCTTCTATTGGGACCAAAAACCAAGGGCCTTCGCTAGCTGGGAACAGGACCTTAGCCTCAAAAAGGCCTTCCACTACTCTTGCGTCCCTTGCTACCAAGAATTAGCCAGAAAAATTGGCGCTAAAAGAATGAAGGAACAACTCGCTAAACTGAATTTTGGCGAGATGCAGGTAGACTCATCAAATATTGACCTATTCTGGCTAGAAGGGAACTCCAAAATTAGCCAGTTTGATCAAATCAATTTTCTGAAAAGGTTCTACCAAGACCAATTGTCCATCAGGGCCCGCACCAAAGAAATCATGAGCCGAATGATGATTATTACCCAAGAAGAGGATTATATTCTAAGAGGAAAAACAGGCTGGGCAAGCCGAAATGGAGACCATAATGGCTGGTTTGTTGGCTACCTCGAAAGCAAAGACAAAACCTACTTTTTTGCCACGAATATCGTCCCAAAAGAAGGCCTAGAACTCGATAAGTTTACCGCCGCCAGAAAAGAAGTCACCTTAAAAGCTATCGATTTGTTATTACAATAAGCATCTTTTTTGGGGCTGCCCACTCGCTGCGCTCGGGTCGGGCTGTATCGCAGCTCGCTGTTCGCTCGGCCCTGCAGCGCTTCGCGCTTTGGTCTGGCCCTTCGGGCCACTGCTGCCCATCCCTCAGCCGGCTCGCTACGCTCGCCCCTACACCCAGAATTTGGACCAAAAAAAAGCAGAGGAAGATCTTCCTCTGCTTTTCGCATTTAGCCTTTCTCAAAAATGAGGCAACGCCACTTTTCTCGAGCTTTCTGCTCCAATAAACGGAGCCCTTGGCCCTTTTCTATAATCAAGGGAATATCTTCCTCCAAAAAGCCAGAGCAAATCAATTGCCCGCCAGGCTTTAAGGCCGCCACCATATCCGACATAGAAGATAAAATCACATTGCGATTGATGTTGGCCAAAATTAAATCATAATCTGTTTCGCCCTCCAATAATTCGCTTCCCCCCTGGGCCAAACGCAAAGGCGCCTCAGGACAGTTGTTGGCCACATTCTCCACCGAGTTTTCATAGGCCCAAGGATCAAAATCAAAGGCAAAAATATCTTTGGCCCCCAAATAGGCCGCCATGATGGCCAAAACGGCTGTACCACAACCAAAATCCATGACCTTTTTGCCTTTTAGGTCCAAAGGACGCATGGCCTGCAAAACCATATAGGTAGTAGCATGATGCCCAGTACCAAAAGACATTTTGGGCGTAATGACAATCTCATGCTCAATATGTTTTGCCGCAGGCGCATGAAAATTGGCCCGAATAAGACAGAAGTCATCTACTTCAACGGGCTGATAATCCGACTCCCACTGGGCATTCCAGTTGGTAGGCGCAATTTCTGTAATTTGGGCCTCTGGCCATTTGGGCGCCAATTGGGTCAAAAATCTTTTTAGCTGCTCATCTAGGGCAGACTGAGGCAAAAAGGCCGTTAGGGCCTCCTCCTCTTGCTGAAAACCCTCAAAGGGAAAATCGGCCAAAAGCGCAATTAACTGCTCTTGTTGGTCTTCTTCAGCTACCGAAAAGGAAAAAGAAAGGTAAGTTTGCATAAGTTTTTTATATGTTTGTAGGCCCAGCAAAATATCATAAATTGGAATGGCCACTCTCTCTAGCGGCCGTAGGCCGAACGGCCTAGCGATGTGGAGCAGTGGCCGCAGGCCAGACCTAGGCGGCAAAGCCGCCGCAGGGCCGAGCGAATAGCGAGCTGCGAAACGTAGCGCCTGCAGCTTTGCTGCAGGAGGCCCCAAAACAACAGCGAGCTGCGACAACCAGCCTCGAAGAGGCGCCAGTTCGATGACCAACGGGAATAAACGACAACAAGGCCTTTAGGCCGCAGTTCGACGACCAAAGGGAGTAACCGCCCCGAGCCCCTAAAGGCGAGGGGAGGCCCCAAAATAAAAAAAGAGTAATTTGGGCCCTTATTGGCCTGCAAAAATACACTTTAATTTTTCATTTAAGCCCCTTTACATGAAAATAGAACAGGAGGATCAGTCTTATCAGGCAGAAAAAGCCTATCCCTTGCCCTCTGTGATTGAGGACCTCAATAAATGGCCCATCAATCAATTGTATCGAGATAAAAAAGCGTTTATGGACCAGCTTGTGGCCTTTACGCAAGACCGCTTGATTGCCCAGAAAAAAGGGGGAGAGTTGGCCCAGAAAATTGCTGCCGTAGTCTATAAAGAACGACAACGAATTTTAGAAAACCCTTGGAAAGTAGACCCCCCAGATGAACTCGATTTTTGGGGCGATATCCGCCGAAAATTGGTTAAGGGGGCCAAATTGGAAGGGGCCGAAGCCCAGGCGCATCATGAGCAACTTTCTGAGCGAATATTGAGACGTTACACAGAAGAAATTACGGGAGATTTTAAGATCTCTACCTATAAATTGGCCCGAATTCTTCTGCCCATGCTCTTCAATTCTATCCTTAATACCCTAACGATCCGCAAGGCCGATTTGCGCAAAAAATTGCGGATTTCTGGGCATGTAGAAGAGCTGCGCTCTTTGGTCGATAAGGGAACGGTGGTCTTTGTGCCTACGCACTTTTCTAATCTAGATTCTATTCTGATTGGCTGGGCCGCCGATAGAATCGGTATGTTGGCCTTTTCTTATGGGGCAGGGCTCAATCTGTTCAATAATAAAATTATGTCCTATTTCTTTAGCCGATTGGGGGCCTATACCTTAGACCGGCGAAAGAAAAACCCTTTTTACCTAGAAAGCCTGAAGTCCTTTTCTCAACTTTCTATTGAAAGAGGGGTGCACTCGCTCTTTTTTCCGGGCGGTACCCGCTCTAGAGATGGCGCCCTAGAAGAACGCCTGAAGTTGGGCCTGCTCGGTACAGCCATTGATGCCCAAGGAGCGGTTTTGGAAAGAGGAGAGAAAAATAAGGTTTACATTGTACCCGTGGTCCTCAATTACCACTTTGTGCTAGAGGCCAAAAGCCTAATCGAACAGCATCTGAAGTATACGGGTAAGGAACTCTATATCCCTGAAGGTAGCGGATTTAGCGCTATGGGTATTCTGAAGTATCTACGGCAATTTGTCTATAATAGCTCTGAGATTTTGGTCAATTTTGGGCAACCCATGGACGTTATGGGCAACTTTGTAGATGAAGAGGGACGTAGCCTAGACCCCCAAGGTCGAGAAGTGGACCTTAAAGATTATTATACTTCTGCGGGGCAACTTTGCTATGATCGCCAACGCAATGAGGTCTATACCGAGCGCCTAGCCGATAAAATTGTTGAACGCTTTAGGGTGGAAAATGTGGTCCTTTCTAGCCATCTTTTGGCTTTTACGGCCTTCAATATTATTAAAGCAAGACAAAAAGAACAAGATTTATACGGTATCTTGCGTTTGCCAAAAGAAGAACGCCGAATTAGCCAAGCCCTGCTCTTTGATAACTTGAAGCTGCTCCGAACTGCCCTAAAAGAGCTAGAGGCCAAGGGGGAACTCAAACTATCAGAGATGTTGGCCAAAAATAGCCTAGAAGAATTGGTGGCCGATGGCCTGCAAAATATTGGCGCATTTCATGTCAATAAACCTCTTTTTTGGAACAAAAAAGAGGGCTGTTATGAAAGTGAAGACCTCAATTTGCTATATTATTACCACAACCGCATGAAGGCCTATGGCCTGCACCGATTGATTAAAATTTAAAACCCTAAAGATGTATTACCGTCTCCTATGGCTGCCCCTAGCCCTGCTGCTCTTTAGTTGCGGCCCCAATGTATCTCCAGAAGAAGAGGCCGCCTGGCAAACTGCCGAAAAAGCCAATAGCTTAGCTGCCCTCGATAGCTTTGCCAGCCAATATCCCGAGCATAGCTTTAAAGAGCAACTGGCCAACAAAAAAGAACGCCTGCTCTTTGCACAGGCCCAAATGGAAAACCGCGTCTATTTTTATAAAAAATATTTGGCCGACTTTCCAGAAGGAAAACGAAAAGCCGAAGCCCAAGAGGCCCTCGCAAATATTCAAAAAAGTATTAAATTACCCTCCAAGGAGATCTTAACCGCTAAGCCTTTTGTGGGTAAAGTAGAGTATGAACATGCCGCCGATAAGGAAATTCTCTCCATGAAGTTTGTCGAACTCAACGAAACCGATGGCAGCTTCCTGGCTGATGTGCACCTCTCTAACGATATCCGCTGCCAAATTACTGGCCGCATCGAACAACAAGCTCCCTATACCATCATCTTCCTCAAGCAAGTGGGAGAACAACAGGATTTTGTCCTCGACCTCTCGCCAGCCCTGCCTTATCTCAAAAATGGCGAGCTGATTATCGAGTCAGTAGACCCCAAACAGTACTGGCGACTCAAGTAAAACCATCTATTATCATCACTTTCTAATGAAGTAGCTTTTTTATGCGCACCACCTACCTTTTTAGCTTTTTGTTGCTCGCTAGCTTTCTTTTTTCAGCTTGCAATAATTATAAGTCAGAATACGAACA